>DATHYR010000198.1:0-56626 GCA_035458985.1 Pseudomonadales bacterium
AGGCAGCGGCAAGAGCACCGTAGCGGTCGAATTAGAAGGCGTATTGAGTGAAATGGGCGTACTGTCTTATCGCTTAGACGGCGATAACGTGCGACTAGGCATCAATAAAAACCTAGGCTTCTCTGCGGAAGACCGCACGGAGAACATCCGTCGCATTGGCGAAATTTCCAAACTGTTCGTCGACGCGGGCGTGGTGACGCTAAGTAGTTTTATTAGTCCTTATCGTGCCGACCGTGACGCGGTACGCGCGCTACACGACGCAGCAGGCATGGACTTCATTGAAGTATTTGTCGATTGTTCGCTGGAAGCGGCCGAAAGCCGTGACCCCAAGGGCCTTTACAAGAAAGCACGCGCTGGCGAAATCAAAAACTTTACGGGTATCGACGATCCCTATGAAGCGCCTTCCTCTCCTGAAATTCACTTGCACTCCGACACAATGAGTTTGCAAGAAGAGATCGATCTCATACTGTCTGCCCTGCGCTTGCGCGGCATTATTAAATAATCAGGGAGTAAACCATGATTAAGCCTTACGGTTCCGACCAACTCAATCCACTTTACGTCGCTCACGACGCCACGCGCCAAGCACTGTTGGCAGAAGGCGAAACACTGCCCTCTCTGCTACTGAATTCAGCGGCCGCGGCCAACGCTGTCATGTTGGCCGGGGGATATTTCAACCCATTGACGGGCTATATGAATCTGGCTGATGCACTGTCTGTGTCGATAAATTTGCATACCACTGACGGCCTTTTCTGGCCCGTACCCATCGTCAATTTAACCGATGATGCCAATGTGCACGCCGGTAGTCGCATCGCTCTGCGCGATCCCAATATTGAAGGCCAACCTGTGCTGGCTATCATGGATGTCGACGCTGTGGAAGACGTGAGTGACGAACAGATCGATACCATGGCGATCAATATTTTTGGCACGTTGGACGCCAATCACCCTGGGGTTGCCACGTTTAAAGGCCTTGGCCGACGTCTCGTGTCAGGTCCCATTCAAGTGCTCAATTACTCTTACTTCGCCAGCGAGTTTCCCGATACGTTCCGAACCGCGGTCGATATTCGCGCTGAAATTGCCCAGCGCGGCTGGGAAAAAGTGGTGGCCTTCCAAACGCGTAATCCCATGCACCGTGCGCACGAAGAACTGTGCCGCATGGCCATGGAGCAATTGGATGCCGACGGCATTCTGATACACATGTTATTAGGCAAACTCAAACCCGGCGACATTCCGGCTGACGTACGCGACGCCTCGATTCGCAAAATGGTCGAACTGTACTTCCCTGCCAATACGGTCATGGTGACGGGCTATGGGTTTGACATGCTCTATGCGGGACCACGCGAAGCAGTACTCCACGCAGTGTTTCGTCAAAACAGTGGCTGCACTCATTTAATTGTGGGCCGCGACCACGCCGGTGTTGGCGATTACTACGGTGGCTTTGACGCGCAAACTATTTTCGATGAAAAAGTGCCGGCAGGTGCTCTGCAATTGGAGATCTTCAAGGCCGACCACACCGCCTACAGCAAAAAGCTGAATAAAGTGGTCATGATGAAAGACGCCCCCGACCATAGTAAGGATGATTTCGTACTGCTGTCAGGTACCAAGGTACGAGAAATGCTTGGCCAAGGCATTGCGCCACCCCCCGAATTCTCTCGCCCAGAGGTGGCAAAGATTTTATCGGATTATTACCAAGCCCTCGACGCGAAAGCGGGCTAATTAGGAGGCGCGCATGAGCCAAAGTTACGATGTTTTTAACGGTGACGCTGATGGCATCTGCGCGCTCATCCAACTTCGCAAAGCTGACCCTTTGGACGCGACACTGGTGACCGGGGTTAAACGTGATATCAATCTGCTTTCACAGGTTACCCCAAGCGCCGGTGACCGCGTCACCGCGCTGGATATTTCGCTGGATAAGAACCGCACTGACCTAGAGCGCATTCTTGAGGCTGGCGCCGACGTACTGTATGTCGACCATCATTTCCCTGGTGATATTCCCGATCATCCGCGCCTTAAAGCAGTGATCAATGAGCACGCCGATACCTGCACGAGCGTACTGGTCAATGGCTTGTTAAAAGGAACACATATCGATTGGGCGATCGCGGGTGCCTTTGGCGACAACCTTCATAAAACCGCTCGCGCCCTGGCGGCAACGACGTCGTTGGCATCGGCAGAGGTAGATTTACTCCAAGCGCTCGGCACCTATATCAATTACAACGGTTACGGCCCGAGTCTTGACGACCTGCACATTGTGCCCGCCGAACTTTATCGCCGCCTTTTCGCGGCGCCTTCGGCTCTAGCATTCATCGCCGATAGTCCGGACTATCAAACGCTTCAACAGGGTTATCATGCAGACATGGCTAACGCCGCCGCCCTTGAACCCACAGTCACCACCCAGACTGCCGCCGTGTTTTTATTGCCCAACACCCCATGGGCTCGCCGTGTGAGTGGCGTATATAGCAACGATCTGACAACCCTACACCCCCATCGTGCCCATGCGGTTTTAACCGAGAAAGATAATGGCCACTACCTGGTCAGTGTTCGGGCACCGTTGAGTAACAAACAGGGCGCCGCCGAGCTGTGTCGTCAATTTGCCACGGGTGGCGGCCGCGCCGCCGCCGCAGGCATAAACGATCTTCCTGCGCCAAATTTACAGACCTTCATTGACAAGTTCCTCGACTTTTACAGACACTGACCCCTGAATAACATCAGGGAAAATATAATGAAAACTCATCTGTTCGACCTTGAAGGTAAGATTGCCCTCGTGACGGGTGCCAGCCGCGGCATTGGCGAATCTATTGCTAAACTCCTCGCCCAGCAGGGCGCCCACGTTATTGTTAGCTCTAGAAAAATTGACGACTGCCAACGGGTAGCCGACGAGATCATCGCCGCGGGTAACAGCGCTGAAGCCTGGGCATGCCACATTGGCGAAGTCGCACAGATCGAAGCGTGCATGGACTTTCTGCAAAGCAAACACGGCCGACTCGATATTCTTGTCAACAACGCCGCCACGAATCCGTATTTTGGCCACATCCTCGATACCGACATTGGTAGCCTCACCAAAACCATCGACGTCAACATCCGCGGCTATTTTTTGATGTCCCAGGGAGGCGCCAAACTGATGGCAGCTCATGGTGGTGGCAGCATTATCAACACCGCGTCAGTGAATGGTTTGAAACCAGGCTATATGCAGGGTATTTACTCGATCACTAAGGCTGCCGTGATCAGCATGACCCAAGCCTTTGCGCTGGAGTGTGGCGACCGCGGCATTCGCTGTAATGCCATAGCCCCAGGCCTTACCAAGACGAAGTTTGCCGGTGCGTTATTCAATCACGAAGCCACCTACAAAGCCGCGATGGCCAAGATCCCAATGCATCGCCACGCCGAACCTGATGAGATGGCAGGTGCAGTCCTATTTTTAGCCTCATCCGCCAGCAGTTACGTCAACGGTGAAACCATCGTGGTCGATGGTGGCATGACCATCAGCAATTTATAGGGGTAGGCGATGAACGAAAACTCACGAGTCATTTTTATCACCGGTGCCGGCAGTGGCTTTGGCCGAGGCCTCGCTAAAGCATTAGATGCAAGAGGCGATCGCCTTTGCCTGGCGGATATCAATGGTGCAGCACTGCAAGAAACCGCGGCAGCATTAACACATCAACCCCTCTGCCTAACCTTTGATGTCAGCCAGGAGGCCGACTTTGCCGAAGCCATAACGTCTTGCGTTGAGCACTTCGGGCAGCTTAGCGCCATCGTCAATAATGCAGGCGTGGGCGGGCCAATTCGCAGTATTGTTGAAACCACCGAAAAGGATATGGACCGCTATTTCGCCATTAACACCAAGAGTGTTTTATTTGGTATGAAACACGCCATTCCGGTCATGTTGCAACGGGGTGGCGGGGTCGTACTCAACGTCGCGTCTATGGCCGGACTGAATGGCGCCCCGGGGATTGGTGCTTACTGTGCGGCGAAGCACGCGGTGGTTGGACTGACCAAAACGGCAGCACTCGAATTTGGAGCTTTAGGTGTTCGGGTCAACGCCATATGCCCTTTCTTTGTGCCTACGCCGTTGGTGATGGACATTGCCGAGCCTGAAAAACTGGCTAGCTTTACCTCTCGCAACCCGATGGGGCGCATGGGAACCGTTGATGAGATTGTCAATGTCATGGTAGCGATGCTGGATCCCAATAGCAGCTACCTCAATGGCCAGGCCATACCGGTCGACGGAGGCTTTAGCAGTATCTAATCACCACGCCAATAGGCCAGTACTTTGGCAACATAGCGTTGGGTTTCACGATAGGGGGGCACGCCTTTGTGCCGCCTTACTGCACCACTACCGGCGTTATACGCCGCTACCGCAAGTGCCACATCGCCATCGAATTCGCGCAACAAATCCGCCACATGCCTGACACCAGCATCGATATTGGCCTGCGGATCCATCAAATCAGCGATATGATAACCCGCGGCGGTATCTGGCATTAACTGCATGAGACCCACAGCACCCGCCTTGGACATCGCATAGGGGTTGTAGGATGACTCCGCCATGATGATGGCACTGATTAAGGCGGCATCAACGTTATAGCGCCTTGCCGCCGAAACGATAAATTCATCGATCTGCTGGCGTGACACCGGTGTGGCGGGCGTTGTCAGCTTGCCAAGATATTTACCATTGCGGCTATGGCTCATCAAGGTATAACCAGGGTCATCGATTTTGCGATCGGAAAAGAGCACCTCTCCATTAGGGCCACGATAGCGGTACATACTCGCCGCCGTGGCCATTTGGCAAAACAACAAGACACCAATTAGGGCGTAGCGCATTCCGTACACAGAACGAATTGCTGACGGGGGTCGTCGAGTAGATAGGGTGTCCGCAACGCCGCCCAATGACCGCCCAATCGGCCCAACATAGTGTCGATTAGATCCGCTTGGCGCACGTTTAATACCTGCGTCAATGACTCGAAGAATGACATTTCGGGGTATATCCACTTCGCTTCGTAGCTCTCCAATTCCGCCAATTCTGCCGCCATAGCCAGCGCGTCATACAACCCACCATGGGCATCTACCAAGTTTTGGTCAAGAGCATCAGTGCCCGTCCAGACACGTCCACGCGCAATCTTATCTACTTCTTCGACCGCCATGCCACGACCATTGGCGACGATGTCTAAAAAGCGACGATAACCAAACTCAATGCTCTGCTGGATACTGGCCGCTACCAAGGGATTCATAGGCAAATCAAGTCGACCAGCACCCGCCATGGCAGTTGTACCAACACCGTCAGTCGTCACGCCCAGTTTAGACAATCCCCGCTGAATTGTCGGCATCGCACCGAAAATACCAATCGATCCCGTCAGGGTTTGAGGGGACGCAAGAATCTTATCCGCATCGGCGGCAATCCAGTACCCCCCAGAGGCGGCCAATGACGACATTGAAACAACCAGTGGCTTACCTGTCGCCTTAAAACGCAACAATTGCTCGCGAATCACCTCGGAGGCAAATACCGAACCGCCGGGGCTATCCACTCGAAGCACTAACGCTTTGATATTCTCGTCAGACTCAGCCCGCATAATTTGGCTAGCCAAACTATCACCACCCACGGTGCCAGGCATACTATCACCATCGATGATTTCACCCTGAGCAACAATGACACCAATTCGAGCGGCATCACTTGGCAACTTAGCCATACGGCGCTCTTGCAAGTAGGCATTCATATGAATCAGGTTGGCACCCCCATCCTCGGACTCACCAAAACGCTCCACCAGCATGTCTTCCATCTCGGGACGAGACAACACCTCATCAATAAGCCCGGTACTGACTGCCATGGCCGCAGTATTTCCACCGACTTGGGCAAGTTCACGGTCAACGCTATCAATCATTTGCTGCAGGCGCTCAGGGGAAATATTGCGACGCTCACCCACCGTCGTTTTATAACCAGCCCACAGACCATCTAGCCAGTGTTGATTCGCACGCTTTGCCTCGTTCGACATATCATCGCGAAGATAAGGCTCTAGCGCAGACTTATATTCGCCCACTCTAAAAACATGAAAATCCACTAACAAGGTATCTAGTAGCGACTTAAAGTAATTTCGATAAACATCAAAACCACTCATGAACACCACCCCCATCGGGTGCATGTAAATCTCATCCGCCTCACTCGCCAAACGGTAGGTGGACTGACTGTAATACTCACCGTAGGCAATCACCGGGCGGTCGGTGGCCTTGAATGCCTGTACCGCACGGCCAATCTCTTCGGCCTTGACTAAACCCAAGCCAACGACACCATCTAATTTCAAAATGAGTGCGCTAATACGTGAATCCGCTGTGGCTTCATCAATCGCATCGACAATGTCCCACAACCGTGTCTCGGATTCTTCTTCGTTAGCCGATTGCATCAAACTGGTGAACGGATCGAGTACCGTCTGCTGCTCAACAATCACCCCCTTAGGTGCAATTAACAGCGCACTGCCCTCTTGCACGTCAATGACTGGGGCACTTTTAAAGATGGCGGCCATGAAAACAACCAAGAAAATCAGGAAAGCCACATTGAGTAAGACGACTCTTAACCAACTAATGGCGCGCCCAATACCACTAAAAATGCGGCGAATACTCCCCTTTTTCTGTTCAGTCATGCTGAACCTCCTGTTGACCCGCGGGCTTGTAAAACCGAATCGCCAGCGTCGCCGACGTAAATATGATCACGATTAACGCCACTTCAAGATAATCAAATACCCGTGCTACGGGGCTAAACGCGTTATTCACGGCTATGACAAAATACAACAAAATAGCAAAGCACAGATACGCTAAGCTGCGCTTGTTACGTCGACGTACGCCATTAAAAAAGATCAATAACGGGGCTACGAGCACCAACCATATCGCCCAGTTAGGCGATTTTCCCTCGGGTGGCAAGACCATAGTTACCACCGTAAAAACCGTCAGTAACGCAAGATAGCTTACAAAAGTCAGTCGCGCTGACACTTCGCCTAGATTCATCCCATTCGCCTTCTATTGTTTTAGCGCGTGTTTAGCCAGGCGTGCACCCAGGGCACGGCAAAGCTCGATTTCGTCACCACTTAAGCCCTTGTTATCACCCCCCGTGTGATGCGATGCGCCGTATGGCGTCCCACCCGACGTAGTACGACTTAAGGCGGCTTCACTGTACGGCAAGCCCAGCAGCACCATGCCGTGATGAAACAATGGCAGCATCATACTCAACAACGTCGACTCCTGCCCACCGTGTAAACTTTGCGTGGCCGTGAATACAGCGGCAGGTTTATCAATCAGTGCCCCCGTCATCCAAAGATTCGAGGTGGTGTCCAAGAAGTATTTCAATGGCGCCGCCATATTGCCGAAACGCGTAGGCGACCCCAAGGCCAAACCGGCACAAGCCGCTAAGTCCTCAGGCTGGCAATAAAGAGGGCCGCTGTCGGGTATAGCGTCTGGATCAGGCATTGTGTCTGGCGAGATCGGCTGAACCGTTCGCAACCGAGCCTCGACGCCCGCAACTGATTCCACGCCACGGGCAATCTCCTCTGCCATAGCGTGAGTTGAGCCGTGACGCGAGTAGTACAACACCAAAATATACGGCAGGGACACTTAAAGCAGCTCCAACACATTTTCAGGAGGACGACCCAAGATCGCGCGATCACCACGCACAACGATAGGGCGTTCAATTAACTTAGGATGCGCCACCATGGCAGCCAAGAGATCCGCGTCACTATGGTGGGTCTCTTTAAGATTCAACAATTTGTAATCTTCCTCACCCTTGCGAAGCAAATCGCGGGCAGACATACCCAATTTGACCAGCAAGGCGTCCAACTGCTCAACGCTCGGCGTATTATCTAAATACAACACAACCTCGGGCGCTACGCCGTTGTCTTGCAACAATTGCAGGGTTTGGCGCGACTTACTACAGCGCGGGTTGTGGTAAATGGTAAACTCGCTCATATCAACTCCTTTTTGGGCATTATACATAGACAAGGGAATCCCATGTACCGTTTCACGCTGGCTAAACGCGCCGTCTTTACCTTCATTTGTACGCTGCTCATTGCGTGTTCGCCCGCGCCTGAATTTCACTATGCCGACGGCAGTGGCGGTCGCTTTGAGGACTACCGAGGCAAATACCTGCTCATCAATTATTGGGCGGAGTGGTGTAAACCTTGTATCAAAGAGATTCCCGAACTCAACGAGTTCGCTCATACCTACGCCGATAAGGCGGCCATTATGGCCATTAACTGGGATGGTATTCGCGGTGAAAAACTCACTGAACAAGCCGCCAAGTTGAACATCGAGTTCGATGTAGTAGTAGACGATATCAGTGCCTTGTTGGGGCAGAAAAAACCCGAGGTGCTGCCGACAACGTTTATCCTCGACCCCGAAGGCAAGCTAGTTAAAACGCTGGTGGGCCCACAGGATTTGGATAGCCTCAAAAAGGCGGTCGGCTTCTAGCCGACGCCTCCTGTATAACCTTTATTCCTTCACTTTGGGACCTTTATCGAAGATAAAGGGAACTGCATATACAGACGATGGCTAACTATCCCGGCAACACAACGCCGGACCGCCGTGAATATATCCCTACAGGCTAAACGGCAGCATCCATGCTGCCGATTTCCGGCTAGCGTGTTTGCCGGGATTTTGAAACACCGCGCGTAATTAGAGCAACAACAATTAAACAAAGATACTCGTGCGGTGTTTCAGCATGGTATATGGCGGCACGTAGAAACATAGATCGTGCGCCTAAATTCGATTTTGGATTCTCTAATTACGTGCGGTGTTTCAAAATGCCAGCATTATACCTAAGTGGACTGTTGCTTACATGGACGTATGTATGTCGATTTTGTCAGGAACAAAAATCGACCAAGAGACAGGATGTCGAGAGCAAGCCCCCATGGATGGGTTTACGGCGTATCCGCGTGGCATATGGGGGGGCATAAACATTCAGAAATCCGCTATCCCCCACGTCTTACTCGTAGGGATTGGCAATCTCCAGGCTTACCTTGTGCTGGTATCCCTTCACACCGATCGACGTATCTGTCAGCTCCAAATCGCTGCCATCTAACACACCATTGTCGAACAAATAGATGGGGGTTAGCTTGCCCTCGATGATGTCGCGATCGTTTTGCTCGGCTTTGGCTGCCACAGCCATGTTGCGTTCAGCGTATTCCGCTATCGCCGCCGCGCCGTACTTACGGGTCAGCATACCTTTCACCACGTGAGGGGCTAAAATACTGGCCGACGCATTGTTCCCACCAAAACCCTTGGAGTTGATAATCATGGCGTCCATGCCTTCAACACCGACATACGTGTCCTGCAGCAAGAACTGGATATTCGATTGCGCCACGTCATCTGCGATACGCTCCACGGTTTTGATCCCAGGGATAATACCGTATTTCCACACCCCAAGACCTGAGGCAATTTGGTCGCCACCCGCCGGACCAAGTGTATGGCCAAGATAAGATTTCACTGCCGCCACCGGCCATTTCTCAATACCGAAGGTTTTGGCAATGTCATTGATAATTTCCGATTCTGTCACCCGGTTTTGCGGAGTACTGGTACCGTGCGCATGCACATAGGTACGGTGGCGAAGCCCCTCCTCACCAATAATGGCACGCGTGACTGCAGCGGCACGTGCCATGGTCACATAATTACCAACACCAGGACCCGGAATGGACTTTTTAAACCCATCGGCGTTAACGAATACGTCGGCCACTGCGCCTAAAATATTGGCGCCAAGCTCCAGCGCCAACGCATCATCGCACAACACCAAAAATTGCGAACCTTCAGCCAGTGTAAAGCCGCAGTTGTCTGAGAAGGGACGCGCCGCGCGTCGATAGTCTGGCGTGTCACGACCCGGATCAAGCGCCAAAATAGCCTCATCCTCAGCCAACGCGCCCATGGTGCGGTAGCCTTCCATTACTTCAGGTGTAATGGGTGCTTCGGCACTTCCGACAATGACCAAACGGCGACGACCACTTTGAATGTCCCGCACACCCATACGCACGTTGTATAAGAATGTGGCACAAGCACCAATCACTCCCCCGGCGCTACCCATACCACCGATGACATAGGCATTGATGAAGTCCGCCGGCATTTCCGCGAGCGATAAGGCACACTGCTTGGCACTGACCCGTTTCGCCAGAAAATTCGATTGCAGCATGCCGCCGGCGCCATTGAAGTCCAATTGACCCATCGCGCTTCCAGCATAGACACCCACCTGATCTGGTGACAATTTACGGCGAATTTCTTCCCAATCAATACCCAGCGAATGCAACGCGTCAGACGCTCCGTACACAGCCAGCTGCAAACCTCGAGGGTGATTGCGTGAATTGTATAGCGCTTCTGGCTCAAAGCCAGTAGGTAACTGACCTGCAGCTTGCACCAAGGACTGACGCAAATCGGGTAGCAAGACAGTGGTATCGCCCTGAACAGTGACACGTACGCTGCCACCGCTCAGCTCCTCTATCTGCCAACTGGCAGGAACGCTACTCATTAATTGAGATTTCTTAATGACAAACTGCACAGGCGCGTGCGCATCCGCACACACCGTCGCCTCACGGTGAACCAGAATCTGGTTGCGATCAAATAGATTATCTTCCAACTGACGAATTAGGGTGTTGTCTTTAATCCATTGACCGTACTTGCTCGCAATATCACTGTACGACATGACAGCGCCACTGCTCGTGTCGATGAGCTCACCGTTCTTAGGTACCACCAGACCCATCATGCTCGCCAATGCCGCATAGGTTTCAGCGGCGTCGCTGGCAGCGAGCGAATCTATGACTTGACGACGATAGCCATGGTGGCCAGAACTACGACCGCACGCATTAACACCGCCAAAACCGATGATGGTTGGAATATTCGCCAAAATCCCTCTCCCTTATGCAAAATTAGCTGGGGGTCAAAAAAAGACGAATTTTAGCAGGGGTAACCTACGAGTGCGAGTAAAAATTAGACTTGTTGAAGATGACTGAGGAAGGATTCAATCTGCGCCAAACGCTGATGGCGTATGGCCTCACCGACCGCTCGCCCCTCCACACCCGAAGCGATAAGTGCCCCTGCATTGATCTGACAACAGAGGGCTGTCAAGTCCTTAATGTGTTCCGCTTGCGGGTAGGGCAGCTGCTCAAAACCGAGCCTGCCGCGACTATCTGCTTCACAGCAAATGACAAAATCATCCAGAACACTGCCCTGACGAAAAACCCCCAATGCAGTAAGCATCTCGAGCACACGTTCAGGGGGTTGACTTGATAAACCATGCAAACAAGTATGCCAACTGGCGACTAGCTCCGCTAAATGAGCGTGTCGGTTGGGGACTTTTAAGCGTTGCTGGAGCTGCTTCAATAAAGGCAATGATCGCCTTTCATGACCTGGATGACGGGGTAAGTCTTCAGCAGGCGTCAACGCCTTTCCAACGTCATGGACCAACGCGGCATAGCGCACAGCGGTATCATTACTTAGTAAGGCGGCTTGCTCCAGCACCATAAAACTGTGAATTCCACCGTCTATTTCAGGGTGAGAGCTTGCCGACTGAGCCACACCGAATAACGCCTCCACTTCGGGAAATAACACGGACAACGCACCACACTCACGCAGTACATCAAAGTACACCACTGGAGACGCGCTCGACAACGCACGTTCAGTTTCACGCCAAATGCGTTCAGGACTCAATGTTTGCAACTCGTTAGCCGCCACAATCTCGGCCATCAACGCGTGCGTTTCGGCGGCAACAATGAAACCCAAATGGGCAAAGCGCGCTGCAAAACGCGCTACGCGTAAGACGCGTAACGGGTCTTCAACAAACGCCGGCGAGACATGCCGTAACACGCGCCGGGCTAAATCCACCTGCCCACCATAGGGATCAATAATGTCACCTTGGGCAGACTTCGCCATGGCATTGATCGTAAGATCGCGGCGCAACAAGTCTTCTTCTAAGGTCACCGAAGGGTCGGCATGAACCGCAAACCCCGTGTAGCCTGCGCCTTGTTTGCGCTCAGTCCGCGCGAGTGCATACTCCTCTTTGGTCTGAGGATGCAAAAACACCGGAAAGTCTTTTCCCACCTGTTGATACCCAGCATCGAGCATCTGCTGACACGTCGCACCCACTACCACCCAATCTCGCTCATCAACGGGAAGGCCTAACATTGTGTCACGCACAGCACCGCCGACAAGATAGGTTTTCACGCGACCTCCCCATCAGCAGAACACTTACAGGTAAAACGTTGCTTATCGTCAAGACGCATCATGGTCATAGCACCACCCCAGACACAGCCGGTATCGAGGCCATAAATTCCAGCGACACCTACCTTGCCTTGCAAAGCCGCCCAGTGCCCAAACACTAACTCCACTCCCTCTAATCCTGGATTAGGATAGGAAAACCACGGGGCATACTTAGGATTACTCGACACGGCACTATCGCTGGTTTCTAAGTCAAGTTTTCCCTTGGCACTGCACAAGCGCATGCGCGTAAAGGCATTGACGATGGCCCTCAACCGGCTTTCGCCGTCTAAATCGTCTCGCCAGCGACGCGGCTCGTCACCATACATATGTTTAAAAAACGCCGGCAACGCAGAGCGAGGACCACGCAACACGGTCTCCACTTCTCCCGCCAAGGCCTGGGCTTGAGCAAGCGACCACGTCGGTAGAATTCCTGCATGACTCATAGCGATATTCAATGCACGATCAACGTGTAATAGCGGTTGATGGCGCAACCAGTGCATCAGTTCGTCGACATCAGGCGCATCGATAATCTCTCGCAAGCTGGCTGACACCTGACGCACGCCAAAGTATATCGCTAATAAATGCAAGTCGTGGTTTCCAAGGACAACCACGGCTGAACTCCCCAGGGATTTGACAAAACGCAGGGTCTCTAGCGACTGCGGGCCACGATTGACCAGATCTCCAACCAACCATAAGGTGTCGTGCTGAGGGTCAAAACTGACCTCACGCAGCAAGCATTGAAGTGGGGCCAAGCATCCTTGGAGATCCCCGACGGCGTAGGTGGCCACTTAGTGTAGCGCCTTCCTACGCGCCAATAGGAACGGTTCGATGGGTGCATCAAAGGCATCACCAGACGCAGAGATCATGCCGTAACTGCCCTCCATCGTACCCACTTCGGTAGCTAACACAGCGCCCGACGTGTACTGATAGACCTCACCAGCTTGTAGCGTGGGCTGCAATCCCACGACGCCTTCACCACGCACTTCACGCACATCGCCATTGCCATCGGTAATGACCCAATGGCGCGATAACAATTGCACCGGCTCAGTACTGCAGTTAGTAATGGTGACGTTGTAAACAAATACAAAACGCCCCAGGTCTTCATCCGATTGCGCCTCTTGATAATGCGCAACGACGGCGACATCAACAAAATGCTTATGCTCACTCACAACCTCACCCCCGCCTCACTCAACAGATTGGCCATGGCTACGAACTGCGCCACGTCAAGTGTTTCTGCACGAGCGCTAGGGTCAATCCCCAATTGCCCGAACTGGGCTTCACTCACCCAGTCTCGCAACGTATTGCGCAGGGTTTTGCGTCGCTGCGAAAAAGCTGCCACCACCACGCGGTCAAACAAACGGTAGTCATTGGCAACACAGGGCAATTCAGCATGGGGTACCAATCGCACAATCGCCGACTGCACCTTGGGTGGCGGATCAAAACTAGCCGGTGGCACATCAAACAACGACTGCACATGGCAAAAATACTGCGCCATCACACTGAGCCGACCGTAAGCCTTGCTGCCAGGGGTCGCGGCCAATCGCTGCACCACCTCGCGCTGCAACATAAAATGCATATCCGCGATACGAGGATGGAACGACAGTAGGTGGAAGATCAGGGGCGTTGAAATATTGTAGGGCAGGTTACCCACAACGCGCAGAGGCTGATCACTGTCGACCAGCTGGCCAAAATCAAACTTCAGTGCATCAAAGGCATGCAGGGTAAACAACGGATTGTCACCAAACTTTGCATGCAAAATAGGATGAAGATCGCGGTCTAACTCAACCACATGCAAACGCGCACCACTTCGCATGAGCCCTTCAGTGATGGCGCCCTTACCTGGACCAATTTCTACCACCGTCTGCCCCGCTTTGGGCCGTACGGAAGCTACGATATTATCGATGATGCCGTGATCAATGAGAAAATTTTGTCCAAATCGCTTGCGCGCAGTATGGTGCTTTTCTGCTAATCGATGATCAAAGCTCATGATGACATTCCTTGTTGGCGACCTCGCGCCATTTGTGCGGCCACATCGAGCGCGACCGCCATGCTGCCGCTATCAACCCGGTCACTGCCCGCCAAATCCAACGCCGTGCCATGATCAACCGAGGTGCGCACAATGGGCAAACCCAGCGTAATATTTACCGCCGCCCCAAAGCCTTTATATTTCAAGACGGGCAAGCCTTGATCGTGGTACATCGCGACAATCACATCGGCACTATCCATGTACTTGGGCGTAAACACCGTATCAGCTGGATAGGGTCCACTAATATTCATACCTTCTCGCTGCAATAATGAAATAACCGGCTGGATGACGTCGATTTCCTCGCGGCCAATATGCCCCCCCTCACCCGCGTGTGGGTTTAAGCCACAGACTAAAATATTCGGTCTAGCGAGCGCAAAATCACGCTGCATTTGGGTATTGATAATCCGCAGTACCTGCATCAAATCAGGTTGATTGATGGCCTCAGAGACCTTGTGCAAGGGGATGTGAGTTGTCGCGAGCGCAACACGAAGACCTTCGGTGGCCAGCATCATCACCACTTTATCTGTCTTAGTGGCCTCAGCAAGATACTCGGTGTGACCACTAAAGCTGACGCCCGACTCGTTGATAACCCCCTTGTGCACGGGCGCCGTTACCATAGCGTCGATATCGCCCACCGAACACAGAGCTACTGCGCGATCTAAGGTGTCGAGCACATAGCGACCATTGCGCGCATCCAATACGCCAGGGCGAACATCTACCTGAGAGTTGACCGCTGAAACAAATAGTTCACCGACGGCATTCGCGCGGGCAGGCTGAGCAGCGTCGAAAGCTACCAAGTTCAGCGGCAAACCCAACAGCGCCGCACGAGATGCCAGCACCGCGGGTTCGCCAATAGCAATTAACTGACGATCGACGTGGGGTTGTTGTACCGCCCGCACGACCAAATCAGGGCCAATGCCCGCCGGCTCACCGATAGTCAGCCCGAGCCTGACAACATCGTTAGATCTTGATGTCGACATAGGCCTCGTCGCGTGTTTTCTGTAGCCAAATTTCCAGCTCTTCTTGATACTTGCGTTCGTGAATCATGCCACGGGCGCGATTACGCAGCACAATATCGCTGACATCTTCGTTACGACGACCTTCAATCTTTAAAATGTGCCATCCAAATTGCGTTTTGATTGGCTCACTAAATTCACCCACCGGTGTGGCCAACATCGCTTGTTCAAATTCTGGAACGAAGGTCCCGAGATTACTCCACCCAAGATCACCGCCACGCTGAGCGGTACCAATGTCATCCGAGTATTGTTTTGCCATTTCAGCAAAATCTTCGCCATTCTTGGCCCGGGCTAAAATACCTTCAATCTTGGTTTTAGCGTCGTCTTCACTGAGCACCTCGGTGGGTTTGATGAGGATGTGTGACAGTTTGGTCTGCTCAACAATTGTAGCTTCGTTGCCGCGTCGATCGGTCAGTTGGATAACGTGAAATCCGCTCGGGCTGCGTACGATGGATACATCGCCAACGCCCATCCCATTGACTGGCTCGCGGAAAATTTCTGGCATCTGCTCATCGTTTCGCCACCCCAGATCACTGCGACTTGCGCCCACGCTCGCGTTGGCAACAGCCAGCTCTGCAAGCGCTTCTCCAGCTTGGGCAGCACGTTGAATAGTCTCAGCCGTCGCTTGCAAAGCTGCTTCGGCAGCTGCACTCGCATCTGACGCCACAGGGATCAATACGTGATCAACGCGATTGAAGACTTCAGTGAGCTGCCTACCCTCAGGCGAGGCCAAAAAATTATCAATTTCATCGTCAGTGATTTGCACTCGATGGTTAACGTTTCCACGCTGCACCTCTTGCAAGATCATGTCTTTGCGTACCTGCTCGCGAACCACGGCATAAGACTGCCCGCTCTGCTCCAACACCTGAACAAAGTTGTTTAATTCCATCCCGTTTTGTTGGGCGATATTGGACATAGCACGATTGAGACGGTTGTCGTCAATGTAAAACCCTGCTCGCTGCGCCATTTGTAACTGGAGGCTTTCTAAAATCAAATTATCCAGCACCCCTGTGCGCAACTCTTCGTCGCTACCCACTGATTTGCCAGCGGCACTGGCCTGCTCTTTAATGAGTTCAATCCGCGTCACAAGCTCGCTCACCATGACAACATCGTCTTCGACAATGGCGGCGATACGGTCGATGATTTGAACATCTGCTTGGCTGAATGACGCCATCAAGACAGTGGCACTCATCACCACCCCGCGTACCCACTGGGCACCAAAACGCTGTTTACCAACCACTTAATCTCTGCTCCTGTTCTATAGGGCGATAACCGTAGATATTCTCGCCCAATACATTCTGTAACGAACCACCCGAACCGCCTAGGCCCTTCAGCTCGAAATAAACAAACACGCCAGTATCTTTGCGCACATCACCATTAAATAACTGCTCGGTGTAGTCGCGCACGAGTAACTGAGTCTTCCAACAACAACTGTCATACTCAACACCGATCATCTGATCCGCTGCGCGCGCATTGAATACGTCGTACTGCCAACGCGCCATGAACGTCCACCGCTCATCAATAGGCGCCATCGCTGA
This sequence comes from Pseudomonadales bacterium, assembly GCA_035458985.1. GTDB lineage: Bacteria > Pseudomonadota > Gammaproteobacteria > Pseudomonadales > JAHEIH01 > JAHEIH01. The sequence continues at coordinate 16,785 of DATHYR010000198.1, forward strand.
CACATCGATTTGCTCGATACGACGCAATAACAGTTCACCATCGATGCGCTGGGGAACATCACGACGCACGCTATACCCCAGGTTGTAAATCGTATCACCGGCGCGGTAGTGACTTCGCCACTGCGCATTACTCACCTGCTGATCTTCAGAGTCCAACACCATATTGACACTGTGTCGCCAGTTTTTATCAACCATGAAGTCCAACGAGGCAGCGTAATCCGAGCGGCTTGTCGTGTCGACAAAAATCTGCGCATTTGCCAATACCCGTGGCGGCTGATAGTGGTAAATTTGCCCGACGCTCAAACGCATCAACTCCCGCCCTGTGACATCGTCATTGATGCGTGACGTAAAACCAAGACTCAACTGCTTGGCGTCCTCCAATCGGTCAAAACTGGTAGATCGGCGCTCGCGAAATAATTGTTGGTAGCCAAAGGTCATCGCGGTGGCATCAAACGTTGCAAACTCAGACTGATCACGAAAAGGGGTATATAGGTAAAACAGTCGCGGTTCAAAACTTTGGTTTAGACGCTTGCCGCCCCACGATAATTCACGATCAAAAAATAATCCTGCATCCACACTGACACTTGGCGCATTGACAGACAACACATCACGCTGCTCGGTTCCACGTAACTGCTGACTGAGTTGTTTATATTTAACCGTAGGGGTAATAAAACCGGCGGCTGAGGCCAGCGGCAGATTGAAACCATATTCTTGATACAACCTTGCACCACTGATCTTTGAATCGTGATCGAATCCTGCGATATCAGCCGTGAAAAGGGTATTGATTCTATTCGGGCGAGAGGCCAAATGATTGATACTTAGGCGAGGCAACATACGATAGGGTGCCAATAGCCCCTCACGCAGCACTTGGTAACCGCGCAACTGAGAACTCACCAACCAATTAGCATCGCTGTAGCGAACTTCAGCTCGCTGCTGCAAATGAGCATTGCGCTTTACCTGTACAGAACTGGTATTGATGTCGCGCAAGTAGTCAATATCACTGACACGCGTGTAATCGACGACGCTACTCCAGTTCTCGGCAAAGGTCCCTTCGTGGCGCACTTGACCATACCAGCGATCGTCACTAGCGTTCGGATTGAAGCGCGCATAGGTATTATCATCGGCAAGATAAGCACCGCCGAACTCCCATATACCAATATCGGATAAATAGCGGAACTGGCCCTCCAGCATAAAACCACGCTCACTCATATAACGCGGTGTCACTGTCGCATCGTAATGAGGCGCCAAGTTAAAGTAATACGGCACCGCCAGCTCAAGTCCATTGCGATCGCTCACACCAATCGTTGGCCACAAGACACCCGACAAACGGCGATTATCAATAGGAAAGCGGATGTAGGGAATATAGATCACAGGGACATCTACCACTCGCACCGTGGCTCCATGTGCCTCTCCCCAGCCACTGGCCTGATTAAGAGAAAATTCATCCGCCGACAACTGCCAGACCTGGGAACCAGGTTCACAACTGGTGAACTGGGTACTGGTCATCCGTGTCAAACCTGTATCAAACCGCTGTAAACGTTCGGTAAATCCGTGAATACCACTCCCAAAAACGACGTACTCCACCCCCTGCAAATCAGCGGTTGTTTTTACCGTATCAAGAATGGCTCGATCACCCAGAAACAGCACATCCGGTTCCTGAACACGGATATTGCCTTCCAATGTCAGTTGCGTCCGTTCACTGTTGAGCAGAGCACGATCCGCTTGGAGTAACCGCTCACCATCACGGATACGCACACTTCCAAGCATTTCTGTGCGTCCATCACTGGTCAGACGAGAACTGTCCGCTAAGACATGAATAGCGTCACTGGCCAAACCTGGCACTGAGGGTAGAGGAGGATTGTAGTAAAAACCCGAGCAGAGGCCGTTATAACACGCTTGACGTTGGCTTGCGTCTAACAGCGCATTTGGCACCCAATTCAATCGAGCATGGGGATTGATATCCGCATCAAAAACCGCTTGCAGCGAGGGCTGTTGACACATTGCAACAGGCGCATCTGAAACATTGAGCATTTGCGCCTCTGCCGTGGCGACTAAGCCCCAGCAGAACAGCAAGGCCGAGCGACGTCGGGACTTGCGAGGTGTCATCATGCGTTAATAATCCTTACATTCTTATGGCTAAGGGTATTGCTCGAGCGCTTAGCAAAGCGGACAATATTGCGCTGCATTGTATCGAAATGCGCGCGTTGCTGCGACAATAACAATGCCAAATCAGCAACTTTACTGCTTTTTTCCAGCAAGTAATAACGAGAACACGACGAATGAAAATGGCCTTACTGGACTGGTGTGCCGAGCAACTTCACTGCGATCCTACCGATGTTAATATCACCACCCTCAGTGGCGATGCTGGTTTTCGTCGCTACTATCGGCTTCACCTCGGCGAGCGCTCCTATATCGCCACCGACGCGCCCGTTGAACATATCGACAATCACGCCTTTGTCGATATTGCGCAACGCCTTGCCGCCGCAGGTGTCAATGTGCCAGAGATTATCGGCGTGGACTACACGCTGGGATTCCTTCTGCAAAGCGATTTAGGCGATCATTTATTACTGTCACAACTTAACGCACAGACCGTGGAGGAATACTACGCCGGCGCTCTGGCCATGATCACCCTCATGCAGACGGCCAATAGCGATGATCTGCCCAAATACGATGGCGATAGGCTGCAACAAGAAATGGCACTATTTAGCGAATGGTTTCTTCCCAAATTACTGGGTATTCGCCTGTCTGATGACGAAGCCGCGATGATATCTGACGTCTATGAGTGCCTCGAAAAACTCGCCACCGCTCAGCCGCAAGCGCTCGTGCACCGCGACTTCCACTCCAGAAACATTCTGTGCATCGGCGATGAATTAGCGACCATTGATTTTCAAGATGCGGTGATAGGCCCCATCACCTATGACGCCGTCTCTCTCCTGAAAGATTGCTATATCCGCTGGCCCGCCGATCAGGTTGAGCAATGGCTGGAGGACTTTCATGCCGCCCTGATCGAGAGAGGCACGCTACCCGATTCCAGCGCATTGGCAGACATACGTCGAGATTTCCACGCTATGGGCCTTCAGCGCCACCTTAAAGTACTGGGTATTTTTGCCCGTCTGTCATTGCGCGATGGCAAGCACGGCTATTTACTCGATCTCCCTATGGTGATTGATTACACCCTTGAAGCAGCGCAGATAATGTCCAGTGACTTTCCGGTCTTGGGTACATTTCATACCTGGTTTCAACAGCGCGTGTTGCCCATCGTCGCACAACAGGCATGGTCGCGTGGCCGCTGAAAGAGTGGCCATGATCTTGGCCGCTGGTCGCGGCGAGCGCATGCGACCACTCACTGACTCGATCCCAAAACCATTGCTTGAGGTAGCGGGGCTGCCATTGATAGGCCATACCCTGAAACGCCTTGCGCTTGCGGGGTGTCAGCGCGTTGTCATTAACTGCGCCCACCTCGGTGAACAGCTCCCCGCCACACTTGGCACGGGTCACCACTATGGACTGCAGATTCAATACTCGCACGAATCTATCGCGCTAGAAACGGCTGGGGGTATCATACAAGCCATGCCTCTGATCAATGCCGAACAATTTGTTCTCATCAATGGCGATATTTGGTGCGAGCATCCCATTGCACCGCTGTTTGATCTGGATCTACAGCGGGACCTTGCCCACTTGGTTATGGTGCCTAATCCGCCTCAGCACCCCTATGGTGACTTTTGTCTCACACGTGGCCGCCTAAGCACCAAACCTCATGCGGAGACCCCCGGTGTCACATACAGCGGACTAGGTCTATATTCTGAAAAAATGTTTCGTGGGATAGCGGAAGGCTTTCGACCCTTACGACCTCTTCTAGATAACGCCATGTCGCAACAGAGATTAAGCGGTGAATTATTCACCGGCGAGTGGCGCGACATCGGCACGCCGCAGCGGTTAGCTGAGCTCAACGCAGCATTAATGGGCTAAAAAATATCTTTTAACCACTGCCATGGGTCGCGCTCGCGAAGCCGACAGGTGGCATCGACCTGGGGCCGAACGGCCGCAAATGGCAACTGCACAGCGCCCGGACAACCTGCATCACTGAGTCGTCCAGCGCTATCGACCCATAGGTTTTCAATGCCCGGCAATGGCTTGATGTGCAACGGCTTATAACTCACATCTGCCACAAAATCCCCCCACACCTGCATGGCACCAGCACTTCCCGACAAACCCACCTCGGCATTATCGTCACGCCCCACCCAAACCACAGCGGCAATATCCCCCGTGAATCCTGCAAACCAGCTATCGCGACCATCATCACTCGTACCGGTTTTCCCCGCTGCAGTAAGTCCTGCTGGCAGGATATTATTGAGCTGCACGGCGGTTCCCGCCCGCACCACTTCCGCCAGACCAAATTGCAGTAACGTCAGCGCAGCGGGATCTATGGCCGGCTTACCCGAGGAGCTAAAAAAGGTCGCGTCGTCACTCGCCACTTTTATGGCATCAATAGCACGAAGTTTTTGAATGCGCCCCAAGCTAGCAATATTGCTATACATAGCCGCCATCTCTATAGGGGCTAACGAAACCGCGCCAAGTAGCAACGACGGGTTATTACCAATGTTTTCGGTAATACCTAAGCGCCCAATGGTGTCGATAATATTTTGCAAACCAACATCCATCGACATTCTGACGAGGGATTGGTTGTATGAGCGACGCAATGCCTCGACAAGAGAAATATCGCCGTGATTGAGTCTATCGTAGTTGCGAGGCTCCCAGCGGCGCTTATTATCTAAAGGCACAGACACGGGGGCATCACTCAATATCGATGCCAAATGGTATTTGCCACTATCGAGCGCCGCCAAATACGCGGCTGGCTTCAACAGCGAACCCACGGGGCGCTTCGCGTCGAGCGCTCGATTAAAGCCTTGGTATTTCACTTGACGCCCTCCCACCATCGCTACCACCGCGCCGGTAGCGGGGTGGACGGCCACCAAAGCACCCTCAAGCAAGCCCTTATCAATACCCTGCCAGCGTTCAAGGCGCGCAAGCTCTTTCGTCATCGATAGCTCAGCGCGGCGCTGCACATACGGGTCCAAGGTGGTAAAAACACGGACATTGGAACCACTGGCTAGCGCCTCATGCATATTCGAATAGCGCAATTGACGGCGCAAATAATCCATAAAGGCAGGGAATTTTTGCGAACTCGGGGACTGCGCACCCGCTAGTAATAGCGACTCAGCTTTAGCATTAGCCGCCTTTGCTGGCGCCAAAAATCCATGACTGACCATGCTATCAAGAATCAAATTACGGCGATCCAAAGCGCGCTGAGGATGTCGACGTGGATTATAAAAAGACGCGCCTTTGACCATCCCCACCAACAACGCCTGCTGAGCAATGCTGGTCTGATGCAAAGGCACACCAAAGTAAAATTGTGACGCTAGTTCAAACCCATGAATGGCGCGCGCACCATCCTGCCCCAAAAACACCTCATTAATGTAGGCTTCAAGGATTTCTTCCTTGGTAAAGTGCACTTCCATCAACAACGCCATGGGGATTTCGAGTAACTTGCGTACAAGCGAGCGTTCGTGAGTAAGAAAGAAGTTTTTGACCAATTGCTGAGTCAGGGTACTTCCTCCCTGTGCGAAACCGCCTGCACGGATATTTGCCACCATGGCTCTGGCTATCCCTCGCAACGAGATACCGTGGTGATGCATGAAATTACGATCTTCGGTAGCCAATAAAATTTGAATCAAGGCCGGTGGCACTTTATCCAAACTTATAATGTGACGGTCCTCATAAAGCCCCGACTGAAAACTGCCGATCATGAGGGGATCGAGGCGCTGAGTGGTGATCGAACGCCCGCCACTCTGCAAGCCAGTGACACGCTGCGAGGCAATGCTCAGTTGGATTAAACGGCTCGGAGAGTAGCCATCAAAAAATTCAAATCCGCGCACGTAAATATCGAATTGGTTGCCGCGACGCGAATATTGGCCAGGACTAATTGGGCGCTTAACTTCCAGATACGAAAGGCTGTCTAACTCAAATTGCAACTGGTCAGCGGAGAGCCCTTTACCCTCAAACAGCTCCAAGGGCCGCGCATAGGCTTGGGTGGCTACCTGCCACTTACTGCCACTGAATTTCTCCAGCACCAAGGCATCCAGATAGGCCAGTAAAAAAAGCCCTATCACAGATGCAACGAACAATAGTTTTAGCCAGTAGCGGCGAGGGGCATGCATTATTATTCCGCACTGAGCTCGGCGATAAAGGCGCTATCCTGCACAGCACGTTGCAAGGTGTCCGACAAAATTTCGCTAATGAGCTCGCGCCCCTTATCGATAGAGGGTGCCAAGCCAAGCTTCTCCGTACGCTGGGTCGCATAACTAAACGTATGAGTTACCAAACCTTTTTGTAGGACAAAACTAATGCCGTTGCGTAAAAATACTGGGGTAAATACAGGATCTTCTCCCGCAACAAAGGTTAACTCATCCACCGCTACTCTCAGTACCATATCGGCTTCATTGCTGTCGTGAGCGGTGGTGAACCCAAAGTTAAACAAAGCGGCTCGAACTTCACGCTTCAACTCAAGAGCCAATACAAAATCACTGCTGAGCAAGCCTTTACTCGTAAGATCTGGATTATCAACTTCGGAGACGTCCAAGAAGACAGAACGCGCACGGCCAATATCGATCTCCTGGAAATTCACGTCAGGTCGCACTTCTTTGACAGGGGACTGACTGGCACAGCCCACCATCAAGGCCAAACAAACTGCCAATAACACTCGAACCATGCTCAGCCTCTTGCCATCAAATCGCGCAAATCAATGATCGCTGCGTTGGCACGTGAAATATATGACGCCATCACCAGAGAGTGATTGGCAAACAAACCAAACCCTGACCCGTTGAGAATAATGGGACTGCCAATGCCCTCTTGGCAGGATTCCAGTTCACGAATGATCTGGCGAATACTGATCAACGCATTTTTCTTTTGTAGAACATCGGCAAAATCCATTTCTACCGCCCGCAAAAATTGCAGTAACGCCCACGTTGTGCCACGCGCCTCGTAAAACACGTCGTCCAATTCTGACCACGGGGTTTTAACGTCAATTTCACCGGGTGCCGATGTCGACTGTACCGCCGCGTCATCACCTGCCAAGTCAGTATTGATTCGACGCTGACCCACACTGGCTGTCAGCCGCTGCGATAAACTCCCCAATCGGTTCTGCACAATGCCCAGCCAATAGCGCAGATTATCGGCGCGAGCGTAAAACTGCGCATTGGTTTCGTCGCTATCTTCCAGTCGGTTCAGGTAGCGCTGCAAATACTCAATACCCTCCCGATACTCCGATTCTGAGGCGGGTACAATCCAGCTATTGTGATCAAAGTTGAAACGTGGCTCGGCCAACGCCAAATCGGGATCTTCTTTGGATTGGGATTGCGAACGACTAAAACTTTCTCTCATCGCACGCGTCAAATCACGCACCTGAATCAGCACGCCATACTCCCAATTAGGAATATTGTCGAGCCACACGCCGGGCGGGAAGATATCGTTACTGAGGAAACCGCCACGCTTATCGAGCAATAATTCCGCTGTTTGAATCAGTGTAGACGTGGTTATCGTTCCAGTCACTAAGGGGGCACCTCGACGCTCAGCCCGCTGCATGGCGGCGGTCTGTACATCGATGCGCTCAGGCTCAGCACTCCACATGACGCCAACCACCGACGCTGCCATTAAGTAAATGACCACCAAGGCTAGCAACCACGTTTTTCCAACGTATTCTGCACTGTAGTCAAGCGTGTTTTGCCAGCGTTCCTGCATGCGTTTCCACATCGCGTTTTGTCCTTATCATCGATTAATGATGCATATGGTGAGGAGATCGCACCTCGGCATTCGCACGGTACTCGTTGCCCTCAGCATCTGTCATCACCAACGTTACCTGACCCGCTTTAAATTCTGCGGCATCACATTTAAAGAGCATAAGATGATGGCCACCCGGCTCAAACACCACCTCATCGTTCGGCGCCACTGTCACGCTTGTCATCGGACGCATTTTCATCATGCCATCTTCATGCACATGGCTGTGCATCTCTACGCTTTCGGCTGCACTACTCGTGGCAGCGACCAACACAATCGGCGCATCCCCCGTATTGCTGAACACAAAAAATCCAGCACTCATATCACGACCTGGAATCAAATCTCGCACATAAGCGTCTTCAATAATGCCATCGGCCAATGCTTGGCTAGTCAACATAAAGATGGCGGCAAACAGTCGTTTTTTCAATGTTTCATCCTCGCTTTCTCAGTGTGCAGGCAAATCAATCAAAATGACTTTGGGGACTTGCCCCTGCACAATATTTCCCCGCAGACGGTACTCAGCCAGCACCTCACGCATTTGTTGGTAAATCCATCGCCCTTCAGCATCGCTACGCGCAACGATGGTAATACGCGACGACCCACGCATTGCCTTCACGGCTATTTCAGTCAGCCGCAACATAATGGCATCTCCGCGGGCATCGAGCGCCTTCGTATCGAGCCTGAATTCATTGTTTGGCGCCCCAGTCACCCTGTTTTTTCGCCCCCATTGCTGGCGCAACGCGGGGAGACCATCAGCGGGAATGGCATAGGGCTCGGCTTTTCTCAAATACGCGTTCGCCACATCAAGGGCGCCATTCTGATACGCTCGCTCTGCCAGAGACATATAGCGCGCGACTAAGCGCCGCATACCATCGAGCGCGATGGCATTGTCTGGGTCAACATCCAGCACTTGACCGAAATAATCGGCCGCCGACCCCTCTCTGGGCTCGGTCAAATGATCATTATCCAGCGCGGTCAATCCAGCAAACAGCAATTCTTTTAAAATATCTCGCTTAGGGAGCACAGACTCGACCACAGGCACTGGTCGAGGTTCAGCCACACGCATTGTCGGCGCAACAGGCACGGTGTTGCAGCCCGTCAATCCCAAGACCAGCAAAGAACATAACACTAACGGGCATTTTATGCCGCACCCGCAGGATCGCACTGTCACTCTAAGATGGTACACGCTACACTAGCCCTACATTAGATAAGATACGTATAAAAGAAGATACTACGCCACTAGGATTATACATGCAGACATACACTTCGCGCGCGTTAACATTGGTTTTCTTAATGTGGCTCATGTCGTTTGCTCACGCTCAAGATAGCCTCCAGCGCGCCCTCGGCCAAAGCGCCTCTTTAACTTTTCTTCCCGTTGAAGAAGCCTACCAATATCAACTAGGTCGTCAGGGAGAAACGCTGACGATCGAATGGCTCATTGAGCCCGGCTATTATCTCTACAAACACCGCTTTGCCGTGCAAGACGCCAATGATCAAGCCCTCGCATGGACAATTGAACCCGGCCTGGCAAAAACCGACGAGTACTTTGGCGACGTTGAAGTTTACTATCAATTCACCACGCAGCGCATTGAGCTCGCACAGTTACCCATCGACACCGACAGCATTATCAAAATTAGCTACCAGGGCTGCGCCGATGCAGGTCTCTGCTACCCACCAGAGACCTTTGCGGCACGCTGGCGTCCGAGTGACAATAGCTTCACCGTCACCGACATGCCGTTAAGCACCGCACCTACTCCATCAAGTGCGCCGAACAACGCTATTAGTTGGCTATCTGCCATTGTGTTTGCGCTTCTAGGCGGTATGATTTTAAATTTAATGCCCTGTGTCTTCCCCATTCTGTCGCTAAAGGCCCTCAGTTTACTGCAACGCCATGAACGCCACCCTATCCACCATGGTTTGGCCTATAGCGCTGGCGTGATTATCAGTTTTGTTGGTATTGCTGCGGTTCTGATTGCCCTGCGACAAGCTGGGGTAGCGGTTGGCTGGGGGTTCCAACTGCAATCCCCCATTTTTGTGGCGGTGTTAGCCTACATCTTTTTTGCCCTGGCACTCAATCTGGCGGGCTTTTTTGAACTCCAACTCTCCGTCGGCGCGGGGGATTCTCTAACCCGGGGACACGGCCTGGGCGCATCCTTTGCCACGGGCGTTCTCGCCACCGTGGTCGCCAGCCCTTGTACGGCCCCATTTATGGGCACGGCCTTAGCCTTCGCTCTGACACAAACCAACGCAGTCGCGTTAAGTGTCTTTGCTGCGCTCGGCACGGGTTTAGCCTTGCCTTTCTTGGCGCTCACCGCCTTCCCAAGGTTGGCAGAAAAACTCCCACAGCCAGGCCAATGGATGGTTACTCTGAAAGAATTCCTTGCTTTCCCGCTATTCATCACCTGTGTTTGGTTAGTATGGATTATCAGTAATCAGGCCGGTAGTGACGGTGCCGCCATGATTCTGCTAGGTTTAATCGCCATCGCCTTCGCCATTTGGTTGTGGCGCGCAGGTAGTTGGCGCAAATACCTCGCGATGGCAAGCCTCGCCACGGCCATAGCCACCTTATTTAGCCCCTACATGGATACGCAGACCAATCGAAAAGATAGCTTTAACTTTAGCGAAGCCAGGGTCGAACAAGAATTAGCCGCAGGGCGATCAGTATTCGTTAATATCACCGCAGACTGGTGCATCACTTGCCTCGTGAATGAGCGCAACGCCCTCGGCGACAGTGACGTTGAAGCCTTGTTTAATAGCGGCGAGGTCATCTACCTAAAAGGTGATTGGACGCGCCCCGACCCCGTCATAACCGCCTATCTCAACAAACATCAACGCGACGGTGTCCCTCTCTATGTGGCCTACCATCAAAATCGCGTTGATGTCTTGCCGCAAATTCTTTCTGCGAGCATGGTTCTCGAGGCATTTGGCAAGAAATAAGCCTATTCGCCGACATTTGCAGCTTTTTAATGCAAAGTTTCACATCTTTCACAAACACCATCAATATGGCGCCTTTTTAATGGAAAATATCGTCAAACGTGACAAAACGACATAAAAAGAGCGCCGCCTAATTTCAAAAAATACTTAAAAACCGGTATTGAATGTATTCATTTTCTGCGATCTTGCAGATAACTTACAAAAAGTTAGACACACAACTCATGTTTCATGCACAATAATTGCCTTGCTAACTAGGACGGAAGGACGCATGGCGAGCATTCTTGTGATACATGGCCCGAACTTAAATATGCTAGGACTACGTGAACCGGACAAGTACGGCACCACGACGCTGGCAGATATCAACCAACGCCTATTAGAACAAGCTAATATTGCCGGGCATCATTTGATGCACATGCAAAGCAACGCCGAGTACGAACTTATCAATCGTTTACACGACGCTCGCCACGAGAAAATTGACTTCATTATTATCAACCCTGCTGCCTTTACGCATACCAGCGTGGCGCTACGTGATGCCATATTGGCAAGCGACATTCCCTTTATTGAAGTCCATATTTCAAATGTGCACGCCCGCGAACCCTTTCGCCATCATTCATATTTTTCAGATATCGCTGTCGGCGTCATCTGCGGTTTAGGCCCACAAGGCTACGAACTCGCACTGCAGTCGGCCATAAAAACACTACAGCACTAGGAGCCCATATCACTATGGATATTCGCAAAGTTAAAAAATTGATCGAACTTCTCGAAGAATCGAACATCGACGAACTGGAGATTCACGAGGGTGAAGAATCCGTTCGCATCAGCCGCAACTCAGGCCGCATGGCCGCTCCTGTGGCTGCACCGGTTTACGCCGCCGCGCCGGCACCCGCCGCTGCCCCAGCACCCGCTGCAGCCGCCGCGCCCGTCGCCGCTGAACCCGAAGGCCACCTCGTTCGATCACCTATGGTAGGCACGTTCTACCGCTCACCCTCACCAGGCGCTAAAGCGTTTGTTGAAGAAGGTCAAAGCGTCAAAGCCGGCGATGTACTCTGCATCGTTGAAGCGATGAAGATGATGAACCAAATTGAAGCTGACAAATCTGGTACGATCGGCAAAATCCTTGTTGATGACGGCCAACCGTTGGAATTTGATCAACCCCTGTTCACCATCATTTAATAGGTAGCCTCATGTTGGATAAAGTCCTTATCGCTAACCGCGGTGAGATCGCCCTCCGAATTCTGCGCGCCTGTAAAGAACTCGGCATCAAAACCGTCGCCGTCCACTCTGTGGTCGACCGCGATTTGATGCACGTAAAACTGGCTGACGAATCGGTGTGTATCGGTCCCAACCCCTCACCGCAAAGTTATTTAAATGTCCCCGCCTTGATCGCGGCGTGCGAAGTTACCGATGCCACCGCGATTCACCCAGGCTATGGCTTTTTGGCTGAAAACGCCGATTTCGCCGAGCAAGTTGAACAAAGTGGCTTCACGTTCATTGGTCCCAAAGCGGATGTCATTCGCCTCATGGGCGACAAGGTTTCAGCCATTGCCGCCATGAAAAAAGCGGGCGTTCCCACGGTACCCGGCTCAGACGGCCCATTGACCGATGACAACGATCGTACGTTAGCCATCGCGCGCCGTATCGGCTACCCCGTGATTATCAAGGCCGCCGCCGGTGGTGGCGGTCGCGGTATGCGCGTGGTAAAAACCGAAGCGGCGCTTTTGAATGCCATTTACGTGACGCAATCAGAAGCCAAAGCAGCTTTCGGTGACGCGACCGTCTACCTCGAGAAGTTCCTTGAAAATCCACGCCACGTCGAGATCCAGGTGCTGGCAGATGGTCAAGGTAACGCCATTCACCTCGGTGATCGCGACTGCTCACTCCAGCGTCGACACCAAAAAGTGTTAGAAGAAGCCCCCGCACCGGGCATTCCAGAAGACATTCGTCAACGTGTGGCTGAAAGTTGTGTTAATGCGTGCAAGGTTATTGGCTACCGCGGCGCCGGGACGTTCGAGTTCTTGTTCGAAAATGGCGAGTTCTACTTTATTGAGATGAACACCCGCGTGCAGGTCGAGCACCCCGTGACCGAAATGGTGACCGGCATCGACATCATCCGCGAACAATTGCTCATTGCAGGTGGCAAACCACTGTCTATTAAGCAAGAGGATGTTGTGATCAAAGGGCATGCCTTTGAATGCCGCATCAACGCCGAAGATGCTAAAACCTTCATGCCTTCGCCAGGGTTGGTTAAACACTACCATGCCCCAGGCGGTCTTGGCATTCGCGTTGATTCTCATCTTTACAGCGGTTACACCGTGCCACCGAACTACGACTCGATGATTGCAAAGATCATTTCTTACGGCGATAGTCGTGAGATTGCCCTCAATCGTATGCGCCAAGCGTTGGACGAGTTACTGGTCGACGGTATTCGCACGAATATTGCGCTGCAAAAAGACTTGGTACGTGATGAAGGCTTCCGCATTGGCGGCGTCAACATTCACTACCTTGAGAAGAAGCTGGGCCTATAATGGCGTGGCTTCAACTGAAAGTTCGCAGCAGCGCCAGCGAAGCCGACTCGGTTGAGGATATTCTTCTTGCCGCCGGCGCTGCCGCTGTCACCATGGAAGACAGCGGTGACCAACCGCTGTTCGAGCCACCCATTGGTACCACGCCATTGTGGCAAGACACGACTGTTGTCGGTCTTTTCAATGCCGACATCGATGTCACTACGGCAACCTTGCATATTAATAACGCCCTCCAGCCTAGCGAACCGCTTAAGTTTGAGATTCTGGAAGACAAGGATTGGGTACGCGCGTGGATGGATGACTACCATCCCATTCAATTTGGCGAACGCTTGTGGATATGCCCCAGCTGGTGCGAACCACCCCAGCCTGAGGCGGTAAACTTAATGCTGGATCCGGGCTTGGCGTTTGGCACAGGCACACATCCCACAACGGCCATGTGTATGCGCTGGCTAGACAAGCAGGATCTCGATGGCAAAACCGTATGGGATTATGGTTGCGGCTCGGGCATTCTGGCGATCGCAGCGCTGCTACTGGGCGCCGCCTCCGCAACGGGTAATGATATTGATCCTCAAGCACTCACCGCGAGTCGCGACAATGCCCAACGCAATGGCATTGCTGACGATAGACTTCAACTTTTGCTAGGTGCACCACAAACACCCCAACAGGTTGACGTGGTGGTAGCGAACATCCTAGCGGGACCCTTAGTGGCGCTAAGTGAAGGCATAGCCGCGCTGTGCAAAACTGGCGGTCTGCTTGCGCTATCAGGCATCCTTGATACCCAAGCCAAAGAGATTATGACGTGCTATAGCCAATGGTTCGATCTCGACCCACCGACCCTTACCGATGAATGGGTCTGCATTAGCGGCAGAAAACGCTAGTCACTATGCACGGCATTACTCGCTGCCCTCAATGTCACACAGCGTTTAATGTCGCCCATAAGCAACTCGCCAAAGCCAGCGGAAAGGTGCGCTGCGGAATTTGCAAGCACGCCTTTGTGGCGGCAAATTTTTGGGTAGTGGCCGAATTCGACGACGCTGAACTAGCGTTCGAACGGCCACCTATTTCCTTCCATAAAGCGCCCCGTCGCATATGGCCAATGCTTTTCAGCAGCGCCATTATTCTCAGTGGCTGCCTTGCCGCCACTGCACAGTGGTTACACCACTACCCAGCAAGCATCAACGCCTATCCAGCCATTGAACAGGTACGCCAACAGACCTACCTATGGATGGGATGGCAAGCACCACCCGCCATTGACTGGCCGGCCCTAACCATTGGCCACTATGTGGCACAATCCCTACCAGATGACGCCAACACTTTGCGTATTCAAGGCCTACTGGTGAATCACAGCCACACCCCACAAAAAGCGCCCGACTTGCTTCTCACGCTATGGCTGGCAAACGGCGACAAACACTCGGCGCGCATCCCTGCCAAACACATCGTGCGCAAAGCGGACCGCCTCGCCCCACAGCGTCAAAGCCAATTTTATTTTGACATAGACCGCCCCACTGAGGACGTTGCACGCGTGACACTGGAATTGTGCTGTCAACAAAAAAATTGATCAAATTTAAACCAATTTCCTTTAAACCTGCTCTTCAACCGTATAGAATACGCGCCTCTTAAATCAACACCTAAACCATCCCACACGCACCATTTTGGATAAGCGTGGTGGATAGATTTTGCAGAATTTACGATGACACGAATTGGACAGTACATATTGCCGTCGCCGCTGATATTGGCCCCCATGGCCGGCATCACCGACCTGCCCTTTCGCAAACTGTGTCGTCAGTTTGGTGCAGGTCTCGCGGTGTCCGAGATGGTGACCTCCGATATCGATTTATGGCATAGCCGAAAGTCCCAACAGCGCCTCACCTTAGGGGATGAACCCGGTCCCATTTCGGTGCAAATCGCTGGCAGCGAACCTGAACAAATGGCGCAAGCCGCCGCGGCTAACGCTGCACGTGGAGCCGACATTATCGACATCAACATGGGTTGTCCTGCCAAGAAAGTCTGTAAGAAGGCGGCCGGTTCGTCGCTTTTACGCGACGAACAACTCGTGAAAGATATTTTACAGGCCGTGGTCGCCGCGGTTGATATTCCCGTTACGCTAAAAATTCGTACCGGATGGGATGACGAAAACCGCAATGCATGTCGTATCGCAGCCATCGCAGAGCAAGCCGGCATCCAAGCGCTGGCCGTTCACGGCCGCACCCGTGCTGACCGTTTTAATGGCGCGGCTGAATACGACACAATCAAGGCTGTCGTCGCCGCCACCTCACTCCCTATTTTTGCCAACGGCGATATTACCGACCCAGTGAAAGCCAAATATGTACTGGATTATACGGGTGCGGCAGGTCTCCTGATTGGCCGTGGCGCCCAAGGCCAACCTTGGCTGTTCCAGCAGATCAATCATTTTTTACAACATGGCGAGCACTTGGCCCCACCCAGTGCCGAACAACGCGCCAACATCATGCAAGATCATATTGGTGCCATCCATGATTTTTATGGCGAACATCTCGGTGTGAGAATCGCCCGCAAACACGTCGGCTGGTATCTGCAGTTCGACACCCAAAGCAGTGAGGTACGCGCCGCCTTTAACCGCGTCGACACACCCACTGAGCAGTTTCAATTACTGCATACCTACTTCAACTCTCCATCCTTTCAAAAAGAGGCCGCATGAACATCGACGACTCGTACATCAACTCATCCATTGCCAACGCACAAACCGCGGCAAGTCTGAACGACCCAAAGACATTGCGTGAAAGTGTAGCGCAAGCCATGGCGAGCTATTTCCACCACCTTGATGGCCAAGAGGCTAGCGATGTCTACCAAATGGTCATGAACGAAGTCGAAGCCCCTTTGCTTGAAGCCGTCATGCGCTATACCCGCAACAATCAAACCAAAGCATCGCAAATGCTCGGTTTAAACCGCGGTACTCTGCGTAAGAAGCTAAAGCAATACGACTTACTGTAATTTGAACACGAACCCACGACCAAAGACGATACAACTATGAGTGATTTAAGCGACTACCTCCCCGTTCGACGAGCCCTTATCAGTGTTTCAGATAAAACCGGCATTGTTGATTTTGCCCGCGCACTTCGCAGCCTTGGCGTTGAAATCCTATCCACGGGCGGCACATTTAAGCTTTTGATAGAAGAAGGCGTTGAAGCAACCGAGGTATCTGACTACACAGGCTTTCCTGAAATGATGGACGGTCGAGTGAAAACCCTCCACCCCAAAGTTCACGGTGGCATTCTAGGTCGTCGCGGTATCGACGATGACGTGATGGCTAAACACGGTATCTCGCCCATCGATATGGTCGTCGTCAATCTCTACCCCTTTGCCGAGACAGTGGCCAAACCGAACTGTGATTTATCAACGGCAATTGAAAATATTGATATTGGTGGTCCTACCATGGTGCGCTCAAGCGCCAAAAACCACGCCTTTGTTAATATCGTGGTCAATGCCAGCGACTACCAAAGTGTGATTGACGAAATGATGCAGAATAATGGTGCCACCTGTTTGGCTACCCGTTATCAATTAGCGGTCAAAGCGTTTGAACATACCGCCATGTATGACGGTATGATTGCCAACTACCTTGGCGCCATGAACAGCGAAGGTGAAAAGCGCAGCTTCCCCAATACGTTCAACGCCCAATACGAATTAGCACAAACCATGCGCTACGGTGAAAACCCTCACCAAAAAGCGGCGTTCTATGTCGAGCGCAAGCCCAGTGAAGCGAGCGTGTCGACAGCCAAGCAATTACAGGGCAAAGAGTTATCCTTTAACAACGTGGCCGACACGGATGCTGCCCTCGAAACCGTCAAGCAGTTTGAACACCCCGCCTGTGTGATTGTAAAGCACGCCAACCCTTGTGGCGTTGCGGTCGCAGATGACATTAAAACCGCCTACGACTTGGCATTTGCCACAGATAGCGAATCCGCTTTTGGCGGCATCATTGCATTCAACCGCGAACTGGATGCCGACACGGCCAGTGCTATTGTATCTCGTCAATTCGTGGAGGTGATTATCGCACCGAGTATTGCCCGCGAAGCTCAGCACATCCTCGCTGACAAGCAGAACGTACGCGTGCTAGCCTGCGGCAGTCTGAAAGACAGCAAAGTAAGCGGGTTTGATTACAAGCGTGTCACCGGTGGCTTACTAGTACAAGACCGCGACGCAGGCATGGTCAGCAAGGACGATTTGAAAGTGGTAACGAAGAATGTGCCCAGCGACGCCCAAATGGACGATCTGTTGTTTGCCTGGAAAGTCGCCAAGATGGTCAAGTCAAACGCCATTATTTACGCTAAAAACGGCCGCACTATTGGTGTAGGTGCCGGTCAGATGAGTCGCGTTAATTCTGCGCGTATTGCCGCCATTAAGGCCGAACACGCCGGCCTTGAAGTTGCCGGTGCAGTCATGGCAAGCGACGCTTTCTTCCCCTTCCGTGATGGCATCGACAATGCTGCCGCCGTTGGTATTAAAGCGGTTATTCAACCTGGCGGTTCAATGCGCGACGAGGAAGTGATTGCTGCAGCCGATGAGCATGGCATGGCGATGGTATTCACCGGTATGCGCCACTTCCGCCACTAAGCCAAAGGAGACGGCATGAAAATTTTAATCATTGGCTCAGGTGGTCGCGAACACGCCCTGGCGTGGAAAGCGACCCAATCAGCGGGCGTTGAACACGTATTCGTCGCGCCAGGTAACGCCGGCACCGCACTTGAAGAAAAGGTGAGCAACGTCGATATCGATGTACTCGACTTTGATGGCTTGGTTGCCTTTGCCAAACAAGAGGCCATTGCACTGACCATTGTGGGTCCAGAAGCCCCATTGGTTGAAGGGGTTGTCGACCGCTTTGAGCAGGAAGGTCTTCGCGCCTTTGGTCCAAGCAAAGGGGCGGCGCAGTTGGAAGGTTCTAAAGCGTTTACTAAGGATTTCTTAGCGCGCAATGCCATTCCCACAGCGGATTATCAAAACTTTACCGAGGTTGAACCCGCATTAGCGTATATTCACGAGAAAGGCGCGCCGATTGTCGTCAAAGCCGACGGCCTGGCCGCCGGTAAAGGTGTCATTGTAGCCATGACAGAGGAAGAGGCTTGCACAGCGGTAAAAGACATGTTGTCTGGCAATGCCTTTGGTGACGCAGGCTGTCGCGTCGTGATTGAAGAGTTTCTCACTGGTGAAGAAGCCAGCTTCATTGTCATGGTGGACGGCAGCCATGTTCTCCCCATGGCAACGAGCCAAGATCATAAGGCGCGCGACAATGGTGATAAGGGACCTAATACTGGTGGTATGGGCGCTTACTCTCCCGCCCCCGTGGTAACAGACAGCGTTCACCAAAAAGTGATGCAACAGGTGATCTACCCCACGGTGAACGCCATGGCTGCTGAAGGTAATAGCTATACCGGCTTTCTCTACGCCGGCCTAATGATTGATGCAGAGGGCAATCCCAAGGTTATCGAGTACAACTGTCGTTTTGGTGACCCTGAAACACAACCCATCATGATGCGCCTCCAATCTGACCTCGTGGCTTTGTGTCAGGCAGCACTCGACAAACGCCTTGACCAATGCACCGCTGAATGGGATGCGCGTGCAGCACTTGGTGTCGTTCTCGCCGCCGGCGGTTACCCCAATGCTTACAACAAAGGCGATGTGATTAGTGGGCTAGATGCCCACGTCGACAATGCCAAAGTGTTTCATGCCGGTACCAAGCTGGTTGACAACGAGGTGACAACCCATGGTGGCAGAGTCCTCTGCGCTACCGCCCTGGGTCATTCGGTTGCCGAAGCACAGGCCACTGCCTATGAGCTATGTGCAACGCTGGATTGGAAGAATGTTTACTACCGCACAGACATCGGTCATCGAGCCATCGCGCGAGAAAAATCAGCGTCTTAATGAGTACTGAAACAGTATTTGATGAAAAAAGACCGCCATGCGGTCTTTTTTTACGTCGCTAGGCATCCAACTCGGCAAAATAAGTACGTGCGGCCGCCATCACCTTAGGGGCCAATATCAACGCCGACAGCATGGTCGGTATCGCCATCAAGGCATACATACCCATCATGACATTGAATACGAAATCCAACGTAAAGGTACAGCCAACAGCTATCATGGCGATGTAAAAGTATTTGTAGTGCTTAGCCTTAGACTCTCCGAACAGGAAGGCAAAGCAACGCTCACCGTAAAAACCATAAGTAAACATGGTCGTACTGGCTAATAACAGCACCTGAATCGACAATAAGATTTGTCCCACAATGCCAAGTTCATTGCGATACACCCCCATGGTCAAACCGACGCCTTGCATGCCTTCTGCGTGCTGCCAAGCGCCCGAAGCAAGAATCACCAGCGCAGTACAGGTGCAAATCACGATGGTATCAATGATGGGCCCCAACATACCGACCAGACCCTCCCGCACGGGCTGATCCGTTTTGGCCGCACCATGCGCCATCACCTCAGTCCCAATACCCGCCTCATTGGAAAACACACCACGTGAAATACCAATCAGCATCACGCCGGCAAGGCCACCCGCGACAGACTGGGGATTGAATGCCTCACGAAATATCGACGCAAATAAGGCAGGCAACTCCGACCAGTGCTGCGCTAACACGAAGAAGGTCATCGCTAAATACAGCAATGCCATACTGGGCACTAGCCGCGAGGCCACTGTCGCCACACGGGTCAAACCACCATATAAAATGGCACCCACCACGATCGACAACAAGATAGCCATGCTCCAGTTCACCAGCGGCGAACTCAGTACAAAGAAGTTAGGTAGTAGCTCTTCTCTCACTACTGCGGTTAACTGATTGGCCTGAAAGGCGGGCATCGTGCCAAACAACCCGGCTGTGGCAAATAGCACGGCGAGAGGCTTCCAGCGCTTTCCCAACCCTTCAACAACCACGTACATCGGTCCACCATGGACACGCCCTTGCGAATCGGTTTGACGGTACATCACACCAAGGGTACAGGTAAAAAACTTTGTAGACACACCGACCAAGGCGGAAATCCACATCCAGAAAACCGCGCCGGGACCCCCCACAGTAATCGCCATGGCCACTCCAGCAATATTCCCCATGCCTACCGTCCCTGCCAACGCCGTAGAGAGCGCCTGCGCATGACTAATGTCGCCGCGCGCAGACCGATCATCGTACTTGCCCAGCAAAAGATCGAAGCCGTGTTTGAGGTAGCGAAACGGTGTCATGCGGGAGTACAGCGTAAAAAACAAACCACCGCCGACTAACAGGACCAACATGCTGTTGCCCCAAACAAAATTATTAAAGGCCGCTGCCCAATTATTTAGAAGCTCCATCCCAACCACACCTTATTTTTAAGAGGGGGCTATCATACCCAAACCATCACTATGACACACCTGCAAGCGGCTAAATTCCCTTCATTAATCCACCATTCAGCGAACAAACTGCTACACTGTTTGACTATACGCAGGAGGAGCTATGAGACAACTGTTAACCATAATAATGTGCTGTTTTGCCGTCACCTTAGCCGGCTGTGAAAGTGTTAAATATAGCGCACTGGAGAAAGTGGGCATTCACAAACGCGACATTCTTATCGACCGTATTGAAGATACCCAAGAAGCTCAATCTGACGGCCAAGAGCAATTCCAATCGGCATTAGAACAATTTAGAAGTGTGGTCGCCTTTGACGGCGGTGAATTGGAGCGCATGTACAGTAAATTCAACGACGAGTACGAGGCGTGCGAAGAGGCTGCCAATGACATTAGCGCGCATATCGACAGTGTAGAATCTGTGGCTAACGCCCTCTTTAGCGAGTGGCAAGATGAACTGGACCAATACCAAAATGCCAAGCTCAGACGCGCTAGTGAACGCCAATTGCAAGACACCAAACAGCGTTATCGACAAATTCTTGGGGCGATGCGGCAATCGGAGCGCGCCATCGCGCCAGTACTCGCCATCTTGCGGGACAACGTGCTGTTTTTAAAACATAATCTAAACGCCCGCGCGATTGGAAGTTTGCGCGGCGAGCTGACCAACATCGATCGCGAAGTGGCACAGCTCACTCAAAGTATGCAACGCTCGATCGCTGAATCGCAGCGCTTTATTGATACGCTTAAGGACGCTCCTTAAGCACTTTACCGCGGCCAGATCCAAAGGATTCAAAGTTGGAGCTGGCGGCCGATTTGACCACGATATCCCCCGACCCCATCACTTCGCCACGGGTCACTTCCGTATCAAGTTCACGCCCATCAAAGTCACCGCTGCCCATGATTTCCACATCGACTCGCGCTGCCGCCCCTGAAACGGTGACATCACCACTGCCCATAATTTCAGTGCGCAGTCTGACCGCAGTGAGGCTATCGATAGTCACATCACCAGATCCGGCAACCTCTATGCGTACCTCTCGGCCATTGATCTCTTCAAAGCGAACATCACCCGAGCCATTGAGTTCAATTCTCAACTCATCAATATCCAACCGGTCACCTTTTACTGAACCAGAACCAGAAAGCTCAAGATAATCGAGCGAAGGGGCTGTAACGGTAAATTCACCCACGGCCGAACCACCAAACCAGCCCTTTTCATGAACATCCAATTCCAATCGTCCACGACGACTCACGTCTACTCTGACGCGAGGTAAATAATCGCGCTCGATGCTCACCGATACACCATGGTTTTCGCCACGAACAAACCTGACAGATGAAGCGCCTTTTAACTCGAGACCACTGAATGCCTCGACGTCAAAGGCTTTAGTCACCATGTCTGCGTTGACCAACATGGCACTAGATAACAGGGCTGCGCCCAAAACGATTCGTGAAAACATGTCTTTCTCCTTGTGTTTTCTATCAGACGCAAAGAAACATCGCGATGGATGCACGCCCACAAAAAAATATTTCAAACACTCACAATAGGTACCATCTATGTGCCAGTCGCTAGGCTTGTGCTATAGTTGCGCCTTTCCAAAACAGCACATAGGGCCTGACAATGAGCTTGAATGAAGTATCCGCGGGCAAGAGCCTGCCCGATGATGTAAACGTCATCATCGAAATTCCAATGAACAGCGACCCCATCAAGTACGAAGTAGACAAAGATTCAGGGGCTATTTTTGTTGACCGCATGCTGGGTACAGCCATGCACTACCCTTGCAACTACGGTTACATCCCGCACACGCTGTGTGGCGACGGCGACCCCGTTGACGTATTAGTTGTTATGCCATTGCCTTTGTTACACGGCAGTGTAGTCCGTTGCCGTCCAGTAGGCGTTCTGAAGATGACCGACGAAAGCGGTGAAGATGCCAAATTAATCGCGGTTCCTCACAGCAAAATCACCCCCCTGTATGACAACGTTAAAGACGTCACTGATCTTCCAGAGTTGACGCTCAAACAAATCGGCCACTTCTTTGAACACTACAAAGATCTCGAAGCCGGCAAGTGGGTTAAAGTTGAAGGCTGGGAAGGTGTTGACGCTGCTCGCGCAGAAATCGTCGACTCAGTGGCGCGCTACAACGCGGCCTCTGACAAGCCTAACTTCTAGGTGTTCCCGCGGGCCGCACCTGTTATGCG
This sequence comes from Pseudomonadales bacterium, assembly GCA_035458985.1. Taxonomy (GTDB): domain Bacteria; phylum Pseudomonadota; class Gammaproteobacteria; order Pseudomonadales; family JAHEIH01; genus JAHEIH01. Next base: position 39,606 of record DATHYR010000198.1, read on the forward strand.
GCCCGTGATCACGCAACAAATTTTCGCCAAATCTCGTCAAAATTCTGCAAGATAACGTCTTTTCCAACAATATCCACTTTAGCTAAGTACTTCCGCACCAACGCGGGTGAAAGCACCTGAAGATGGGCATCCGCAACCAAGCTATGACTAATATGCCACGGCTCATAGGATACCCCTCCAGCATCAACAGCGTAGGGGCGATAAAACCCGGCATAGCCTTCTTGATCTCTAAACCACCGTTCAAATAGCGCACCCAATCTCTCGAAAGGCCCGCCAGACGCATATTCTTCTGGTACCAATTGCAGTTGGTAACCTTCAGGCATTGCTGCAAGATCGTAGACATCTAAATCGCTTCCCCAGTGATGCCGAGAACAACCCGGTAACGCCGACCATCGCAAGAGATGAGAAATTTTCTCAATGTCTGGCATACCAGTAATGTCGATGATGTTGGCGTGCTTATCATACACCGGACGCTCACCTCGCATCTTCTGGTTCCAGATGGTGAGCTGCTGATCAAAACTACGATAACTGCTAGCGATAGCTAGCTGAATTCCATTATCTGCGCATCGATCACGCAGAACAATGAAATCCTTGAGGACAATCGGATGCAGACGGCGCACAGCACCGCCACATCCGGGGACAGACACTAATCCGCGCTCGTCTAAACCAAGAACCTGTTCAGCACTGGCGCGCATTAATTAAAGATCAGGTCGTAGCCCACTGTCGCGCACAGCGCCAGGGGTCATACCCGTCCATTGCTTGAAAGCTCGTCGAAAATTAGACGCGTCGCTAAAACCTAATTGGTTAGCCACCTTCTCAACACTCCACTGACGGCTTGTGAGGTACTCCACCGCACGCTCTTTACGCACTTCATTGAGTAGCGCCTGATACGATGTATTGTGCTCACTGAGGCGACGACACAAGGTACGAGGAGACAAGTGCAAACAATTCGCCATGTCTTCCAAGGTTGGGAACTGTCCATGGGTGTTTTGTAATAACTGACGAATACAACCGGGCAACGAACGCATCTTGCGTACCACATCAATCAACAAGTGATCGGTGTAGTCCTTGTTAAAGTGTGACAAGGTCTTATTGTTATTGCCCAAGTTAACTTCGTAGACATTGTGATCTATCAGCATCTCGGTACAGGTTTTATCAAAATACACAGGGCAACCGAAGAACTCTTGATACACCTTGCCGTAACCATCATCAGGGAAGGGCAAACCTAAGGCTTTGAACAGTTTTCCACCTTTGGTAAGCATACTGATGATCATCATGGTCGAAGACAGCACCGCCTCCGTGACGAAACGGCCAACATCACCGGGCATCTCTTCTCCGTAGAGCAATTCAAGATTAACGAGATAATCAGCCCCAGATCGATGCATATCTACCCGCATCGACAGTCCTGAGAAACCGTAGTATTTCACCAGCTGCTCAAGCGCATCGCCGACATTTTCACTGTTGCAGGCCGCCTGACCGAAGACACCCATGGTGGCAACATCCCATTGACGCCCAAAGTAGAGGCCAAGGTTGCGCTCACCGGTGAGCTCAATCGCACGCATGATCATGTTCATAAAATCAACAGGCACCACACGATCATTTCGATCGAGAGTCTCAAAGGTTTTTTCCGTGAGTTGTTTTGAGTCCGCTCCGAATTGTTGAGCGACTTTTTGTAACAGGAGAGGATAATCTCTTGTCAGTACAGGCTTACTGCGCTTAAAGGTTGTTTCTTGTATACGCATTATTGTGTTTCCCTATGTTAATTGGCGTCGATAGACCCAAAGGAGGATAGAATCTATAGATCAGAAGCGCAAGATTCAATTTTCCACTGCAGTCATTTTACGCCAAGGGTGGCTAATTTTTTCCGTGACTTAGGTAATACGGTAGTGACCCGCGTCAAGATTCGCCTTTAACGTCACAATTTGCAATCCTTGCACAATCGCGTCTTGTAAGACCGCAGCGTATTCAGGATGAATATGCGCCGCTGGCTCGACACGATCAATCCCTTGATGCTGTATCACAAATACCAGTGCCGCTGCCATGCCCCTCTCAATGGCCTGTGACAGATGCTGAATATGTTTTACGGCCCTCTCACTACGGGTATCTGGAAAATAGCCGCACCCGCTTGTGCCACACAATGTGACACTTTTGACTTCAACCAAACACGGAGGCTTTTGCGGATGACCAGAGAGCAGCGCATCGGCCCGAGAAGCGCCTCCGGCATAAGAGATTTCAGTGTGACACGTGGTATATCCTTCAAAAAAGGCTAAACGACCCGCCACAAACGCCTCGGTAAATAAGGTATTGGCACCCGCTGAGTAGATATTGACCAGCCCCTGCGGTGTTTCGACAAAACGCCATCCCCACTCATACTTAGCCTTTGGGTTAGTCGCCGGCTGTAACCACACTCGACTGCCGGGCTCGGCACAGCCCGTCATGGCCCCGGTGTTTGGGCAGTGAACGGTGACCACGTCACCGGTTGGCAAGCGAACATCCGCTAAAAAGCGCTTGTAGCGCCTCACTAATTCAGCCACTTGATAATCGTCAGGAAAACGCATTACTCGGCAATGGCTGAGCCCAATCGCTGCAGGGCGTCACGCAGATCAGCCTCCGGCAGCGTGTAGGCAAAACGGACATGATGATGACCTGCCGTCGGACTAAAATCGGTGCCCGGCGTCAGCGCTACGCCAAAACGCTCGAGCACATCAAAACAGAAATGCTCACTATCCCGCCAGCGCCCATTGGCGATAAAAGGCTGTATATCGGCATAGATGTAGTACGCCCCCTGGGGCTCATTGGCAACCCCAAAACCCAGTGCTTTCAAGCCCGCTAACAGCACATTGCGGCGACGTGCAAACTCATCGCGACGGGCATCCAGCAAGGCGCGACTGTTGGGCTCAAAGGCTGCTAACGCCGCATATTGCGCGGTTACTGGGGAGGAAATAAATAAATTCTGAGCGAGTTTCTCAAGCCCCTCAATTGCAGACTCAGGGGCTACCAGCCATCCAATCCGCCAACCCGTCATACCAAAATACTTAGAAAAACTGTTAATAACATAAGCGTCAGGGTCAACTTCTAGGGCTGAATGACAGCGATCGCCATACACCAACCCTTGATAGATTTCATCGGCAATTAACACACCACCGCAACGCCTCACCGCAGCCGAAATATCTTGCAACTGGTGTAACGATAGCACTTCGCCCGTGGGGTTAGCTGGCGAAGCAACGAGTACGCCCACGGTATTTGGCAACCAACGCTCCTCAATGAGCGCACCGGATAACTGGTAGCCTTGGTCCGGCCCTACCGGTACAAATGATGCTGCACCCTCTACCACGCGCAAAAACTGCTGATTACAGGGATAACTTGGATCCGCCATGAGCAGCGTTTGTCCAGCATTCACTAGCAATGCGGAGACCAGCAACAGAGCGCCTGATGCCCCTGGGGTTACAATGATGCGCCGTGGATCAATCGTTAATCCATAATCACTGGCATAATAGTGCGCAATGGCCTGACGCAACTCAGGAATGCCCAGGGCTTGGGTGTATCCTGTTTTGTGCTGTTGCAGTGACGCAATACCCGCCTCAATGATTGGCTGAATGGTAGGAAAATCGGGCTCCCCTACTTCCATGTGCAATATATGTCGCCCTTCAGCTTGTAACGCCTTAGCTCTCTCCATGACGGCCATGACACGAAACGGCGCTATTTTATCAACCCGATGTGCAAACATTTGTCCCCCAAACAGCGTAATGGATGCCTCATTGCACACAAGCATACCAAACTACTTGTCCTTCAATGCAATTAGCAGTGGCGCGTTTGTAAACATTCTGTTAATTTTTCCCTTTTATGGCCTATCCTATGGGTTTAAGACATCACAGGACGAACAGTAAGGGCAAATGTATGCCAAACAACGATACCGCATTTAAACATTTCGAACCCTATGTACCCGCCGATGGCGAAGAGTACATGAATGAAAAACAGCGCGAACACTTTAAAAACATCCTTTATTCTTGGAAAAGTGAATTGATGGAAGAAGTGGATCGCACCGTGAGCCACATGAAGGATGAGGCCTCCAACTTTCCTGACCCTGCTGACCGCGCCAGCCAAGAAGAAGAATTTAGTTTGGAACTTCGCACCCGCGACCGCGAACGCAAACTGATCAAGAAGATCGAAAAGACCATTGAATTGATCGAGCACGACGATTACGGCTACTGTGATACCTGCGGTGTTGAAATTGGTATTAAGCGCCTTGAAGCTCGCCCAACAGCCGAACTTTGCATCGACTGCAAAACCCTCGACGAAATCAAAGAGAAACAGTTGAAAGGCTAGTGCCCCACCGTTTGTATCGGGGGCGCTTTGCCCCCTCTCCCTCTGGCCCACTCCATATGGGCTCCCTGCTTGCCGCGCTCGCCAGTTACTTAGACGCCAAAGCCAATCAGGGTGAATGGTTAGTTCGTATTGAAGACATCGACCCACCGAGAGAACAGCCCGGTGCCGCTGAAGCCATTCTGCAATGTTTGCTTGATCACGGCCTTCAGTGGGACGGCGAGGTCGTTTTTCAACACCAAAGAAACACGGTCTACGACAACATCCTTGCACAACTTCAGCAGCAAGACTTGTTATTTTATTGCACCTGCACCCGCGCTGAATTACAAGCGCATAGGATCTATCCTGGGTTTTGTAGGCACCGCACGCTGCCACCGGCGCAACCGGCTGCTTGGCGACTCAAAAGCGATACCAGCGTACAGTCTTGGCAAGACGGCTTGCAGGGTAGCCAGCACTGGTCGATGCAAGAGGTAGGCGACACGATTGTAAAACGCAAAGATGGTCTTTATGCCTATCAATTAGCCGTGGTCGTGGATGATCATTTACAGGGAATCAGTCACGTCGTTAGAGGCATTGACTTGCTTGATAGCACCCCGCGCCAGCTTTACCTATATCAACTTTTGGGCTGGACACCGCCAGTTTTCTCGCATATTCCCGTCATTCTTGACGGCACCGGCAACAAACTCAGCAAACAAAATCATGCGACACCTATTCGTACTCAAGACGCCAAACATAACGTGCTGCAATGCTTACACTTGCTAGGACAAGCCACCCCAAGCGATACTTCGTCACTTCACGCCATCCTTGCCTTCGCCGTGACGCATTGGCGTCCAGAGGCTATCGCAGGGCAACGCGATATCGCGCTCTCATAACGGCTAGTGTAATATGCCCGCCTAATGTGAGGTCACCGTGCTGATTCATCGAAGTACCATTCTTATACTTTTTGCCCTGCTACTGATGGCGCCCTCGCTGCGTGATTGGGTTATGCAGGGCGGCGTGGCGTGGTACCGCATGTTTGTTGTATGGTTTTTCATCATTATGTTACTGGCATGGAACCAACGATTGATTAAACGCCGAGGTCGACCTCGTGCTTAGTGCCGGCATTTTACTCATACTTGTTGTGCTTTTTTTCGCTGCGTGGTTTGGTCTTTCCGCGCTTATCGATGTGAATACTTCCTGGCGAAAGTTCACTAAAAAGCCGATTGCTTACCATATTTCCCTCGGCATCATCGGCAGTGCGTGGACCTTTTACACCATCACAGGCCTGGTTCAAAATTACGGCATTTCAGCATTTTCGTATTACATAGGCATTAGCGCTGTCTTTCTTAGTGCCCCACTCTTACTGCTACCGTTGCTGCAATTATGTAAGCGCTACCAACTGACATCACTCGCTGACTTGATGAGTTTTCGTTTTAGAAGCCCGACCGCTGGCACCACCACGACCCTATTACTCACGCTATCTATTTTACCGTTTTACACGCTACAACTTGAAACCCTTGCCGAGGCCTGCAATCAATTACTTGGCGATCTGAACGCTGAACGGCCGTATTGGCTAGTCACTCTATTTATCATTTTTACAGCCGGCAGCGCTCTTCAACTGGCAACCCGCCACAACGCGACGAGTCAGCGCCATCAAAACCTCATCGCCCTGATCGCTTTCAGTACGGTGCTCAAAGTTGTCGCCCTGATTGCATTAGGTGCTTTTGCTATTTGGGGCGTTTTTGACGGGTTAGACGGCATGGAGCAGTGGCTATACGACCACCCCGACACACTGAATCAATTTTATAATCCTAGTGTCACCCCGTCGTATCAGATCCTCATTTTGATTTTCTTCGCCAGCATCATAGGCATGCCGCACTTGTTTCACATGGTATTTGCCGGGGCAACCACCAGTGGGCGTCGGTTTGAAAATGCTCGCTGGGCCGTGCCGCTTTTACTGTTAGTCATGTCTCTTCCCGTGTTGCCAACGCTGTGGGCTAGCCAACACCTCGGATTTGATGGCCAAGGCTTCGCCAGTGTTGCACTCGCCCGCGCCGGCAATGCCTCGTGGCTGAGCGCCCTGACCTTTTTAGGTGGACTCGCCGCTGCAGCCGGTATCATTGTCGCTCTTAATCTCGCCTTATCTACCATGCTCGTGAATCACGTCGTGCTGCGCATATCACCACTAAATCCGTCCCAAAATATTTATCAAAAACTCAACGTCATTCGCCGCGCCACCATCGTTGGTATCAGTTGCTTGGGCTTTTTGTTGTATATCGTGATGCAAGATGCGGACAAGCTCCAAGGGTTTGCATTGATGAGCTTCACCGCCAGCTTGCAGTTCATGCCAGGCTGTATTGCATTGCTGTACTGGCGAGGCGCCAACCGCGACGGCTTTCTCACCGGCTTGTTTGCCGGCTTTACAGTCTGGCTAATGTTTGTGTTCTTTCCCGAAGGCATTATTAGCGGCCTGGATACGAGTGAACTTTGGTTTACGCTGCGCTTCGACGTGTCTGCGAATATCTGGGCAATCAGCGCCGCCATGAGCCTGATGGCCAATGTGATTGGTCTGATCCTCATTTCTTGGCTGAGCGACATGCGCCGTGAAGAACGCAAGGTGGCCTTGGCATGCGTCTTGAACAACCAGACCCAAGCAGATCAGCACCTCGTGGATTCACACAGCGCTCATGACATCGCGCAACGCCTCGCACCGACACTGGGCGATGTGCCTGCACGCAACGAAGTGCGACGAGCGCTAAAACAAATCAACCTCAATTGGGGAGTTCTCAACGCTTCACAGGTATCCGAGTTAATTAGCGCCCTTGAGGTCAATCTTACGCAGCTGCTAGGGCCTGTTATTGCCGAGCAAACGCTGCGCAACGCACTGCCCTATAGCGATGATCTGGAGGGCGATATCGTCTATTTGGAAAATCAGTTAGAAGCTGTTCATACTCAGTTGCAAGGTGTCGCCGGCGAGCTACGCACCATGCGCGCCAACTACCAATCCATGCTACTTGAGCTGCCTATTGGCGCGCTTACCTACGATACCAATCGATCTATCACGAGCTGGAATCGCGCGATTGCGGAGATAACCGGCATTGATCAAAAGCATGCACTTAAACAACCCCTTGCCTCACTGGCCTCACCATGGGGAGACTTATTGAGCGATTTTGCTCAAGGACACTTACGACACTCTTACAAGCGACTGGTAGGCAGCGAGCATGAGGGTCGCTGGGTCAATCTTCACAAAGCGGCTGTAGAACGACACACCGTGTCCAATTTACAAGAACAGTTTTTGTTGATCGAAGACATCAGTGAAACCCAGACACTCGAGCAAGAGCTCATTCACAGCGAACGTTTGGCCTCCATCGGTCGCCTCGCGGCAGGGGTCGCACATGAAATCGGCAACCCTGTCACCGGCATTGCTTGCTTAGCGCAAAATCTTAATGACGATATTAAAGAGGGTAACGCAGGACAAACCGCCAAAGATATTCTTACTCAAACCGATCGCATCAACACCATTGTCCGCAGCTTAATGAACTTTGCTCACGGCGATACCTATGCCGGTGGCGTCGACGATCACGCCTGCTCAGATCTCGGCTATTGTTGTCGTGAAGCCACCAAATTACTGGCACTGGACAAGGAAAAACAACACGTCAGTTTTGTGCTGCACATTGAAGATAACACGGTTGTCGCCATTGACGAGCAACGCCTCATTCAATTGTTAATTAACTTATTATCTAACGCCCGCGACGCGTCGACCGAAGGGCAAACGATCACCATCAGTGGCAAAAGAGTGGGCGATGCCGTCAACATTGACGTTGTTGACCAAGGCTGTGGTATTCCCGCTGATCACCAAGAAAAAATATTTGAACCCTTTTTTACTACCAAAGACACCGGCAGTGGCACGGGTTTAGGCTTATCGTTGGTATACGCTATTATCGAGCAACACAGCGGTAACATTGCCGTTCAGAGCCCGGTAACGACGGATGGCCGAGGCACACGTTTTGTCATCACCCTGCCGGTAGGCCAGCTTAGATAACACTGGCAATCGATGCTAGTTTTCAGTATGTTACTTCGTTACACAAAATGGTTACCCCTCACCACACGTGAGTTTTGAGCATGCAAAACATATTGATCGTTGAAGACGAAAGTGTCATTCGTACCGCCCTGCGACGTTTATTGGAGCGTCATGACTACGCGATTACGGAATCGGGTAGTGTTCGAGAAGCCTGCGAGTACGAGTTAGACAGCTTCGACCTTATCATTAGCGACTTACGTCTTCCTGGTGCACCAGGTACTGATCTCATCAAGCTAGCAAAGACAACACCGGTCCTCATTATGACCAGCTATGCCAGCTTACGCTCGGCGGTAGATTCCATGCAGAAAGGGGCCGTCGACTATATCGCCAAACCCTTTGATCACGAGGAGATGATGCGCGCCGTCAAACGCATCATCAACGACAACGCCAAACCCGCAGGTAATACACGCAAAGTGGTGGCGAACAACGCTCACTTTGGCATGATTGGTAGCTGCCCGCCCATGTTGACGGTCTATGAGTACCTTAGCAAAGTGGCACCCACGAACGCCTCTGTTCTGATCCACGGCGAAACGGGTACGGGTAAAGAGCGCGTCGCTCAAGCCATCCATGCCTCGAGTCAACGTCGCGACAAGGACATGATCTCAGTGAACTGTGCCGCTATCCCAGAGTCACTGATCGAATCTGAATTATTTGGCTATGAAAAAGGCGCCTTTACTGGCGCGCAAACATCGCGCATCGGTCTCATCGAAGCTGCCGATGGTAGCACGCTATTCCTCGACGAAATTGGTGAACTCCCGTTAGAAGCGCAAGCACGTCTACTGCGATTTATTCAGGAAGGTGAGATTCGCGCCATTGGTTCGGTACATTCTCGAAAAGTGAATGTTCGATTGCTCACAGCCACACACCGCGACCTAAAAAAGCTTATCGCCGCAGGTAAGTTCCGAGAAGACTTGTACTATCGCATCAATGTTATGCAAATCAACGTCCCACCCCTGCGAGAACGTGGCCGCGACATTCTCGAAATTGCCGAGACCCTTTTAGAGAACATTAGCCAATCCATGGGGCGTCCCGGAAAGTATTTTTCACCACGTGCGATTCAAGCAATCACTACCTATGCCTGGCCAGGTAACGTGAGAGAAATGGAAAATGCTATTCAACGCGCCGTGATTCTCAGCGAGAGTGACGAAATTGATAACGATGTGTTCAATATCGACCTTGAGCTGGTTAACCTCAACCGCTTACGTGACGACCTTGACGACGATAGCGACGATCACAGCAATCCTTATTCTGCGGCTGCCCAGCGGAGCGGTGCAGTCACGGGCAGTGACCCGAATGAAGATCTGTCATTAGAAGATTACTTCCAGCGATTTGTTCTTGAACACCAGGACCGCATGAATGAAACCGAATTGGCCAAAAAGCTCGGCGTAAGTCGCAAGTGCCTGTGGGAAAGACGTCAGCGCCTTGGTATTCCTCGTCGTAAATCATCCAAGGCAGATAAAGCCGTTTAGCAAAACGACACAACGGAAATGTTACCGCAAGAAACGTTACCCGCTACCCAACGGCCACGTAAAGTGTTCCCTTGGCGGTAACGGACTCGTGATAATTAGTAACACTCGCAACTAAAAAATCACCCAAAAATAGCACCCGAAAATAATAAATATATACAAAACAAGAGCTTAAAAAGTTGGCACAGTACCTGCTTTTATATCGCCAATAAAAATAATAACGCGTAATAACAATAACAATGCTTAGACATAAAAATAACTAAACAAGTTAACAAAGACCAATAACAATAAAACCGAGACCTGGGTGGGGAAGCTAAGCTTCCCTTTCGTTTATCTGACCCACGTCAATTTTGTTAGTTCCACAATCCTTAGCTATTTTTCTTTGCCGATAGATACTTGCCGGCAATTGCTCTAAAATTGTGCATCAATTTGAACACCGTTGGGCCTGAGGCCCTGGAGCAAACCAAGCCAATGAAAAACTGGCTCAAAAAGAAACTGACAGCATTGACCAAGCCATCGATAAAGAAACAAATCATTCCGCGTGACGAGCACGATATTTCTCGTCGCAATATCAGCCGAGGTGCGCAAGCGATTATTAAAAAGCTACAAGCATCCGGCTACCAAGCTTACCTTGTGGGCGGTGGCGTACGCGATCTGCAGCTTGGAGGGCACCCCAAAGATTTTGACGTCGCTACCAATGCCAACCCAGAACAAGTTCACGTTCTGTTTAAAGGGTCGCGTATCGTCGGCCGCCGCTTCCGCATCGTTCACGTCCGCCAAGGACGCGAAATCATTGAAGTCACCACGTTCCGTGGCGGTCACGATCAAGACGACAATCTCAATAAACAACAATCCCGCCAAAGCGAGTCTGGCATGTTACTTCGCGACAACGTCTTTGGTACCGTCGAAGAAGATGCTATGCGGCGCGACTTTACCGTCAACGCCCTGTACTACAATCCAGAAGATGCCAGCATCCACGATTTCACAGGCGGTCTGGAGGATCTTCACAACGGCATATTGCGCTTGATTGGCGACCCCGAAACACGTTACCGCGAGGATCCTGTGCGCATGCTCCGCGCTGCTCGCTTTGCTGCCAAACTTGAGTTCGATATCGAAGCCGCTACCGAAGCACCCATAGAGAAACTCGCCAATCTCATTGAGAGCGTCTCATCGGCTCGCTTGTTTGACGAGATGTTAAAGCTCTTCCAATCGGGCTATGGCGAACGCACCTTTTTTCAATTGCGCCGCCTAGGCCTATACAAACATCTATTCGCACAGACAGAGTGGGCCTTGACCCACAGCGCCAAGAGCGAACACTACCACGCGATGATAGTGCAGGCATTGCGCAATACAGACGCACGAATTGCGCAGGAAAAATCTGTCACTCCCGCCTTTATCGTGGCCGCAATGCTATGGCCTCCCCTGCAGGAGACGATGGAAAAACTGAGCCACAAAATGAAGCCGCAAGAGGCGTATTTACAGGCCTGCCAGCAAGTTATCAGTGGACAGTTAACCCAAATAAGCATTCCCAAACGCTTCACTATTACGGTGCGTGAAATTTGGGATTTGCAGTATCGCCTACCCAGCATCCAAGGCAAACGCCCAGAACGAACAGCGTCACATCCACGCTTTAGAGCTGCCTATGATTTCCTTTTATTGCGCGAAGCCGCGGGTGAAAATACCGGCGATCTCGGCGCCTGGTGGACAGACTATCAACGCGATAATCCTCTACCTAGCCCAGTGCAACATATGCAGCACGAAGAACATCACGATGAAAAGCGACAGCGCCCACCTCGTCGCCGACGCCGCAGGCCGCAACATTAATGGCGGTGGTATATATAGGTCTGGGGAGCAATTTAGAACACCCGGCGGCGCATGTACTTGATGCCCTGACGCGTCTTGCGTCACTTCAACAATGTAAGCTGACCGCCATCTCTAACACCTATCGCAGTGTCGCAGTCGGGCCGGGCGAACAACCCGACTATGTCAACGCGGCCGCGCGCCTTGAGACCTCATTGACGCCCATCGAACTTCTCGATGCACTGCAAACCATTGAAGCAGCTCACGGTAGGGTGCGCGATATTCGCTGGGGACCCAGAACACTTGACCTCGACATGTTGCTATTCGACCAACATGTCATGAATAGTGCGCGCTTAACGCTGCCCCATCCACGCGCGCATCTACGCGACTTTGTCTTGAGACCACTGGCGGATATCGACGCAGAACTTCGCTTTCCGAATGGTCGCCTCGTGGTAGACTACTTGGCCGATGCCGAAGACAATGGACTTCGCGAACTACAGTCTTCCGCAAGTCTTTGGCAACAAATTCGAGGATAGCCAACCGTGCAAAGCCAAACGCCCAAGCTCATTGCCATTGAAGGCCCTATCGGCGTAGGGAAAACGACCCTTGCAAAGCGCCTTGCAGAGACACTGGGCAGCGAGGTAGTGCTAGAAAACGTTAACGACAACCCCTTTCTCGACCGTTTTTATCAAAATCGCCGCCAAGCGGCACTGGCGACTCAACTGTTTTTTTTGTTTCAACGCAGCCAACAAATTCAGGACATGCGCCAAGACGACCTGTTTGCCAGCTCACGCGTATTCGACTTCCTAATGCAAAAAGATCGGTTGTTTGCCAAGGTCAATCTCGACGACGAAGAGTTCAAACTGTATGAACAGGTTTATCAAAGACTCTTGATCGATGCACCCAAGCCTGATTTAGTCGTGTATCTACAGGCACCGACCGACACCCTGGTGCAGCGTATTGAACACCGCGGCGTGCATGCAGAAAGAGGTATTGAGCGAGACTACCTAGATCAACTTAATCAAACCTTCAGCGAGTTCTTTCTCTATTACGACGAGTCGCCGCTTTTGATTGTAAATTCTAAGGACATCGATTTTGCGAACAGCGACGACGACTATAATAGGTTGGTCGAGCAAATCCTAAATACTCGCCGCGGCCGCCATTTTTATAACCCAACCCTGCTATAGGCAACGCACTATGACACGCCCCTTATCCCTTCATACACTCCAAGACATGCGCACCAAAGGTGAAAAGATCAGCGTGATTACCGCCTATGATGCGACGTTTGCGCGCTTGGCCAGCGAGGCTGAGATTGACAGTATTTTGGTGGGCGACTCCCTTGGCATGGTTTTACAGGGTCACACATCAACCTTACCCGTCAGCATACCCGACATGGTCTACCACACCGCCGCAGTCGCCAAGGGAGCCAGCCGACCCTTCATCATCGCTGACATGCCCTTCATGAGTTATCACAGCGAACAACAGGCCATGGATAACGCCGCCTTACTTATGCAAGCCGGCGCTCACTGTGTCAAACTTGAGGGAGGCCAATGGCTGTGCCCAACCATAGCCAAATTGGTTGAACGCGGCGTGCCTGTATGCGCGCATCTAGGGCTCACCCCTCAGTCGGTCAACCAACTTGGCGGATTCAAAGTCCAAGGCCGCCTACCCGAGCAAGCTCAAGCCATTCTGGCTGATGCCAAAGCCGTTGAAGCCGCCGGTGCTTGCATGATGGTGTTGGAGTGCATTCCCAGTGAACTGGCTAAATTAATTACCGACAGCCTTCACATCCCCACCATAGGTATAGGCGCTGGGGCAGACACCAGCGGTCAAGTGTTGGTCATGCATGACCTGTTGGGGCTCAACCCCCACCCAGCCCGCTTTGTGAAGAATTTTATGAACGGTAGTGATTCGGTGCTTGGCGCCTTCCGAGGCTACCGTGACGCGGTAAAAGCTCAAACCTTTCCGGCGCGCGAGCACGAATTTAGCTAATCTGTTGCCTGCGCCTCCGGGCTCAGGCATACTCCGCGCCCGTGATGAAAGCCACGAGTATGTCGCATGAAAACGATCAACAATATTACCGGCCTTAGAGCCGAGTTAAAGAATGCCCGTCGCCAAGGTAAATCTATCGCCTTTGTGCCTACCATGGGCAATCTCCACGCGGGTCATATTAAACTGGTCAACCGCGCCAAAGCGGAAGCCGATGTTGTTGTCGTCAGTATCTTCGTCAACCCTCTCCAATTTGGTGCCAACGAAGATCTTGACAACTACCCTCGCACACTCGCTGATGATCAAGAAAAACTGATTGATGCTGGCGCACACTTACTTTTTACGCCCACCGTCGACGAAATTTACCCTGAAGGCATGGAACCACACGCCAAATTGAGCGTGCCCATGATTACCAACACACTTTGTGGTGCCGCACGCCCTGGCCATTTTGATGGCGTGACCACCGTAGTGAACAAGTTATTCAACATTGTGTTGCCCGATGTTGCCATCTTTGGTCAAAAAGACTTCCAACAACTCGCGGTTATTCGCAAGATGGTGAAAGATTTTTGCATCCCTATTCATATTATCGGCGAAGAAACAGCCCGCGCCGAAGACAAACTGGCGCTTAGTTCGCGCAATGGCTATCTCAGCAACAAAGAGCGCGCTGTTGCTCCCGCTATTTATCGTGCTCTCGCCGCTATTCAGACCGCCATTACCCACGGCGATCGCGATTTCCATGCCCTGACAGAGGAAGCGAAGCGCTTTCTTGAAGATGCAGGGTTTGTCATCGATTATGTGGACGTTCGCGATGCTACTACCCTGATGCAACCTACAGACGACAGCGTTGAACTGGTCATTTTGGCGGCGGCAACACTGGGCACGACACGGCTTATCGACAACCTAACAGTCACGCTCTAAAGTCATATTACGCCAGCGCATCATACTGACGCTCACCGGGCTTGCTCACAGTCACCATCGGCTTATCCTGCTCTAAAACAGCAGGTAATGACATGAGCAAGCACTTTCAACCCAGCACACCTTTTTGGCCAGAGACGCATCGCGTTGAAAATCAACCCTTGCCGCTTAGTGACTACGCCATGGCGCGCGGTGATCGCGCACTCGTCGATATTTTAAGGTCGAGCGGTGCCCCCATGTCAGAGGACATCGCTTCGTTTGGCGATTGGTGCGGCAGCGAAGCGGCTCAACAACTTGGTCATGAGGCTAACCGTAACAAGCCGGAATTTTTCAGCCACGACCGCCGCGGGGAGCGCATCGACGAAGTGCGATTCCACCCTGCTTACCACGAGCTCATGTCTGTTGCCACTCGACACGGCTTACACAGCAAGCACTGGCAAGGGATGCCGCATAGCCATCTCGAGCGTGCCGCCAAATATTATCTCATGGCGCAGGTGGAAGCAGGGCATGGCTGCCCTATCACCATGACCGCCGCCGCCATTCCTGCACTTCGACACAATGAGGCACTTTTTCAACGATTTAGTGCAAAAATTCTGCACTCAAGCTATGACCCTACTAACCGTCCCGATAGCGACAAGCCAAGCCTCACCGTTGGTATGGCTATGACGGAAAAACAGGGTGGATCTGATGTGCGAAGCAACTCGACATATGCTCACTTTGAGGCTGAAGACGAGGTCGGCGCGCGCTACTTATTGAGCGGACATAAATACTTTGTATCAGCCCCAATGTGCGACCTATTTCTGGTGTTAGCTCAGACAGAGGCCGGACCTACGTGCTTTGTGGTGCCAAGGTGGCGCCCCGATGGCAGTAAAAACCCACTTCAAATCCAGCGCCTTAAAAACAAAATGGGCAATGTTTCTAATGCGTCAAGCGAAACAGAGCTACGCGGAGCCATGGGCTGGCGACTGGGCGACGAAGGCCGAGGCGTTGCCACCATTATCGACATGGTCGCCGCCACGCGCTTTGATTGCATGATCGGCTCGTCTGCAGGTATGCGGCAAGCCACTGCGCAAGCTATTCATCACTGCCAGCAACGACGTGCCTTTGGCAACACCCTGTCTCAACAACCCTTAATGATGGGCGTGCTCGCTGACCTTGCATTAGAGAGCGAAGCATCTTTAGCCATGACCATGCATTTAGCCAATGCGTTTGACCAAGGCAATACTTCCTTGTTGCGCCTGGCAACGGCGGTCGGTAAGTACTGGATCTGTAAGCGCACCCCGAATCACGCTTATGAAGCCATGGAGTGCATTGGCGGCAGCGGTGCCATGGAAGACCACATCATGCCCCGATTATTTAGAGAATCTCCGATCAACGCCATCTGGGAAGGCAGCGGCAATGTTCAATGCCTCGATGTTATCAGAGCCCTACAGACCCATCCGGCCAGTGGTGAGGCACTGCTAAACGACCTAATGGGCGTATCACACAACCCCTTGCTTGAACGCGCCGTTGATCAACTCACTCGACAAGTTAAACAGGGCATTGCTATAGAAGATGCACGTTATTGGGTAGGCCAAATGGCGCTTTGCATGCAAGCCAATGCACTTTATCGATGGTCACCGTCATGGGTAGGCGATGCCTTTTGCAACGCCAGACTTGGCGATGACGCCCAAGGCTGGGTTTACGGCACACTCCCAAACAATGTGGACCGAGAAGCGCTCATTGCACGAGCGAGTCCCACCTAGTACTCACAAATAATAAGTCGTACGCGTCATGACCTTGGACATCAAGGTCATAGCCTGACGAACGGGCGCAGGGAATGGTGTGCCCCCTGCAGCCAAGGCCGCATGACCATGCCGCTCTTCATCCTTTTTCATCTGCTCAAGAATCGCTCGTGTCTTCGCATCATCCTCTGGAATCTGCGATAAATGTGAGGCTAAATGCTCACTCACCTGCTGCTCAGTGGCAGCTACAAAACCCAAACTCCAGCGATCACCCAGCTTACCCGCCGCCGCCCCCATGGCAAAAGAAGCCGCATAAAACAGAGGGTTTAACACGCTGGTATGACCTCCCAAATGCTGCAGCCGCTGCTCGCACCACATTAAGTGATCGCGCTCTTCAGCCGCAGCCAGTTCCATTTCTTGGCGCACGCCGGGTAGGGTTGCCGTCAATGCTTGACCTTGATATAACGCTTGCGCGCACACTTCACCGGTATGATTAATACGCATCAACCCTGCAATATGTTTGCGGGTAGCCGAATCGTGCTCTGTTTCAGCAAGTCCTTCAGCGGGTGACGCCCTCTCACCTTGAGTGGCCCCTGGCACCAAGGTGCGCAGCGATTTATCAAAACCAATAATGCATTTATCTAACAGTGACAGCATGATGATGCTCCTCTTGTTACCAGGCGAAATCGACTTTCTCAATATGCTGGCCGCCCACGAAATGTGACCAAAGTGCGCCATAGCTCA
>DATHYR010000199.1:0-1148 GCA_035458985.1 Pseudomonadales bacterium
ATCAATTTGAGCGTCACCAAAGCACTCACTCAAGCAAAACTGATCGCCCCTAAACTCGGCAACAGAGCCGCGGCCCCAAGCCAAGGTGCTCAGGAATTCACTCTGCACGAATTCTATTTAGGCAGACCCATCATCATCCAAAGCAATGACTATAACTTGGGTCTATTTAACGGCGATATTGGCCTTATTTTGCAAGATCAAGACAAACCCGATCGACTCATGGCCCATTTTATCAAGGCCGACGGGACGGTTCTCAAGGTCTTACCTGCTCGTTTACCCAGTAACGAAACCTGTTATGCCATGACAGTCCATAAAAGTCAGGGCAGCGAATTTGACTCTGTGGCCTTAGTGTTGCCACGAAATCCAAGTCCATCCCAGTGGCAATTATTGACAAAAGAACTGGTGTATACCGCCATAACCCGTGCCAAAACACAGTTTACCTGTCTAGGCACTCAAAAAGTGTTTGAGCGAGCGGCTTCCCATGCCACGCAAAGGGCTTCGGGATTGGCGGATAGACTATGGCGCTAATAAGGTGAACAAAATTAATGGCTAGCAGAGAGATACGCGTTGGAACTTTATCTACGTCCATTAATCCAAAGCATATCAAAGGATAACTTGAGTCAAGGTTGCGGATGCAAAAACAATTAATCGTCATGGGAATGGCCACGCTATTGCTGGGCTGTGCCGGCCCCTTTAACGCCAAGTGCGACAACAATACGCCAGCGGCTTATCAAGAATGCGATGCCATCGACGCAGGCGCCTATGTCGCCGCCGCATTACTTGAGGGGGCTGATAAAGGCAAATCTTGTGCGGATATGACAGGTAAAGCCAAAGAAAACTGTGTCGCTCAGCAGCAAGCCATCACAGAATCCATTAATAAGCACATCCAAAAAACGGATCACTAATACTTCAACCTGATGGTTGAAGTAAAAACCAGCAATTAGCGCACAGGACACTCGACTGTCCTTGCACTCAAGCCATAGATCTTAATAAGATGGCGGGGTTTAGTTAACACAATTGCCAGCGAAGTTAAGTTGTCGTGCACATCATTGAAATGCAAAGGTCGGGAGTTACCATGTCAAAAATTAATCTGCTGTTACTCTGTGGCGGCGGTAGCGCTGAACATGATATTTCACTGTTATCGGCAA
>DATHYR010000200.1:0-1491 GCA_035458985.1 Pseudomonadales bacterium
CAGCGCCGCTCCATTGATTTAGGTGTGGAATTGACTAGCGTTCTCAGCACAGTGGCTGCACCCGATACGGCATTTGATACTAGCAGTCGCCTGGCGCAAATGCTGAAAACCGTGGCACACCTTATCGCCGCGCGCGATGAGCTTGGCATGAAACGTCAAACCTTCTTTATTGGGATTGGCGATTACGATACCCATGGTGATCAGGTCAACCGCCACCCGTTGCTGATGGCCGAACTCAACCACGCACTTAGTTCGTTTTATAACGCTACCGAAACCATGGGTGTTCAAGACAATGTGACGACCTTCACCGCTAGTGACTTTGGCCGCACCCTCACCAGCAATGGCGACGGTACCGACCATGGCTGGGGAAGCCACCAAATGATTATTGGTGGTGCGGTGAATGGCAGCCGTATTTTTGGTGACCTACCGGAGCTGGCCATTGGCAGTGTCGACGATATTGGCGAGGGCCGGATTATTCCCACTACGAGTATGGAGCAAATGGCAGCAACATTGGCCGGTTGGTATGGGTTAAGTGCCGCGCAAATTGCAGAAACTTTCCCCAATTTGCGAAACTTTAATAGCGCGGATTTAGGCTTCTTAAGGAATACCTAAACCCAATTTTCTAACAATGCTCCCATACAGGGTTTAACTTCCGGACTCGTCCAACAAACGACGAGGTGCCCAATGCGTTTCATGCTAATGCACATGCTAATTGCAACCCTTATCGCCTGCGGTGGCGGTAGCGCTGGCGAGGTAAGTGACGCGTCACCATCACCCTCCCAGACTTTAACCAACACAAGTAGCTCAACTCAAAACAATCAAGGGCTGCTGAGAACGGGTTGTGATAGTTTCTCTCAAATACTTTCGTCGCCCGACGGTCTGTGTTCTGGCTCGCCATCTTCATCTAGTTCAGGGTCTACATCCAACAACAATACAACCACCACCTATTCTGTCTTCATTGAGCAAGTGGATGAATTTGAACCCAACAATACCGCTGAGAATGCCAATCCTATCAATTTCCCCACGCGCTTAGATGACAGCCTTGTGGGGATTAAAATAACAGGAACAGTTCATGGCAGTGCTGACACCACTGATTTTTTTACTTTCTCACCGCCCTCATCAAAAGCCTTTGCCGTCTATCTTTGCTTAGAGACTTGCCAAGATCACCCAACAGATAGCCTGGTTGCCATCCAAGTGCTTGATCAATCCCTTAACTTGATAAACGGCAATCCCCTCGAAGGGGAATCAACAAAAATCTTAACAGCGGATTTGTCTGAAGGACTCGTCTATTACCTACAGCTCATCAGCATTGATACTGCAAGCGCAGATTATCCCTACGAATTGGTCATTATTGAGTAAATTCACCCAACTTTCGCATGAACTAAAAAAGCGATGGTCGCCAAGCCTGAGACATGCCTCCTAAAGAGGCAATATGAAGAGCAAAGAGGGTTAGGCTACCTTGGCTTCGCGGATACGATCAGCCAAGTACTC
>DATHYR010000201.1:0-11478 GCA_035458985.1 Pseudomonadales bacterium
CTCTTGCTCTGGCTCTGGCTCTGGCTCTGGCTCTGGCTCTGGCTCTGGCTCTGGCTCTGGCTCTGGCTCTGGCTCTGGCTCTGGCTCTGGCTCTGGCAAAATATTGTCACTCATCGGAGCAGTGGCAACAACGTTATCTGACATAGCCTCATTAAGATTTTCGAACGCTTCCTCAGCAGACAGATCTTCTTCTGGCGTCAGCAATACCTCAAAGTACTGTTCGAGCACTTTGGTATTTTTGTTGTCGCCAGAAGGGCACATTAGGCGGCACTCTTATTCGCGGCGATCAAATACTTAAGCAAGGCCTGATAAGCTTCTGTGCCACGTGTTTTGGGATCGTAGACACTGATGGGTAAACCTGCCTGACTGGCGTCACGGAAACGCGTATCAACGGGCACCATAGATGCCCAAATGGCCTCTGGATAGGTATTGCGTAACTCCCGCAGACTCGCCGTGGAAGCGTGCGTTCGACGATCAAACATGGTGGGAATAATTAAATAATCAAAGCGCTTTTTCTGGGATTTTAGAACCATCTCACAGGTCCTTAGCATTCGCTCCAACCCTTTAATCGCCAGAAATTCTGTCTGTACGGGTACCAATAATAGGTGGCAAGCCGCCAACGCGTTGATCATCAGAACACCCAAGATTGGCGGGCTATCGATAATGACGTAGTCAAAATCATCAGCGACTAAACCTAGGGCTTGGCTCACTTTTAGCCCCATCCCACTTTTGCCGACCATCTGCCTTTCGAGCGTGGCTAATGCCGTCGAAGATTGCACCATCGACAACCCTTTCAATGAGGTGCTTTGCACACAGGCCAACACCTCGTCACGCGTGGATGCAGACGTCATCTCAAAAAAATTATAGGTTGTCGACACCGACGGCTCTTCGGGATCAAAGCCGAAATAACTCGTCATAGACCCATGTGGGTCTAGATCGACAAGGAGTACGCGCTGGCCACGTTCTGCCAACAAGCCTGCTAGGCTTACTGCGGTGGTCGTTTTACCAACACCACCTTTTTGATTTGAAACCGCCCATACTTTCACGACAAAACCCCGTCACTTTGTTTTACGTAATAAATACAAAGCAATTTTCGAACCAGTTTATTGCTCATCACGAGTTATCAAAATTCCGCCCTCTTTGGTACGAATAACGTCCAGTCCTTCGGGCAACTCGGGTGGTGACTCTCTCGTAGCTTCACCCACTCGGACACGATCTAAGGCCTCACTGACCTCATCCA
This sequence comes from Pseudomonadales bacterium, assembly GCA_035458985.1. Classification (GTDB taxonomy): domain Bacteria; phylum Pseudomonadota; class Gammaproteobacteria; order Pseudomonadales; family JAHEIH01; genus JAHEIH01. The sequence goes on from DATHYR010000201.1 coordinate 1,241, forward strand.
CCCAAGTGCGATAATTTTCCCCTGGAGATTCACCAGAACCCTCCGTGGATGGCGGGAGGATTGGTCCCATTCCCGCCCGACCAGGACGAGGATTATTGTCCGCAGATACCGACAACACCACACGTCGATTTACCGCCCTACCCAGCACGCTTTCATTACTGGTGAGCGGCTGAAACTCACCAAAACCTACAGCGGCTAATCGATGCGGCTGAACGCCGCTCATCTGCAGTAATTGTGCAACATTGGCAGCCCGAGCGGCAGACAAAGCCCAGCTGGACTCAAAAATAGAACCCGTGACACTACCGTCATCGGTAAAACCTTCCACTCGGACCGCATTAGGCATGTCCTTTAACCTTAGCGCCATACGTTGCAATAATTGTCGACCCTCTCGCTTCAGCACCGCTGAATTCGGCTGAAACAAGACATCTGCCCCCATATCGATTTCCAACCATTGCTCGTTACCCAGAATACCGACGCGACCGTCTTGCAAGCTCGCCTGCAGATCATTTTGAAGTTCATTTTGCAGCGCCTGAAGGGCAAGAGGCATTCCGTTAACCGAAAGGGGACTTTGATCTAGCGCACTTGGGGTTAACTCAACATTGCCCTCCTCGGCGGCAAAATCATCGCCGCGCAATGTCGACGTCACGGCGGTAGGGCCAATATCGTTGAGCGTTTGGTCATTACTAATGATTGTGCTATTGGCAAAACGTTGACTTAATTGCGTCGCCACATTTTCAAACTCACTGTCGCTCAACTGAGCGAGTGAATACATGACCACAAAAAAAGCAAATAACAGCGTTATAAAATCGCTGTAAGAAACGAGCCATCGCTCATGGTTAACGGGCTCTTCCTGGATCAGTCGCCGCATTTTTGACCTACCCTAGCGCTCGTTGATAGGCACTTAATTTAGAAGCAATGGTTCGTGCATTGTCACCTTCGTAAATGGCACATACACCATCTATGATCATTTGTCTTAACAGTGCTTCGCGCCTGGCTCGATAGCGCAATTTGCTGGCGATAGGAAGCAACAACAAGTTGGCAAGCGCAACGCCGTATATTGTTGCCACAAAGGCTAGAGCAATGCCGCTTCCTAGCAAAGAGGGATCGCGAAGATTACCCATCACCTGAATAAGGCCCATAACAGCGCCAATAATCCCGATGGTTGGGGCGTAGCCTCCCATACTTTCATAAACCTTGGCAGCATCGAATTCATCTTGCTCAATGAGGTGCGATTCCAGTTCTAGCTGATGGCGGATATGTTGTGTGCTTGTTCCGTCTATCACCAGATTCAGAGCTCGTACTAGGAAAGGATCACGCTCTGCGTCAGAGAGATTCTCCAGTCCTAACAATCCCTCTCTACGGGCAACATTAGCCCACTCCACAACCTTTGCTTGCATCTCTTCCACAGGTAAATCGGGGTAAAAAAATACATCGTAGAGGTTTGTTAAAGCGCGCTTGAATACCACCCCCGACGTTTGCAAAGCACCGGCGGCAAACGTACCACCGATCACAATTAAGGCGGCCGGAAAATTGACCAAGGCTGAGAGCGTTCCACCCTCAAGGAAGTTACCGCCAAGCACCGCCAGAAAGGCGACGACAATGCCAACGATACTAAGGATGTCCATTATCTGACCAGCGCGACCAAATTAGCGGCAAATGCATCCAATGGCATCACCGCATCGGTTAAATTAGCTTTAGCCACGGCCATGGGCATACCATAAATGACACTGGTTTCTTCATCTTGGGACCATACCGTAGCACCCTGCCCCTTGAGCATGCGCGCACCTTCTGTACCGTCCGCCCCCATGCCTGTAAGAATTATCGCCAACACCTCTCTGCCAAACACATTCGCGGCTGAACCAAAGGTTACATCTACGCAAGGTTTGTAGTGCAGGCGTTCATCACCTGGTAAGACCTTTACCTGACCTCGCCCACTAATCATCATTTGCTGACCACCGGGTGCCAATAGCGCCGTACCCGGACGAAGCATGTCGCCATCAACCGCTTCCTTCACAGAGATCTGGCAGGCTTTATTCAAACGGTCTGCAAATGCCGGCGTAAAACTGGCCGGCATATGCTGAATAAGGACAATGGGCACAGGAAAATTGGCGGGAATCTTCGTCAGCAACGTTTGAAGCGCGACGGGACCACCGGTCGAGGTGCCAATGGCGACCAACTTGACGGGGTGGTTAATGGCAGGCGCTTTATTTGTGCTAACACGCGACGAAGATACGGGAGCACTTGTAGTTGCCCTAGCGGAAGCCGACGCTCGTGATACCGCTGGCGCCGCCGTTACTTTAGCCAGGGAACTGCCGGCGGGAAACAAGCTACTGGCGCGTTTTGCGCCACCCGGATGCGACTTTGCCACCTCAAGTAGCCGATTATGCAATTTCCGTTTCAGTTCATCAGAGTTTTGCGCGATATCTTCAAAGTGCTTAGGTAGGTAGTCAACGGCGCCGGCCTCGAGTGAATCAAGCGTTACTCTCGCGCCTTCGTGCGTCAGTGAAGAGAACATCAAAATGGGGGTTGGATTGGCTGCCATAATCCGCTTAACGGCGGTGATGCCATCCATGACAGGCATTTCGTAATCCATGGTAATAACATCGGGGCGCAATTCAGCCGCCTTGTCGATACCTTCTTGGCCATTACTCGCCGTGCCAATGACTTCTAAATTAGGGTGTTGATTGATGAGATCGGTCAGACGACGCCTAAAAAAACCGGAGTCGTCTACGATCAAGACTTTTACCGCCATGATTTGCCTCTTATTGAAAGATTAGGCGTAGCGTTTTAATAACCCTGGAACATCAAGAATTAACGCGATACGTCCATCGCCGGTAATTGTAGCTCCTGACATTCCTGGCGTTCCCTGTAGCATCTTACCCAAGGGCTTGATCACCACTTCCTCTTGCCCAATTAATTGATCAACCACGAAACCAACGCGTTGGGTACCTACGGTTACAATAACAACATGTGCGTAAGGATCGGCATTGGCGGTCTTGTCAGTGAGCAAGCCACGTTTTAATAACCAACGCTTGAGGAAAAACAGGGGTATCGAATTATTGCGAATGTTAATCACCTCTCTGCCATCAACAAAATGGGTTTTCCTCAAATCCATGTGGAAAATCTCATTCACGCTAACTAAAGGTAAGGCAAAGGTTTGATTGCCTAACATAATCATCAACGTAGGCATAATTGCGAGCGTCAACGGCACCTTAATATTGATACGCGTCCCCACCCCAAGCTCTGAATTAATTTCGAGGCTACCGTTAAGCTGGGTAATCTTAGTTTTGACCACATCCATTCCAACACCACGACCCGAGACATCTGAAATCTCTTTTTTAGTCGAGAATCCTGGCATAAAGATTAAATTGAATGCCTCTGTATCGGTAAGTCGTGCCACGGCTTCTTCATCGTACAAGCCCTTCTCAACTGCAATAGCACGTAGCTTGTTTGGATCCATACCGCCGCCATCATCTGTAATTGAGAGCAAGATATGATCCCCTTCCTGCTCAGCAGCGAGAATAATGGTACCCATGCGGTTTTTACCCGCCTTCTCACGCACGTCCGGCGCTTCAATACCGTGATCTACCGAGTTGCGCACCAAGTGCACCAATGGATCGGCAAGTGCTTCTACCAAGTTTTTATCAAGGTCAGTTTCCTCACCAACAAGTTCCAAGGTAATTTCTTTGCGAAGGCTCCGGGCTAAATCTCGAACAACACGGGGAAAACGACCGAATACCTTCTTAATTGGCTGCATGCGTGTCTTCATGACAGACGTCTGTAAATCCCCGGTGACAACATCGAGGTTGGCGACCGCCTTGGCCATTTCTTCATCACTGGAGGACACACCCAAACGCACCAAACGATTTCGCACCAATACCAACTCACCGACCATGTTCATAATGTCATCGAGACGCTGAGTATCCACCCTTACGGTGGTTTCTACAGGGGTGGTATCTTTGGCGACGGGTTTTGCAGCAGGCTGGGCCGCTGCTTTGGGGGCAGCCTTGGCGGCAGGCACTGTTTCAGCTACTGGCTTCGCTGCTTTAACGGATGTCGCTGGCGCCACGTCTTTGGGCTTCACCACAGGGGTGGGTTGTTCGGTCTGGGTTACCACAGTAGGCCCTTTTCCGGCACCGTGTAGTTGATCTAATAATTTTTCAAACTCGTCGTCAGTAATCAGATCATCATTGCCAGCCGCGCTTGAGACAACTGGTGGTGACTCAGCTGGAACTGGAGACAGTGGCGGTGCTTTGGGCGGCGCAGCAACTTTAATCGGCGGAGGCTCAACACCTTCCGTCAGCAATTTTTGCTTAATTGCTGGTGCATCATTGCCATGAACCGCCGTTAGGATTTCTTCGAATTCTTGTTCGCCAATGGTATTGACTGAACTTTGACTCTCGTTACCAAAAAGATCGTCATCATCGCCAAAAAGCCCATCATCATCGCCAAATAATCCATCATCTTCGTCCTCTCCAAATAAATCGACGCCATCATCGTCGGAGGTGTCAGCCACCGTTGTATTGTTAGCCGCCGGGGCAGCAAATTGGCCAGCACCATGTAATTGGTCGAGTAAATCTTCGAACTCATCGTCTGTAATGAAGTCATCACCGGCCGCAGGAGCCTCACTGTCTTTATCAGCCAACGCGTCAAGCATGCATTCAAATTCAGCATCCGTAATATCTTGATCAGCCTCTTCTGACGTCTCCACTTCGGTCTCAACAGACGTTGCGACACTCGTCGTCGCGTGAGCGCCCTTCACCACAGCGTCAAGTTGATCTAATAAGGCAGGATCGGCAGGCGAAGGCTGTTCGCCACTCTGTAGTTCGGCAAACATGTCGTTCACCGTATCGAGCGCCTGCAATACAACATCCATGACGTCGGGTGTGGCTTGACGCTCACCACGCCGCAGCATGTCGAATAAGTTTTCGGTAATATGGCAAACCTTGACCATATTTTCTAATGACAAGAATCCCGCACCGCCTTTGACAGTATGAAATCCTCGGAAGATAGCATTGAGAAGGTCCTTGTCGTCAGGTCGCTGCTCTAATTCCACCAGCTGTTCTGACAAACTTTCTAAGATCTCTCCAGCTTCGACCAGAAAGTCCTGCAGTATTTCTTCGTCTTCGCCAAAGCTCATTTAGGTATCCTCAAAAGCCCAGACTGGACAATAAATCGTCAACTTCGTCTTGGCTGCTTACAACATTTTCGCGCTCTTCAGCATTGACAATAGGGCCTTCTGCCTCAATATCCTTACCGTCCTTCGCCTGCTTTTTCACTTTTTCCTTGTGCTGTTGACCGGTGATTTGATCGACTTGACCCGCAATCTTCATCAAATGCACCAAGCTAGACTCTACTTCCTGAACGAGTCCCATCACACGCTGCAAAACCTGACCTGTGAGATCTTGAAAATCTTGAGCCAACAAAATGGTACTCAGCTTTTCATTAATCACGAGAGTATCTGTAGCGCTTTTATCCAAGAATTTAGAGATACGTTCCGCTAAAGCACCAAACTCTTGTTTCGACAATTCGCGACGAGTCAATTTGGCCCACTCAGCTTTTAACTCAATGGCTTCGTCCGCCAAAGCGGTGACCATCGGAATGCCTTCCTCGACCATGTCCATGGTCTTATCGGCCGATTGCTGGGTAAGCTTGATAACATAACCTAAGTTATCTTGGGCATCGGCCATTTCAGACTTTTGTTGTTCCGACAGAACTGCATGGTTGGTATCAATATTGAAGTTGACGATGGCATTGTGTAATTCACGGGTCAGCTTGCCAACTTCGTTATATAAAATACTGTCTCTTTCGGTATTGATGTCTTGCAAGATACGCGATGCGGCTTGCATATCACCCTTTTCAACCGCGTCGTGAAAGGCGGCGGCATGAGCCTGCATACTATCGCAAAGGGATTGCTCAGCGGATTTTTGGTCTTCGTCCATTGGCTACTCCCCTCAGCCGAGGCGTTCGAAAATTTTCTCGATCTTTTCCTTTAACGCAGCAGCAGTAAACGGCTTAACAACATAGCCATTAACGCCCGCCTGCGCCGCCTCAATAATCTGATCGCGCTTAGCTTCTGCAGTTACCATCAGCACTGGCAAGGTAGACAACTTAGGATCGGCACGCACCGCCTTGAGTAGTTCAATTCCTGTCATTCCAGGCATGTTCCAGTCGGTTACCAAAAAGTCGAAATCACCCGACTTGAGCATCGGCAGCGCGGTCGTTCCATCATCTGCCTCTGAGGTATTGGTGAAACCGAGATCGCGCAGGAGATTTTTGATAATGCGTCGCATCGTCGAAAAATCATCTACGATCAAAATTTTCATGTTCTTATTCAAAACAACCTCCGCTCCACAACGAATCTGATGTATCCATTACTTTTTCCAATCACCTAGACGTGCCCGCAAACGCAGTGTCGCCTGACTGTGAATTTGACTCACGCGCGACTCACTCACGCCGAGGATTAAACCAATTTCTTTAAGGTTTAGCTCTTCGTCATAGTAAAGCGCTAACACTTGCGCCTCTCTTTCGGGAAGATGGCCAATCTCTTTAGCGATGGCGTCGCGCAACATATCATGTAGCACCTGATCCTGAGGACTATCATCGGCACTAGGGAGGAAATCATTAACGCCCTCCTCGTTATTAGTGAGCTCTTCATAACTAAACAAACGAGAACTGCTGCTGTCTTGCAGCATGCTGTAATACTGCTCAATGTCGACTTCGAGTAAGTCGGCAATTTCCTTATCCTGAGCTTCGCGACCGGTACGATTTTCAATAGCACTCATCGCTTCGGATATCCGACGTGCATTACGGTGCACCGACCTTGGCACCCAATCGCCTCGACGCACTTCGTCAATCATGGCGCCTCGTATACGGATACCGGCAAACGTTTCAAAGCTCGCGCCTTTGGTGGCATCAAAGTTCTTGGTAGCCTCCAGAAGGCCTACAATGCCAGCTTGTATCAGATCTTCAATTTGCACACTGGCCGGCATTCTGCCCATCACATGATGAGCGATTCTCTTCACCAAAGGAGCGTGCTTAAGCATCAACTCTGACTCAGAGAGATTTTGTACATTGCTGTACATGGCGACACCACTAGCAACCATGATTACCTCACAATTCTGTCGAAGCTACGCTAGACACATCCTGTGACTGCAATAGGTTCTCAACAAAGAACTCCAAATGACCTCTAGGAGTCCGCGCCACAGGCCACTGCATCACTTTCTGCGCGAGGCGCTGGTAGGCGATTGCCGCTGGGCTTGAAGGGCTGTCCAACACCAGCACTTTTTGTCGTTTAACCGACTTGCGCAGTTGCGCATCGAAAGGAACCTGCCCCACATATTGCAGCGTCACATCTAAAAACCGCTCACTCACTGAAGCGAGTTTGTTGAACATTATTTGCCCCTCATGTTCGCTGTGCGTCATGTTGGCAAGTACCTTAAATTTACTAATCTGGTAGTCGCGACTCATCAATTTCATTAAGGCATAAGCATCAGTAATGGACGACGGTTCGTCACACACCACCAGCAAAATCTCTTGTGCCGCCCTAACAAAACTGACCACCGAATCCGAGATACCTGCGGCAGTATCGATAATTAGCACATCCAGTGGATAACGAATATCACTAAACGCACGTATCAACCCGGCATGCTCCATGGTACTCATCGACACCATGGCTTGTGTACCCGACGACGCGGGTAAAACCCTTACACCGGCGGGGCCCTCAAGCAAAATATCGTCTAGGGTTGCTCTGCCGGCCATCACATCAGATAAATTATGCTTAGGCGACAGCCCCAATAACACGTCAATATTTGCCAAGCCTAAATCCGCATCCATTAATACCACCCTGCGGCCATTTTTAGCCATGGAGACAGCGAGGTTAATAGACACGTTGGTCTTACCCACCCCCCCTTTGCCGCCAGTCACGGCGATGACTTGTACAGGACGATTAGCCATGCATGAACTCCAAGTAACTCATCCCACTAAGTTTAGTCATCAACTGCCCAATAGTTGTGAAAAAATTTCTACTACCCAAGCGCCATCTTTCTGCGTTGCCGACTGGGTTCCTGATCTTTCATATTTGGCGTCAACGACGCTAAGTCCAACTCTTCGTTCCAACGTTTTTCACAGCGCAGCGCTCGCTCAATCAAATCGTCAACGTCTACTGGATAGATATCATCGGGGATTTGTTGGCCATCGCTGATGTAAGCAATTGGAAGGCGCTTTTCCAGGGTAAAGCTGAGCGCCTCGCCTAAACTAACAGCCTCATCAATTTTGCTAATCAAACAGCCATCAAGCTCTGCCGCTGAATACTGATGATAGGCTGTTTGCATCGTCTTTGCCTGACTTGTGGCTGAGATAGTTAATAAAGTTGTGACTTGCTCAGAGACATCAGCCAATGCCTGTAACTGCTGTGCCGCATCGGTAGAACCGGGCGAAAGACCTGCGGTGTCGATCAATATCAGAGATTTACGGCGGAGTTGGCGTAACATTTCAGCAAGATTGCCACCTTCAGGCAGAATTTTTACGGGGATATCCAGAATTCTCCCAAAGGCACGCAACTGTTCGTGGGCCGCCACACGGTAGGTATCCGTTGAAATTAATGCCACCTCATCCGCGCCATATTCCATCACATAGCGCGCAGCAAGCTTACCGATTGAGGTTGTCTTCCCGGAACCTGTTGGGCCGACTAAGGCGTACACGCCACCTTCTAGCTGCAAGGTATCGGGCATAACGGGCAACTGGCTTGACAGGTATCCCATGGCATATTTCCATGCGGTGGCAGTATCTTTTACGTCGCCCACGAGTTGAATCAAACGACGCGCCACTTGTGTCGAAATACCAAAACTCAATAAACGACGATAAGCATCACTCAGGATGGGAGACTGTCCAATTTTGGCATTCCACGTCACATCATGCAGCTGGCGCTCCAGCAATCCGCGCATGCTTTGCAACTCTTCCCGAAGGCACTGAAGCTCTTCATACTGTTCAACACTATCACTGCTATGGCTTCGATTTTCATAGTGATCTAACGCATTTTCAGCCATCGAGGGGGCACGTTTTGTCGCCGGTGGTTTGCGCGTCATGTGTAATTGGCGCTCGATATCTTTCGCCTTTTGACGCGACTCACGCTGCATTTTCTCAAGCTCTTGCTCGAGTTTTGATTTATTGGCAGGCGCTTTATGCGCATCCCTTTTCTTGGCTGCAACAGGCACCGTCGCAGGATCAAGCGCCGCACACACTTCAATACCGCCAGGAATCTTCCGATTTGACAGAATAATGGCATCATTACCCATCGTCTCTCGAACCATCACCAACGCTCGGTGCATATCAGCCGCTTTAAAACGCTTCACTTCCATAATATAACCTCACATGACTGGCTATTTGCCACCGATGCTTGCTTCAATCGTGATCTGTTTATCTTCCGGGATCTCGTTGTAAGCAAATACCGCAATCTCTGTTGAACAATAACGCACAAATCGAGCCAACATTCCACGAAGCGGCGCAGGCACAAGAACAACGGGGGTCTTACCTGCCATTTCTTGCCGTTGCGCCGCCTCATTGAGCGCCTTTTGAAGCTTCTCCGCCATATTCGGCTCCATGGCAATGGCGCTGGGATCCTTGTTCTGCTGCACAGAGCGAAGCAACATCTGCTCCATTTCTGGATCCAGAGTAATCACGGGAATTTCGGACTGATTACCTACGATGCTTTGAACGATAATCCTCGACAATGCCACCCTCACGGCCGCCGTCAACGCGTCAGAATCTTGACTTTGGCTACCATGGGTTGCCAATGTTTCGGCGATAGTACGAATATCACGAATGGGGACACGCTCTGCCAGTAAGTTTTTCAGGACCTTCAATAGCACCGTCATACTGACAGTCTCCGGGACTAGAGTTTCAGCCAACTTGGGCGACTGTTTGGCCAACATATCCAGTACTTTTTGAACCTCTTCATGCCCGAGAAGATCATGGACATTTTTCTGCAAAATTTGGTTGAGATGTGTGGCGACAACGGTGCTGGCATCCACCACTGTGTAACCCAATGATTGGGCCTTATCTTTGGCAGCGACATCGATCCATACGGCGTCCAATCCAAAGGCTGGATCTTTCACATGGACACCTTCCAACTTACCAAACACATGACCAGGATTAATGGCCAACTCTCTATCGGGGTAAATTTCTCCTTCTGCAACATTCACCCCCATCAGTACAATGCGGTAATGGGTAGGCAACAG
>DATHYR010000202.1:0-1686 GCA_035458985.1 Pseudomonadales bacterium
GATGGCCGAGCAGCTCAAGCCAATGGTGGCTAACGTGACAGAATTGCTGCATCAGTATCGTGAGCGCGGACAAAATATCCTATTTGAGGGTGCTCAAGGTTCGTTGCTTGATATTGATCATGGCACCTATCCCTATGTTACGTCATCGAATACCACGGCCGGTGGTGCAGCGACAGGTTCTGGTGTGGGGCCGTTGTATCTTGACTATGTGTTAGGCATTACCAAGGCATACACTACGCGCGTGGGATCTGGTCCCTTCCCGACCGAATTATTTGATGATGTGGGTGCGCATTTGGCGAAGGTAGGGCATGAGTTCGGTGCAACCACGGGGCGCCCGCGTCGCTGCGGTTGGTTTGATGCGGTGGCATTGCGCCATGCTGTGCAAGTCAATAGTGTCAGTGGTCTCTGTTTGACTAAGCTGGATGTGTTGGATGGCTTAGAGACGGTGAAGATTTGTGTGGCCTACAAAGATGCCGATGGCAATGATGCCAGTGCCCCTGTTGACGCTGAGGATTATGAGGCGTTGCATCCTGTTTATGAGCAAATGCCGGGTTGGTCGGAGTCGACAATAGGTGCGCAAACATTGGAGGCCCTGCCTCAGGCGGCACGCAACTATATTAAGCGTTTGGAAGACTTGGTGGGTGCGCCGATTGATATCGTTTCAACGGGGCCTGACCGCAGTCAAACCATCGTTTTGCGTCACGCCTTCCTTTAAGACTTCGTTGTATAGCGCTCGCCCGTCATGTGATGGGCGGGCTTTTTTTTGGGTCGCGATAAAAAACTCAAATTATTTGAGTTTTAAGTCTTGCCAGTGATCAGTCACTTGCTTACAATGCGCGGCTCTAATGGATAGCGCTGGCGTAGCTCAGTAGGTAGAGCAGCTGATTTGTAATCAGCCGGTCGGGGGTTCGATTCCTCTCGCCAGCTCCATTTCATCTCCTTCTTGTATGTTGATGAAGATCCAAAGCAGGTGGCCATATCTGCTTTATATAACGCGCATTCTTAGCATGGCTCCAATCGAATGTTTTCTTTTCAAGACAATGTGTTGTCCGTTTAAGAAAATGCTTGACATGAGGTTGCTGCCCTAGGAGAATACGGCGCTCTTTTCGGTGGGGTTCCCGAGTGGCCAAAGGGATCAGACTGTAAATCTGACGCGAAAGCTTCGGTGGTTCGAATCCACCCCCCACCACCATGTTACACGTTGCATCGATGGATGCAGCGGTTTGGTACGAAATGTAGCGGGTATAGTTCAATGGTAGAACCTCAGCCTTCCAAGCTGATGATGCGGGTTCGATTCCCGCTACCCGCTCCATCGCGAGCGATGGTTTAGCTCATATAGCTCAGTCGGTAGAGCACTTCCTTGGTAAGGAAGAGGTCACCAGTTCAAATCTGGTTATGAGCTCCACTTTTTGTATCGAGCAAGCCTCCGGCGACTTTTGTTGCGGATGGCGCAGGATAGAGTGGTTTGTGCCGCTCAATTTTAAATCGCAAATTAAAGATCCTTCACTGGAGGCAGCTGAAATGGCTAAGGAAAAATTCGAACGGACGAAACCCCACGTAAACGTGGGCACCATCGGTCACGTTGACCACGGTAAAACTACTTTGACTGCTGCGCTGACTCGCGTTTGTGCAGAAGTTTTCGGCGGTACTGCGGTAGCATTTGACGGTATTGATAATGCACCTGAA
>DATHYR010000203.1:0-1334 GCA_035458985.1 Pseudomonadales bacterium
CATCATTACAGCGTTATCTCTAAATCGCTGCCACCCACTTCAACACTATCGACACGTTGTAGTCCTCTTGGCAATCGTGCTCCGCGACGGCCTCGCTCGCCACGATAATGCTCTAAATCAGATGGTTTCAATGTTAACTTACGCTTGCCTGCCCACAAAGTCACTGGGGTATCTTCAGGCACGAGATACAGATGACTCAGCAGCTCCTCACGCGCTTTGGCTCGCTCACTTGGAATACCGATAATCTTATTACCTTTGCCTTTGCTCAGTTGCGGCAAGGCATCTAAGGCGAACATTAACATCCGACCTTCATTGGTAATCGCGAGTATCGCCATGCCCTGTGGACTATCGATCGCTCTCGGTGGCAAGGACTTCGCATTACTCGGCAGGCTTAATAAGGCTTTACCCGCTTTGTTACGCGACACCATATCGGCAAAAGTACAAATGAAGCCATAACCCGCATCACTCGCCATTAAGAAACATTGTTTCTCATCGGCCATTACAACGTGCTCCATCACCTCACCTTGCGCTATGGTAAAGCGAGTGGTAATCGGCTCTCCTTGGCTACGTGCCGACGGCAACGTATGGCTGTCGGTGGAAAACGCCCTTCCGGACGAATCAAGAAACACACTCTGCTGATTACTGCGCCCCATGGCACTGCAAAGATAATTGTCTCCCGCTTTATAAGACAAGGCCATTGGATCGATATCATGCCCTTTTGCGCAACGTACCCAGCCCTTTTCCGATAAAACGACAGTCACGGCTTCAGTTGGCACCAGCTCTTGCTCAGTTAACGCTTTAGACTCATGACGCTCCACCATCGGCGAGCGTCTGTTATCACCAAATGTTTCACCATCTTGGATCAGCTCTTTTTTTACCAGTGTTTTTAAACGGCGATCAGAACCCAAAACGAGCTGTAATTTGTCACGTTCTTCAGCTAACTCGTTCTGCTCGGCCTGGATCTTAAATTCTTCCAACTTGGCCAAATGGCGCAATTTTAACTCAAGGATCGATTCAGCTTGCTTGTCGGATAAATTAAACCGCGCCATCAATTCAGCTTTAGGCTCATCATGGAAGCGAATGATTTCGATAACCTCATCAATATTGAGGAAAGCAATCATTAAAGCTTCTAAAATATGTAGCCTTGCCAATACTTTATCTAAACGATATTCGAGACGACGACGGACCGTATGCACTCGAAACTCAAGCCATTCATTAAGTAACTGTACTAAGCCTTTGACTTTAGGACGACCGTCCAAGCCCAGCACGTTCAAGTTAACCCTAAAGCTTTTTTCTAAATCTGTAGTGGCAAATAGATGCGCCATCAATTGCTC
>DATHYR010000204.1:0-1546 GCA_035458985.1 Pseudomonadales bacterium
CCATTACATTGAAACGAGTCACTATCACATAGTGACAATGGCAGTTAGTGTAGACCCATGCCAATATGTCTGCACTAGGGAGAAACCCGTAGAGGCAACATAGGCTGTTAGGGATGCAGTGGCATCATCGGTGCCGTGCTCGATGGTGTCGACGGTGTCACCGTCACATTCGATGAGGATGGATATGTATTGCATGGTGTTGCTCACGCAGCGAAGTCAATAGTGGAAATGGAAACCCATTCGCCAAGGTCACCATTCCATGCTTCAGGCTTGATCGAAACCTTCATTGCTCTAGCAGCAAGCAAAGCATTCTGCAAAGTACCATCGGCACAGATGGGCATACCGTCGACAATGATGCGGTACTTACCCTCAGAGAATGAAAGATATCCTGTGGACATGGTGTCGTTTCCTTTATTGACGTTACAGAATTTATTCTAATGGCCCAGCATAGGCTCGGTCATTAGGATAAACCCTGATATAGGGTTTGTCTTCAGAATCAACGCTTGTTTATCTTGATCACCTTCATCATCTTTTTGCCATGAGCGGGATAGGCAATAACAGGGATGGTTTTGTCATAGCAGGCTCTGCATCCGTTGCATTTTCCGTCATGTTCATAAGCACGGCATAGGACGGCACCATCGGGAACACTATCGGCATCGGGGATGATAGTGCTGCCGTGACGGGCATCATAGGTGCCGTCAATGCTGTCGGCAGAGAATCTCACCATGACATTTGGCAGAGCCTGCATTGCATCGATGATGCGGGCAAACTTAGGAAACTTCATCATACGTGTAGGAAGCCAATGCTTGACCCACGGTGTCGCCTGCATCACTTGCAGCATCTTTTCGGCTAGACCGATAGCGTACATATCGCCACTGTCGAACCATCGGAAATAACGGGATGATTCCAATGCAGCGATCATGTCGGAAACCCAATCATCGCGTTCCCAATCGATGCGATTGGCAAGTCTAGGGGCTTTGACATTCTGGAAGACATAGTTACCCGTTGTTGCATAGCAGCCACTGCATGCAGGAACAAGGGAACCATCGGCATTGACGCTGCCCGGGCAAGTGTCCAATGCTTGCAGGGACCAAGAAAGGATACCATCGAGCTTTGAGGTACGGGAAAGGTGCAGCATGGCTTTGCTCCAAGGGTTGCAGGGTTGACAAGATTTATTCTAAGGGGCAGATTTTGCTCTGCCCTATAGGATAAACCCTTAGTCGCGCAGAATCAATGCATACCCTGCGCCGGCGGGAATCCATTCGGGGGCATCGATGCTATAGGACGTGTGATCGTCCTCGAAGACAACACTTTTGTGTTGAAACGACACCATTAGGTGTTCCATCATGGAACCAGTACCGATGATGGCTGACTTGCCGGTTTGTTCTGTAACGTGAATCCAAGCATTCATTGTGGTGTTTCCTTCGTTGGCGTGGTTGACAAGATTCATTCTAAGGGGCAGCATTGGCTGCTGCCCTATAGGATAAACCCTTACGGGGAAACCCTTAGTATCCGATTACCTTGATGCCGAATTTTTCGTTCAAAG
>DATHYR010000205.1:0-4200 GCA_035458985.1 Pseudomonadales bacterium
GGGGAATAATCATACTTGGCAAATAACGCAAGAATTTTTTCTCGGGTCTCGCTGTTTACACTGCTGGAATTATTCAACACGCGAGAAACAGTCCGCTTAGAGACTCCCGCTAAAGCGGCAATGTCATTGATGGTCATCGCAGATTTTTCTTTATGCTTTTGCATTATGCATCCATAAGTGATGGCATGTCAGAAGTCGCGATAATAGCACCTCGGTGCTGAATGACGGTACCCGCCAGTTTATGTCCGGCTTTACATGCCTCGATTAAACCCCCGCCAAGCAAGTATTTAGCTAAAAATGCGCCATTAAATGAGTCACCGGCACCTGTAGTATCTACCACCTGCGATACGTTTTCGCTTGCAACCCGATGAGCGCTTCCTTCGGCACACACCAAAGCACCCTCACCACCTAATTTTATGATGCATTCTTTGACACCCAAGGCTTCGTAGCGCGCTTGCGTTTGCGCAGGAGAAGCGTCACCAAATAATAACTTCTCGTCATCAAAGGTAGGGAGGGCAAGATCTGTAAGCTTCAAAAGTGATGCCATTCTTGCCCTAGCCATCTCTTCGCTAGACCACCCCCTTGGACGATAGTTAATGTCGAACACCACCTTCAGGGGTTTCACCTTTTTTAATGCTGCCACGCCTCGCACAAAAGACTCTGCTACCGCGTTAGACATCAAGGAGAGCGTTATGCCAGTCAGATATAGCACATCAAAATCAGCCAACTCACGTAGCAAGCCTGCCACTGCCTGTTCATCTTGGAGCCATTGACGAGCAGCAGACTGCCCCCGCCAATAGCTAAAGCTTCTCTCGCCCTCACTATCTGTTTGAATCATATAAAGCCCTGGCATGGCATTTGGGTTAATTAGCACATAGCTAGTATCTAAGCCTTCCAACTGCCATTCTTTTAATAACCATTGGCTGTATATATCGCTACCTAGCGCACTAAAGTAAGCCACTTCAGCGCCCAATCGCTTCATATAAACGGCGGTATTCAATGTGTCGCCACCATAATTAAAACGACACGCCATACCTTTGGCCAAATCTCCGCCCGCTGCATTAGCTATCTCGAGCATACATTCGCCAATGATTGCCACTTTCATAGAGATACTCACATCAATCCAAAAAATCGGGGTAAAAATTCACTAAACCAAGGCACATATGTCACTAGTAACAACGCAATGAACATAGCGACGTATAGTGGCATGATGGGGCGCACTATCCCCATGATGCTTGTCTTAGCCACGGCACAGCTCACGAATAACACGCTACCAACCGGCGGCGTACACAGGCCAATTGACAGGTTTAAAACCATCATGATGCCAAAGTGCAGCGGCGACATGCCAAGCTCAGCCACCACAGGCAAAAATATGGGGGTGAATATGAGTACCGCCGGCGTCATATCCATGAACGAGCCCACGATAAGCAATGCAAGATTGATGATCAAAAAAATGACGACCGGATTGTCACTCAAAGCCAACAGGCCACTTGCGACATTACTTGGAATATTATGAAAGGATAGCAACCACGACATCCCTACACTGGTGGCTATCAACAGCATCACGATGGCGGTTGTCTCGGCCGACTTCAGCAAAATGGCTTTTAACTCAGACATCGCTATTTCGCGATACACCACCATAGACAGCAGCAACGCATAAATCACGGCAATAGCCCCTGCCTCAGTGGCAGTAAAGACACCACCGATAATCCCGCCGATCACCAATACAACAAGAAATAAACTAGGAAAGGCCTCCAGGCCCGCGCGACCAAACTCGACTAAGCTAACACGACCAGATTTTGGCAAATTAAGACGCTTGGCGTTAATCAGACATACGACCATCAAACTGAGGGCCACCAAAATCCCGGGGAGATAACCGCCAATAAATAATGCACCAATACTGACGCCGCCACTAGCAATGGCGTAGACAATTAAAATATTACTAGGCGGAATGAGTAATCCTGTGGTGGCAGAGGTAGCCGTCACAGCCGCACTAAAATTGCGGTCATAGCCTTCTTTTTCCATCTCCGGAATCATAAAGCCACCAATGGCCGACGCTGCTGCAACCGCTGACCCAGAAATCGAACCGAATAACGTACACGATAAGACGTTTACTAACGCTAAACCACCAGGAACCATACCTAGCATACATTTTGCGAAGTTAATTAATCGCTTAGCGATACCTCCTTGACCCATAATCACGCCCGACAGCACAAATAACGGAATCGCCAGCAAGGCAAATGAATTCAAACCACTGATCATGCGCTGCGCCATAGTTAATACCGCGGGCTCAACACTCATCGACAACAGTAGTGTCAGTAACGTCGCTAGTCCGATACAAAACGCTACGGGCAGCCCAATCACCAACAGTACAAAAAACGTTGCTAATAAAACTACTTCGATCATGACTGAGGCTCCATAAGTAGTGACTGACAATCGATGACCGCATACCCAATCAGGGCAAGACCACTCAGAGGCAGAGCCGAATATACAGCGCCCATTGGCCAACCCAGGGCGGGAGAAAACTGACCTAATTCATTCACCATGAAGACCAATTTAATACCGCCGTAGACCATGACCGTTGCGGCAAATACAATGGCTAAAAGGTGCAGCAGAAGCGAGAGTTTGTGCGCTCTTGTGGGTGATAAATGCTGGCCAAGCAGGTCCAATCCCAAATGCATTTTCAAATGATACGCATAAGCAGAGCCCAGCAAGCCAATCCAAATCAGCGCAAACCTAGCTAACTCCTCGGTCCAAGGACTTGGAGTATTTAAGGCATATCTCGAAATGACTTGCCAAGACACGCACACCACCATCAATGCCATGAGTGATGCTAGAAGGCCTCGAAAGAGCTGATCAACGGTTTTAATCACGACCGACCTCCTGAATTAATTGAATCGTCTGAGCTAATGATGTGCCGTCAAAGGAGGCATGCAAGGTCGATACTTGGTCTTTAAATACCGCCGTATCTACCTGGATAATTTCAACGCCGGCGTTGGCCACTTCGCGCAACGCCGTTTCAGTATCTAATTGCCACTGCTGACGCTGGAACTCAACTGCTTCTTGGACGGCCAACTTAACCCATGACTGCTGCGTTGGAATAAGATCATCCCAAATCACCTTACTCATCAGTAAAACATCAGGGACAGCGCTATGCTCGTCGAGGGTAAAAAACGGTGCCACCTCAAAGTGTCGTGACAAATAATAACTTGGCGGATTATTTTCAGCGCCATCGACAACACCTTGCTGAAGTGCTGTGTACAACTCGCCCCATGCAATAGGTGTGGGACTTCCTCCCAAGCTAGCTACCATCGCCATCGCCATCTGACTTTCCTGGACCCGTATCTTCATGCCGGCCAAATCAGCAGGCGAATGAACGGGCTTACTGGTCGTATAAAAGCTACGACTCCCCGCATCAAAATAGCCAAGACCCACAAGCTTTGACGGCGCCGTCGCATTGAGTAAACCCTGACCTACATGGCTATCTAGGACTGAGAGAAAATGGTCGTGATTACGAAATACGTAGGGCACATCAAATATCTGCATTTCAGGTACAAAGCTAACGAGAGGACTCGCTGATACCTTCGTCATGCCAATGCTGCCAATCTGTAAGAGCTCGATCATTTCGCGCTCAGAACCCAACTGGGCACTAGGATATATTTGCAACGTCATGGTGTTATTTGAAACACGCTCGAGCGCTTGCTGCATAACGAGTATGGAACGATGGATAGTATGCTGGGTATCAAAGTTATGTCCCATGCGAATCACCATGCGTTGGTCATCCACGCCACAGCCAACCAGCCATAGGATAAAAATTAACACTGAATATTTTTTGCAATGTAGCATGTGATTAACCTTTTTATTGCCACCGGTGGCATAGTAGCCCAAATGCTTTTTTGTATCAACACTTCGGGGAAGAATTAATCACCCACTATGTCTCATAAATCGTCCACCTATGATGATTTGCACCATCTTAATTTCTCTTAATTTCGACGCCACCTCTTTTCATCAAAGAGAAGACTGATAAAATAATAAACTTAATCGATTAACCTATTGTATGGTGCTGTCATGAAATTAGCCGACATCAAGCGCGAATGGTGGAAAGAAGCCATTGTTTACCAAATTTATCCCCGCAGTTTCCAAGACAGTAACGGCGATGGCATTGGCGATTTGCGCGGTATTATTAACCGTCTCGACTAC
>DATHYR010000206.1:0-16724 GCA_035458985.1 Pseudomonadales bacterium
GGCCATCGCTTTGCGTACACGTTCCGTTTTAATTACCACAAAGACGCCTTTGTTGAGTTCCAGTGCTTCCGAGATCATGTTTTCAATGGATAGTCGTATTGTTGCATCGATCAGTTGCACGTCTTCCAAGTCAAAAATGACAACATCGTGTTTCGCTATATTTTTGTGTTCTCGCGCCAGGGCTTTTGATACGCCAAAAATCATGGTGCCGGACAGGTAAAAGAACAGGGTTCTACCATTTTGTTTTTCTAGTAAGTCGCGCTGCTCGGCATTCAGCGGCAATTTATCGTCGACATCAGACATGGCCATGATGTTGTTTTCAGCCACCTTACTGAGGCGTTCGATGGCTAAAATATTGGCGATGAACACGCCAATACCAACCGCGACGATTAAATCGACGAATACCGTTAAGAAAAGTACACCGTACATGATCATGGTTGATTGAGAGGAGACGCGATGAGCGCGTTTCATAAAACTCCAATCTAAAATATCAAAACCCACTTTTAGAGCAATGGCCGCCAGTACCGCTAATGGAATATGTTGTATGAGATCGGCGAGGCCATAAACAGCAACGATTAAGATCGCCACACGAGCCACACCTGACAACGGTGTTTTACCACCCGCTTGAATATTGACCACGGTACCCATGGTTGCGCCAGCACCAGGCAAGCCACCAAACATGCCAGACACGATGTTGCCAAGCCCTTGGCCAATAAGCTCTTTGTTAGAATCGTGTTCGGTTCGGGTTAAGTTGTCTGCGATTACCGAGGTTAGCATGGAGTCAATACAGCCTAGCATCCCTAGCACCATGGCATCGATCAGCATGGTTTGTACTTGCAGCAAACTGAAACTGGGAAGGGTAAAGCTGGGAATGCCGACGTCAATTTGACCGATGACACGAATATCGATACCAGGGTTTGATTGGCTAATAATAGCTGCCAACACACTGATGCTTACAAGCGCTAAGAGCTGCGGTGGGAACCTCATGCTGATCGAGCGCGGTGTAAAGAAGAGACACGCCACCGTGATAGAGAAAATCGCTAATTCGTAGAAATCTGTCGCCGCGAGGATGCTGGGAAGGTTCAGCATCATACCAATAACCCCGCCACTTGGCGGTGCCTGGCCGAGGGCGGGCGCCAATTGCAAGATAATGAGGATGACGCCGATACCGGACATAAAACCAGAAACGACAGAGTAGGGCATTAACGTGATGTATTTGCCCAACTTCAATGCGCCAAAAAGAATTTGAAAAAAGCCGGCCATCATGACTACGGTAAACGCCATGGCTAGGCCGTTGTCTGGGTTTGCAGCGATTAAGCCCGCCACGACGGAGGCCATCACTACCGTCATGGGGCCGGTGGGCTCCGAAATCAGGGTCGAGGTGCCGCCAAAGAGCGCGGCAAACAGGCCTATGAGAATGGCGCCATAGAGGCCGGCTTCTGCGCCTACCCCAGAGGCAATACCAAACGTTAAGGCCATGGGCAGTGAAACAATGGCGGCAGTTAAACCACCCAGTAAGTCGCCACGTAGATTGGATACATTGAGCTTATTAATTGCAAACAGCATTTGATTCTCAGGATAGTGTGAATGCTTTTGAGAAGCGCTACCTTAGCAAAATACGCGATGCATACCAATCAAGAATACGTATTCGCGCTCATCATTTGTATTAAAATGCTGAGCACGCCTCGCGGTTATTTACTCTGGATCATGCCGTGTGCAGCCATCAATGCTTCAATTTCAGTGATGGATGCGGGATCGTCGATGGTCGAAGGAATCGTGTATTCTTTGCCATCGGCGATTTGTCTTAGCAGCTTGCGAAGAATTTTTCCTGAACGGGTTTTAGGCAGTCGCTGCACGATCAACGCGCGTTTGAAGCAGGCAATAGCCCCGAGGTCACGACGAACCATAGCGACCAGTTCGGCTTCAAGAGTGGCTTGGTCAATGTCTGTCCCATCCTTTAATAAGACTAAGCCAATAGGCTCTTGGCCCTTGAGTTCTTCTTGTATACCGATGACAGCACACTCGGCGACGGCGGGGTGGTCAGCAACAATTTCTTCCATTTCTCCCGTGGATAGACGATGCCCCGCAACGTTAATGACATCATCTGTCCGGCCCATAATAAACACGTAGCCGTCGTCATCTTTATAGCCACCATCGCCGGAACAGTAATATCCTGGAAACTCGCTCAAGTAGCCCTCCTGGAAGCGCCCAAAATCACCCCACACGGTAGGTAAGCAACTGGGTGGCATCGGTAATTTAATCGCAATGGAGCCCTGTTGCCCGGCAGGGAGCTCGTTTCCGCTGTCATCAAGGATGCGGACATCGAAGCCGGGTGAAGGCAGTGTCGCAGAGCCCGGCTTGGGGGGCATGGGTTCAACACCCATCAAATTGCCACATATCGCCCAGCCAGTTTCAGTTTGCCACCAATGATCGACCACGGGTTTGTGGGTTTTTTCAACGGTCCAATAGTAGGTGGGGGGATCGAGGCGCTCGCCTGCCATAAAGATGGTATGCAAATGGCGCAAGTCGTACTTGCTGATCTCTAGCCCTTCGGGATCTTCTTTCTTAATGGCTCTAAAAGCCGTGGGCGCTGCAAATAAGACGCTGACCTTGTGTTCCTCGCAAACGCGCCAAAAGGCGCCAGCATCGGGAGTTTTGACAGGCTTGCCTTCATACATGACGGTTGTGCAGCCGGCCAACAGTGGACCATACACAATATAGGAGTGGCCGACTACCCAGCCGACATCGGAGGCGGCCCAGAAAACATCTCCCGCATTGACGTTGTAAATGGCTTTCATCGAGTAATTTAATGCCGTCGCATGACCACCGTTGTCTCGCACGACCCCTTTGGGTTTACCTGTGGTGCCTGACGTGTAAAGAATGTACAGTGGATCGGTACCCTTGACGCTGACGGGGTCAGCCGGTGTCGCTTTCGCCATTGCTTCGTGCCAGTCAACGTCTCGACCGGCTACTAGATCTGCCTCGGCTTGGGGGCGTTGTAATATAATCGTGCTGGCAGGTTTGTGTTGCGCCAAATCAATGGCTTTGTCGAGCATGGGCTTGTATTCAATTATCTTGCCCACTTCAATGCCACAGCTGGCCGATACGATGACTTTGGGGGTGGCATCATCGATGCGCACCGCGAGTTCGTTGGGGGCAAATCCTCCAAATACTACCGAGTGCACCGCACCAAGGCGAGCTACAGCTAACATTGCAACCGCGGCTTCAGGAACCATCGGCATATAAATGACTACCCGATCGCCTTTTTCGACGCCGTGGTTTTTCAGCACCCCGGCAAATTGCGCTACCCACTGTAGCAGCTCTGCGTATGTAAATTGCTTTTTCTGGCCGGTAACAGGAGAGTCGTAAATTAATGCGATGCGATCGCCATGGCCGGCAGCTACATGCGCATCTAGCGCCATATAGCTGGTGTTCATTTCCCCGTCGGCAAACCAGCGATCGATACCATTCTCATCTTTACTAAGGATGCGAGAGGCAGGCTTGAACCAAGGGAGTGCCGATGCCTTGGCTGCCCAAAATGCTTCAGGCGTTGTAATAGAGGCGCTGTATTCGCTGTTGTATGACATGGTGAAATATATCCTTACTCACGTGTGCAATGTATCTGGTCACGTTAGCGATAAATCGTCTGCTTGAATATTCGACTAATGGCGAATGTCGCCCTAATGCGATTCTGGCCTGTTACAATACATTCATTTTGAGACGCTCTAACGTGACCGATTCTTCTCATCCTTGGCGACGCGAAATCCGCCACTACAGCCGCATCGCTTGGCCATTGGTGTTAAACAATTTGGCGATGGCGGGTATGCAGTTCGCTGATACCGTTATGGCTGGTCAACTGGGGGCTGAAGCCTTGGCTATTGTGGCTGTAGGTTCAGCCGTTTGGTTCTTTAGCTATTGTTTCTCTATGGGGCTTCTGATGGCATTGTCTGCGTTTATTGCCCATAGCTTTGGAGCAAAAAATGATGTCGCCATCGGCGCATACGCCAGGCAAGGTGTGACTATTGCGCTATTGATGGCTTTTTTGGTGCTGATGTTTGCCCAGTTCGGCGTGGCACGTTTTTTTGCAGCGATCGGTATTGATGCCAATATTCACAGTGGTGCCGTTGATTATGTGCAAGCCATCTCTATGGGGGCGCCGCTGATGTTCTTGTTTTTAGTCATGCGGTACATTACCGAGGGTATAGGGGTGACGCGTCCCATCATGATCGCGACCGTTTTCCAGCTGCTGTGTAATGTCGTTCTCAATTATTGTTTTATTTTCGGTCACTTCGGTGCGCCGGCCATGGGTGCAGTAGGGGCCGGCGTTGCCAGTGCCATTACCATGAATCTGACAGCGTTGGGTATGTTCGTGTATTTGCGCCGTCACCCACGTTACCAGAAATACCAATTATGGCGTGGAGAGTGGTGGCCGAACCGCGCCTTGCAACGTCAGTTATGGGGATTGGGTTTACCTATGGCGATCGGTATTTCGGCTGAAGTGGGGCTGTTTAACGCCATCGCGTTATTAATGGGAAGTCTAGGGGCCACCGCAGCGGCGGCGAATCAAATTGCCATCAATTTTGCCTCTACCACCTTTATGATTCCCATGGCCATTGGCGCGGCGGCCACCGTGAGGGTAGGGCATTTGTTGGGCGCCAATAGGCCTGAAGACGGTCGTTATGCCGCATGGTTCGCCGTGTGGCTTTGTGTAGGCATTATGGCGTTGTCAGCCCTCTGCTTGCTTTTCTATCGCGATGTCTTGGTGACATGGTACACCCCGGTTGCCTCGGTGGGGGCTATCGCCATAGATATGTTAGCGATTGCGGCCGTTTTCCAAGTCGTGGATGGGCTTCAGGTCGGTGTGGCGGGTGCCCTGCGCGCCTATAAAGATACCCGAGTCCCTATGGTGATATGTATCTTTTCTTATTGGGTGTGTGCGTTTCCGACAGCCTATGTGTTTGTGAAAGTCTTGCAGTGGCCACCCTCTAGCGTGTGGTGGGGGTTTGTCATTGGGCTGGGTGTCGCAGGGGTGTTGCTCAGTCAGCGTTTACGGGTTATTTCATCGCGCTATACAAGGGTTAGCCCAGGGCTTCCATTGGCATGACGTCTTGCCAGTTTTGCTTTTCTAAACGTTCATGAAACGCCTCGGCGAGCCTCGCACTTTCAGATTGTACGGTGCGCCAGAAACGCTCTCGGTCAGCGTCGTCAAGTTCAGCAAAGTCTTTACGATCGGGAATCTTGCCATAGGGCAGTGAGCGAATGAAGGACTCACTCGGCGCCAAAATAAGGGTATTGTGATAATGCGAGGTGTTAATTTTGCGATGGCCAAACTTATCAAACCATGCGGCACGCGGTGCATTATTAAAATGAGGGTAGAGGCATAAACCTTCACCGGGGTCGACATCAAAATGGTAATCCACGATGCCGCCATCGCGGTAGCAACCTGCCGGTGCACCGGGAATGTTGTATATACCCTCCATGACCATAGGAATAGAGCCCGAGGCCAACGCTGCTAAATACAGATTTTTTTCATTCAGGCTAATGTAGCGTGTGCGCAGTGCATGTTGTTCGTCAAAGTGCATGGGTTGACCATTAAAAAAAATAACACGCTCAAAGGGAATATCGAGCCAACGGCGAGATAATCGGTTTAGCGCAAAGCCACCCAACATCCCTATCCCTTGTAATACGCTATGTTCGCGTGCGGCTAAACCATGACAGCGCGCTGTGACAATATTGAGATGCCTGAAGCGATTGTTGAGAACCTCTTGCTGACCTTCTTCGCCAAAGAGTTGTTGTAACAGAACATGTGCGGAAGCGGTAATGTCGGCTGGACTTGGTTTTTTAGCATACCGTGTGTGGGTATAAGCATCGGCAAAGCGTTGAATGGCGGAAGAGGGCGCTTGCTGTGCGTAGCAACAGGCTCGCATGGCACCGGCGCTAGAGCCCATGATATTGAGAGATTGCTGAGCGGAGAAAAAATGCTCATTAAGATATTTGTCGAGCCCAAAAAGAACCATCCATTTAGGACCGCCACTGGCGGCCAACATGTGCTTTACGTCGAGGTTTTGTAGACCTTCTCGTGCGAGATGTTGGCGGGCAGTCTGACCGGCATAGATATTTAAAGGACTATTTTTCATGTACTTTTTTACGGCTGTGTTAGTATCGACGGGTGCAAGAACTATAACATCAAGTGCCTCGGAGCATAAGTGAAAGACATGTATTCCAGCCTCCTGTCACGTATTAATACTTGGCAAGAATTATCCAGCGCCATGCGGACCTATTGGCTAGTAAGCGCGGCGGCAGGTCTTTTCATGGCGTTAGTTTTTACTGTCTTTGTTCAACAAAATCATTATCGCCAAGACGTATTGTCGACCTTAAAAGGCGAGGCAATTATGGCGCGTTTGGATAATACGCTGACCCGCTTGAGTTTTGCTATTTCAGCGGCGGTGAAGGATCCCGCTTTAGCGAGAATGCCTGTCGATATTATGTTCTTTCAGCACGCGAATGCCCTATTGCAAGAATTAGTCGCTTACGATGAGGCCATCGTAGGCGCATTTGTTATGGATGACAGTGATTTTGTCTTAGAGGGCGTGCCAACCACAGTGTTGGGCATTCGCTCAAAACACTTGGCCGCGGAAACACAGCGATTGATCTCGCAAGAGGGCCTGGTGAATGCTAACCCGGCGTTGTATTTATTCCCTCGGGATCACGCCGAGTTTGTCTTGCCTATAAAAAGCGAAGCGTCTAGTTGGCTTGTGTTTGGTGCACCATTGATCATGGCGCGAAACAATTACGCGATGCCTTATCAAAAAACAGGGGTATTGTGGGTAGTCATAGATATTGTGGCGCTTCTGTCACCGATGCTTGAAAAATCTGACTTAGTTTTGCAAGGGCTCGAAGCACACGGAGTGGCTATGGTCGGCGAGATCGGCGCTGGTGATGTCGACCTCACACCTAAAACACCCATCTATTACAGGAATGAATTTGCCCGTTTACACATCTATTTGAATAGCGTTGATGAGGGTAACGGGTGGGTGTTATATCCTTGGTCACTGGTGTTTTTTATAGTGGTTATGTTGTTGATATTATTTTGGTTTGTTAAAAAAGAAGAGCAGCGTACCCTGCAGCAAGTCGCCGCGATGCCAAACATTGACAAGGGCTGTAAAGATCCACTGTTGTTAGCTGTTCGCTCCCGTATTGAATCCTTGATCGACAATAAACAATACGCACAAGTACAACAAATTCAGGAAAAAAATCAGGTGATTGCCCGAGAGGCTCGCGAGTCGAGTTTTCGTCAAGCGGCCAAAGCCTTGCAGAACAGAATTGATGAACCACTTATGCAACTTAGCTTAGCCAGTTCGGTGTTGCATCAATACAGTAGTGATCGTGCGCTTTTTCCCGTGTTACAAGATATTCAGCAGGCCTTGGAATCTCTCCAGCGCAATAGCCAATATTTGCAAGCATCATTGATGGGGGATGTCTCACTTTTTACGATAAAACCGGCTGAGCTGAAATTAGAGCAGTTGCTGTTTGATTTTTACCGACAAAGCCAGAAAAAAGGTCTTGAGGTGAAATTTGACGTTGATCCTTTGTTGCACAGTCGCGTGTTGTTATTGGCAGAAGCATTGCTGCAAGCCTTGCTAGCTATCGCTCGCAGTCGACCAGTGCAGGCTTTCGGGCAAAGTTGTGGTGTGAGTCTAACGTTAAGACAAACGCACGGCCATCAACAGCTGGTTAGGTTCATCGTTTATAACGATTTATATCAACTTGAGCAGAAAAACTTTGTTCTGCCAGAATTTTCTGAACGTGACGAAGGCTCTTTGACTAAACTTGTTGATAGCAATGATTTGGATCTCAGATTAGCCAATGCCTATTGTCGCATCATGCAAGCGCATATGGGCGTCTTAGAAACGGATAAGATGGGTACGTTGGTCTATTTTGATATCCCGATTCATGTGATTGATGATGATCCGGTGATGAGTAATTTACACATGAATCTTGCCCGTTTAATAAGGAATAAATCGCATGACAAGTGAACATTTGGATTTAGCTAAGGTCATGGAATGCTATGGTGGGAGTCCTCAAGTGTTGTTGAAAACGTTGCGGCGTATCAACACCACACTGCCTGGTGATTGGGCATTGTTTATGTCTAGTTGCGAAGCTGGTGATTCAGATATGGCTTCAGTAGTTGCGCATCGTATGGCGGGCACGGTGGCAATGATTGGTGCTGACGATTTTGCTAATTTTTTACGCGAGCTTTCGCGCACCGCTAAGTCTAAAAAGTCGATACCTTCACCCTTGTTATCGCGCGCGTTAAAGTATTACGACGAGGTCATGGCAGAACTGGGTGCCGTTGTTGCGCGTTTTCCATTGGAGGCGCCCGCGCCGTGAAGCGATGGATGGTTAGAGGGTTATTATCGTTAGCCTTATGTTTTGCGCTTCCTGTGGCGAGCGCAGACACGCGATTACAGCTCGTTTATTCGACAGATAACCCCATGTTTTCCTCGATGCTTAAGTCGCTTGTGCTGCGCCATTCTTTACCTATTGATGTAACATATGTCGACAATGATGACCTCAAAGTCTTCTTGTTGCAATCTGTCCAAACAGACACCACGCCTGAGCTACTCATTATGCCTAACGATCTTCTAGGCTTACCGTTGGTGTATAAAACACTTCCTGCGCCATGGTTTCAGCGACCTATCTTGAAAGAGTACCTCCCATCGGAATCCAAAACTGGTTCGTGGGGCATACCGATTGTGGGGGGTAATCAGCTGCTGCTGTATTTTAATAAGCGCTATGTCGACCAACCCGTTGAAGATTTTATGCGGCTCCCTGAGCAGGTGGGGGCATTGCCGAATGATGTCGATCTGATTCGATGGAGTGTCAAAGAGCCCTTTTGGTTCCAGGCGTTTTTCTCGGTGGGTAATCAAAGTTTTTTTGACAAGGGTGTGCCTTCAGTCAACACGTCGAGTATGTGGCGTGGTTTAGCGCGGTATCAGCAACTGATAGATCTTTCTAAGGCCGATAAGAACTGTGACTACAGCTGTGCTTATAATGGGTTCGTCCAAGGTAAAGTGGCCTATACCATCAATGGTGATTGGGCTTTGCAGGAATTTCAGACCGCCTTAGGTGACGATCTTGGTGTCGCTGAACTACCCAGGTTTGATGGGCAATTGTTGTATCCCTATTTTGGTAGCCATGTATTGGCTTTGCCCGGAAAAAACATGCTGTCGCAGGCAGCGTTTTCTGTTATTGAAAAACTGATGAATGAGTTATTGTCGCCTGATTTCCAAGCCCAGTTATGGCAGCAGGCCAAGTTGCAGCCCGTGATTGAAGGTGTAGCGGAATCAATACAAGACCCTCACCTCCATTTGATTCATCAGCAATTAAAAAGTGGCAGCTATATGCCTGAGTTCGCTGCCATGACGGTGGTGTGGGCAGGTTTGAGTACAGGTTTGTCGCGCTATCTGGCAGGCATTCTGACGGAAAAAGAAGCATCGCAATTTATGCAGCAAATAATTGAAAAATCTTTACGAGAGCAGCAGCGGGACCCCATTAATGCTAACTAAAATCAATCGTATTTTATCCCGTTCAAATATTCTGGCGCTCATAAGTTCAGGTTATGCCTTGATGATTAGCATACTGTTTGCGCTTGCGCTGGGTTCCACTCTGTTTCATGATGACCTTGCCAAGCCGCTTGTGGCGATGTCGCTTATTGTGTCTCTCCTGAGTCTTGCTTTATGGCATAAGTTTGCGAGCCGCTATTTTTTGGTTGTTCATAGTGTTCTTGCGCTGATTTTATGGTCTCACTTGGCTTTTGTTGGTGCGCCTGTCGTTTACCTTCTTGCGTTTATCTTTCCTTTTGGGATCCTTTGGAATGCTAAGTTGAGTTATTCCATAAGCATTTCTCTTTTTATCCTTGCCGGGGTCATTAAGGCTGTTTTTGTTGCATTCACCGAGACCATCAATAATTGGGAGTTGTTACATGTAAGTTTTGTCGTGTTTATTGGCTTATTAGGTGTCACCTTCGATCGTCATCTCCGATTAGCCTGGATTAAGTTGAAAAATCAGACTGAACAATCGTTGCTGGATAAAGAGACCGCTGAGGCCAAGCTGGCGCTGGCAGAACAGGGTTTTGAACACATGGCATCGCGCTTTGTAGAGCAGTTCAAAGAGCCGTTGAATGTCATGTTGGGTATGAATGCGTTACTGCAAAGCCATGAGACATCGCAACGAAAATTAGATCTTATGACGCGTCAACATGCCACCGGTCAGTACTTGGTGGATCTTTTTGAGCAATTTGCCGCGAATGCGAGCCAAAGATCGACGATTTTAAATGTACAGACGGGTGCTTTCTTAATGACCGATGTGGTTGTGGTACTCGAAAATCAGGTATCGGCGTTATCTTCAGCGACACACAAGGTCGAATTAGTCTGCGACGATAAGATCCATAATCATTTGATTGGCGACAAGGTGAGACTGCTGCAACTTATTCACGCACTGTTGAAGGTCGCGTCAGACCGGTTGATAGATGGCGCAGTCTCGCTGAGCATTGCCAGAAATAACAGCAGCAGCGAGAATTCGGTTAAAGTGGCTTTCAGTATCAGTGCCATTGGTGATCTACAGCCAGACGATCAGTCTGTGTTAGAGGACGAGGCATTAAAGGATCCGTTTTACGTCCGTGTTTTCAATAACCTGGGTTATGACTTACATTTTTGTCGAATCCTGTTAGAGGAGATGGGTTCTGAGCTTAATTATGAAGAGAGTCAGGGCGCGTTATCCATGAGTTTCGACATGGTTTTCGGTATTGAAAGTGATCATCAATCCATTGGCGAGTTTTTTGACAATATTCAACGTGAGGCTGAGCCTGATTGGTACAACACGTTGGAGGATTATCGCGTTTTAGTGGTCGATGACAGTGAAGATACACTCTTCGTTTTGCGGGAATTACTGTCATTGGCGGGCGCACAAATTGATACTGAGATCGATGGTAATCAAGCTATTTTACGTGTGTTGGATGGTGCAAAGCCCTATGACGTCATTATTATGGATTTGCAAATGCCAAGTATCTCTGGTGCTGAAGTCACCAAAGCCATAAGGCAGCAGTACAGTAAGAGCCAGCTCCCTATCATGGGCTTATCTGTCAGTAATCGTCCCGAGGAAATTAAGGCAAGTTTAGCGGCGGGTATGAATGACTTTATGGTGAAGCCATTTAATATTAGCCACTTTATTGATTTTGCCGTTTCCAGTGTGGCACGCCGAAAAACCGATGTGTCTTTGCCGACGTTATTAGATGACGCCATGATGATTGAGCGTGAGGCCGGGCGCCATATGAGCTCTCAATATTTAACGGTGCCTGACGGCTACGATATCAATGCCGCGATAGCCAATTTGGGCGGTGATAAGCAATTGTATTTGTCGATGTTGGACGCCACCCTTCGTGAGTGGGGTACCAATATGACGCAGCTGCAAGGTGCCTTGAAACGCAATGATATCTACTATGCTCAGCATGTGATATCGCGATTTGCCAATAATGCGGTGATGCTAGGCGCGACTGACCTAGACAGTTATCTGCGTCAGTTGAATTTTAGTCTGGGTTTGCGAGCCATGGATAAAGATGATAACCAGGGAACACTTCAAGAATTGGGGCGCGAATTGGAAGAGAGGATTTGGCAGGCGAGCTCAGTGTTAAAGTCAGTGGCAGACTCGCTGGTTAATAAATAATCAGCGAGCCGGCCAGATAACTTGCCGGCTTATTTCACCTGCGTTAGCAGAATCATTGTGTCGGCCGCTTTTGTGCCTTTCGCGGGCGTTGGAATAATTTCAATCGTGTAAGTATCGCCGTCGTCCGTTTTCATCGTTTCTTTAAATATCTCGTTCTTATGGTGTGCATCACGGGCGGTCTTGAGTACGTCAAATTCACCTAAACGATGCGATAAATGGCCAATCGGGCGACCAATATCATGATCGATAATATTAAAGATGCGTGACGCTCGCGCAGAGAAGCGACGTAAATTCATGTCATTATCAAGGAAGACATACGCCGATAACGATGCCGACAAGAAGGTCTCGATGTCGTCGCTAAGTTGGCTCATCTGAGATATTTTGCCTTGATACTCCGCGTTGACAGTAAACAACTCCTCGTTTACCGATTGCAACTCTTCGTTAGTTGATTGCAACTCTTCGTTACTGGCTAACAGTTCTTCGTTGGTGGCTTGAAGCTCCTCGTTTGAGGTTTCTAGCTCTTCAATGGTGGCCTGAAGGTTTTCTCGACTGAACTGCAGTTCTTGCTCAAGATCATTGAGGCGATGCATCAATTCTGTGTCGGCATCATAGGCGTCTTTCAGCGCGGTCTCTGAAATGTTCTCTGTGTCGCGAATAATGATCACAGCCAAGCGCGGTGCGTTGCGGGTTAAACGCATGGGACGAATAGTAATGTTGACTAATTTGATTTCGTCGGCATTTTTGATACGCACGCGACTAAAGGCAACTTCTGAATTGGTGCGATGTAACCTTGCCAGACCTGTGGTGATAGGGATTTGAAGATCCTTAATGACCAATTGGCTGAGGTTGCTTGACATACGTCCACTCAACGGCAACATGAAGGGGCGCGAGTTGCCAATAATACGGACAATTTCGTTCTCATCGTTCACGAGCATGGAGAAGGGGATAAATTTATCAGATAAGGTATCTAGGTAACTCTCTAATACTTTGACTTCTTCGCTAGCTTTACGCTCGTATGGTGTTCCATCATTGACGAGCCCGGGCGTCCAGGCATTTTCGCGAGGCCGATCAGAGGTGGCGTTTAGCGTGAAATTGCTTGAGCGAGCACGGCGAGTTCCTAAGGTTCTGAATAGCTTGTCTTTGGCATCCACTGTTTCAAACAGGGTGTCGGCATCCCCGAGAGACTCAGAATTACCCAGCATTAACAAACCGCCAGGGTTGAGTGAAAAATTGAAAGACTGAAGAACGCGGCGTTGTACTTCGGGTTGCAAGTAAATAAACAGGTTGCGACAGCTGATAAAATCAATTTTTGTAAACGGAGGATCGGACAAAATATTGTGGCGAGCAAAGACGACCATCTCGCGAATTTTACGCGAAATAATAAAGTGGTCTCCGTTGCGGATGAAGTACTTGCTCAGCATGGTGCTAGACAAGTCTGCCACAATGGATTCTGGATAAATGCCGGTACTGGCGCGTGCTAAGGCTTGTTGGTCAATATCGGTAGCAAATACTTTGAGCTCGAGGTCAAGTTTAAGCTCTTCCACAATCTCTAAGAAAATCATACACAGGGTGTAGGCTTCTTCACCGGTAGAGCAGGCGGCCACCCAAAAGCGAACCTCGCCCGTGGTAACTTTGCTCAAATATTTCGCTAAATGAATGTGCTCAAGGTTTTCAAAGACGCTTTTATCGCGGTAAAAGTTAGTTACCCCGATTAAGAGTTCTTTGAAGAGCGCGTGGGGTTCGTCACCATCAGAACGCACAAAATCTGCATATTGTTGCAGACTTTTATGCTGTGTAATGGACATACGGCGCTGGATTCGTCGACCTATTGTCGACGATTTGTAAGACGAGAAGTCCACTTTAAAGCGCATTTTTAGCACGTTAAAGATTTTTCCAAGCGATGTTTTGCTGTCGGTAAAGTCTTCGTCAATTTCTTGTGGTGCGGATGTCAACGGGTGGCGAATATAGCGAATGAGATAAGAAGGCATCTCAGTAATGGTTAAGATGTAGTCTGCCAGGCCGTTGCTAATGATACTGTTGGGCATGCCATCAAATTTGGCTTCTTTCTCGGACTGAGCAATAACCAGTCCGCCAACTTCTTTAATCGCACGACAGCCGCGTGTGCCATCGCTGCCTGTACCAGACAAAATAATACCCACCGACGCAGGCCCCATGTAGGTAGCTAACGAATCAAGGAAAACGTCAATCGGCAGTTGCGGTACACGTGTTGAGCGGTCCTGTGGCTCGGGGACTAGCTCACCTTGGATTAGGCGCATATTACTACCAGGTGTAATCAGGTAAACGGTATTGGGTTCGGGGCGAACTCTATCTGAGACCTCTTTGACTGGCATTTTAGTCACTCGGCGCAACAGATCACTCATCATACTCTTGGTGTCAGGTGACAAATGCTGAATAACCACAAACGTTAAGTTTGAGTCGGCAGGCATCTGTTTGAAAAACTCAGAAATGGCCTCCAATCCACCCGCCGACGCGCCAATGCCGATAATGTGTTGTTGCTTGATTTCAGTGATTTCTTCTAATTCGCCAACCATGTGTCCGATCCCGTAAGCTTTATTACGTAATGATAGAATTTGAACGACTTTTTTACCATGTAATTTTTATTAATTCTTAATTCGTCAATAATACGCTACAGTGATGCAAGTGACAGCGCTATTTTTGATTTTTTGAGGCTTTATGGACGTATTAATCATCCAGCAAGATGAGGTGGTGTCAACGATATTGACAGGCACCTTGGCGCGTGCGGGATATCGTCCCTACCTTCTCGACGATGCGTTTTCTTGCTACGAAATGCTGCAAAGTAAAGATGGTGCCGCGATTGTGCTGTTAGACAAGCGCGATAAAAATCTCGATATCAACAGTTTGTGCCAATTGATTAGAAATACGGATATCGGCTTTCATCCCTTTATGATATCCCTGTGCAACAGTTTGCGGGATGATGAAATTGAGGCCGCGTTACGCGAGGGTGTTGACGATATCATTGGCTTGCCCCTGAACAGTGGTTTGTTACTTGCCAAGCTCAAGATTGCAGAAAGATGGTTACAACTACAGATTGATCAAAAGGACGCGCTGTCTAAGATTAAAGCTCGAGCAATGTTTAATGATGATCTTGGCATATTCAATGACAAGGCCGGTAAGACACTCATAGCCAAAGAGCTTTCTCGCTTGCGATTACTTGTGAACAGTAATCCCGCTATCGAACTCTACCCTGAGTTTTTCAGCATTCGCCTGTTAAATGTATCGCAGTTAATTGATGACTTTGGTGAAAGCTGCCTTTTTGACATGCTGGAGCAATTATCGGTTAGACTGCAACGCTACCTTCGGGGCTCGGATATCCTTTTTCAATTAGAGAACGATGTCATTGGCTGTTTCGTTACAAGCTATAGTCCGCGCCATAATCTTGGCCAAGAACTCTATGAAGCCTGTGTCAATGAACCCTATGTATTAGGTAATATTCTTTTTACCATGGTTTGCCGCGTGGCGGTGGTGGGGTTGTCGAACCCCCCGATGCAGCTTGTCACCGAAATTTTTACCAAGAGCAAGGAAATGCACCAGCAATTGATGGCAAAAGATGCCCTCCCGGTCTTGAGGTACAACTTCAAAAATGATGCTAGCTAAGCATTAAGCCTTCAATTTGATGGGATGTGTTGGCGTAAGATGACCGATGTTAGTCTCTAAATTCAATTGTACAAACATACCTATAAAAGGTATTGTTCATGCACTCTATAACTAAAAATAAAGGGGATCTCTTTAATGAAATCTATGATGAGTAAAGCAAAGTTAAGTTTAGCCGTGGCAGCCGCGGTAGGCGCCATGTCATCGGCAGCTACTGCACAGGTACTTGAAGAAGTTGTGGTAACTGCAACCAAACGTGCCGAATCGTTACAAGATGTACCTATTTCAATGTTGGCGGTGGACGGTGAGAGTATCCGTGAAGCAGCCATTACCAAAATGGAAGATCTGACGAACAGTCTTCCCGCCGTAACCGTAGTACCCAACCCGATTGGTAACTTTATTTTCATTCGTGGTATTGGTTCTTCGACCAACCAAGGTATTGAGCAATCGGTATCGATGTTCCACGATGGTATCTACATGGGTCGTCACCAATTGTCACGTGCACCCTTCATGGATTTGGCACGTGTAGAAGTTTTGCGTGGCCCACAATCCATTCTGTTTGGTAAGAACACGATTGGTGGTGCGATGAGTGTGATCTCGGCTAAGCCCACGGAAGAATTCGAAGGCATGGTCAGCGTCATGGGTGGCGATTACGGTGAGAAAGAATACAACGTTGTTCTTTCAGGTCCACTTTCTGACACCTTCCGTGCACGTTTGGCAGCGCGTGGCTATCAAACAGATGGCTACATCTTTAACGAGTTAGGTCGTAATGATGACGGTACCTTAGGTCGCGATGAGACTCAGCGCGATGATCAATCCGTGCGTCTGACGTTGCAATGGGATGTTACCGAAGACACAACATTAACATTGAAGCATGAAGATAGCTCATTTGAAGATTTGGGCCGTACCCAGCAGATTGGCATTACTAACCCATTGACACCTACAGCTGTTGGTCTCACCGGTCTGGCGAAAGGCATCATTGCTGCCGCTGGTGGTAATCCTAACGAGGTCGTTGATGACCGTCGTGCCGTAACTAACGATGGCGGTGTATTGTTGCGGCAGGTGGCACCTGTGCTTGCGACTGGTCGTGATGGCGGCTTGTTGCCAGGGTTCCCTAATTTAGATGAACTAAGCAATAACAACATGGCTATTACGACCTTTACTGTGGATACCAGTATTGGCGATAACACCTTCACTGCCATCTTTGGTCACGCAGAATACGACTACCTCGATATCTGTGACTGTGACTTTGCGGCCATTCCACTCGTGCAGGTTGAAGCCGCTGAAGATTACTCGCAAGACAGCTTAGAACTGCGTTTGACCTCACCCGGCGGTGAAAAGGTTGACTGGATCGTGGGTGCTTATTT
>DATHYR010000207.1:0-2096 GCA_035458985.1 Pseudomonadales bacterium
CTCGCATCGGGTGCATGGTTTTTTTGATCCCATTCGCTTTCGCTTACGAGCCCCTCCTGTTGACGGTTCCTCAAGCAGGGGGTGAATTTACATGGCCAGGGTATTTGATGCTTTTAGGTCAGCTCGCGTTATCTATCTACGTTTTGGCGAGTGCATTGATTGGGTTTGATAAATCGACACTCCCGTGGTACCAAGTGATCACTCGACTGACCGCTTGCATATTGATGTTTAGCGCCGATACGCAACTGGAGTGGTTGGGTATTGCGATCGCGATCATGACGCTCATTCACACACATTTTTTAGTTACGAAAACGGAAACAGAGAGATGACCAATTTTGTCTTTATCGTCGCCGATGATTTAGGGTACGCAGACCTCGGGTGCTACGGCGGACGGTCAAACTGCTCGCCAAACTTGGATAAGTTGGCAGCCAACGGCATTCGGTATATCAATGGCTATTCGAACTCTCCTGTTTGCTCTCCCACCCGCTTTGCGCTGATGACAGCGCGATATCAATATTGGATTCGCGGTGCAAGCGAAGAACCGATGGCGGGCGCTGCAGTTGGAAACCCTGAATTGGGTCTTTTTCCAACCCTACCAACCTTGCCGTCGATGTTACGAGATCTGGGGTTTCACACCGCTTTAATTGGAAAGTGGCACCTCGGTTTTCGCCCCCATTTTGGTCCTGAAAAGAGCGGCTACATGCACCACTTTGGCCCGATGTCAGGCGGCGTGGGCTATTACAGCCACACTGCACGCAAGCCAGAAAGCGACCTCGAATTGGACGGGAAACCCTATGATGAACCCGGCTACCTGACCGATTTGATATCCAAGCGTGCCGCGCAATATGTACGTGACCGCGCCGTCGATAAAAAACCTTTCCTACTCAGCCTCCACTACACGGCCCCCCACTGGCCCTGGGAGACTCGCGCGCAGGGGAAAATTGACCCTGAAATCAGTCGCGATATTTCACACCTAGACGGTGGCAACGTCGAGACCTACCAAACCATGATTAGGGAGATGGACGAGGGCATCGGTTGGGTCATTAATGCACTGAAAGAGACTGGTCAACTTGACGATACCGTCATTGTGTTTACCAGCGATAACGGTGGTGAACGTTTCTCCGACAACTGGCCACTCGTTGGCGGAAAAATGGACCTGACTGAAGGCGGTATCCGCGTTCCGTACATTGTTCATTGGCCGAAGGGTATTACTGACCCTGGGCGTGTCAGTACACAACACTGCCTAACGATGGACTGGACCGCAACGATTCTTGACATCGCTGGTGCAATACCGCCGGTAGGTCACAAACTTGACGGAATTTCGTTGGTATCGACATTTAAGAGCGCGGAAACAACATTCGAACGTCCAATGTTCTGGCGCATGAAGTACAACGACCAGCGAGCTTTTCGATTGGGCGACTGGAAGTATTTAAAGGTCAACGAATACGAATACCTGTTCAATATTGCTCGTGATGCAAGAGAGCGCGCGAATCAAGCCAAAAGAGATCCTGATCGGCTGAATACGATGCGCGCACAGTATGAGGCGTGGAACGCACAAATCCCCCCCGTACCTGTCGATGCAAAAGTCAGCGTAATTGGCACCTTGGCCGATATGCCGGCACGCTAGCTACCGTTCAGTTCACGGTCAACTCGCACAACTTCAGGCGACCAATGGCGCCCCAGTCCCATTCGATTCCAAGCCCTGGCGTTTGTGGTGGTATGGCATAGCCATCGTCAATCTCAAGCCGCGAGGTGGTGATGCGGTCGAGCTGCGGGATGTACTCAACCCAAGACGCGTTCGGCACAGCCGCACACAAACTGACATGTATTTCCATTAAAAAGTGGGGGCACACCGGCACATTGAAGGCCTCGGCAAGGTGTGCCGTTTTCAACCAAGGCGTGATGCCGCCAATACGTGCTACATCAGGCTGGACGATGCTGCATGCACCGCGCTCAAGGTACTCTCGGAATTGCGAAAGGTGGTACATAGACTCCCCCACCGCAACGGGGATAGTAGTTTGCGCACGTAACAGCGCGTGCCCCTGCACATCCTCTGCGGGATAGGGCTCTTCGATCCAAGCTAAGTCAAGACCATC
>DATHYR010000208.1:0-5736 GCA_035458985.1 Pseudomonadales bacterium
CACATATCAATGGCACGCTTGGAAGCCGTCATAGAGCCGCTAAATGTCTAGAAAAAGACCACTCACACGCAATCAGTTAGCAGAATTTTTGCCGAACCATGAGGCAATCAAGGCTTTCGAGCGCATCATGGATGAGGTCTATGATCTTTTGCCAACCGATGTAATTGCAATCAATCAGGCGATCAATGATCTTGCGCTGTCGCTTGGCTACGCTGACGCTAAGGCAGAGATTGAATCGGGCAATTCTCGCCAGTTTGATTACATAGACTTTCCACAGATTGCGCCTGTTGCGCCTGCTGCACGGCGCCTGTATTACGACGATGGCGACGGCACTTTGATGCTCACGCTAAAGGGCGGAAACTCTACTTTGCCGATTGGCCAAAGCGAATTTGAACTTTGTTTTAACGGAGCAGCCACGGCAATGGCTCGTGGCACTGTTGTGCAAATTACTGGCGCCCAAGGTAATCGCATCAAGATTGACAGAGCCAGGGCAGATGCAGAAGCTACGTCAAACCATACCTTCGGATTTGTTGATGAATCCATTGCGTCTGGTTCCGAGGGTTTTGTTCTTAATTCCGGCTTGATTCGGAAATTGAACACCATCACCGATTCAGAAGGAAACGCACTCACGCAGGGGGACACGCTTTACTTGTCCACTTCTGTGTCTGGAGGTTATACCCGTGTTAAACCTGTTGCACCAAATCATCTTGTTATTGTTGGATTTGTTGTCCGTGTACATGCAAGTGTAGGCGAGATATTCGTCAAGGTTGATAATGGCTACGAAATTGACGAACTGCACAATGTTTATGCCCCCTCCCCTGCTAATGGCAATACGCTGATTTACAACAGCACTACAAGCCGCTGGGAAGCGAGCAGCAGCTTTGACGCTGTGAACATTGCCACAATCAACAGCGCAACCACTTTGCGTTTGCAGACCAGCGGTGTTGATCGGGTGACTGTTGATGCTGCGGGTAACGCAGGTCTGGGTGTTGTGCCGAGTGCGTGGGACAACACCGCTAAAGTTCTTGAGTTCTCTCTTGGTTCTGTTTCTTCGTCTAACGGACTTGGGACGGTTTTAAACCTTAACTCTTACTACAGCACAAACTGGAAATATAAGAGCTCAGGTGTTGGTGCAATGTTGTATTCCCAAGCGTCTTCTGGGCATTTATGGTCTGTCGCCCCCTCCGGCACAGCAGGCGCACCTATCACGTTCAGCCAAGCAATGACGCTGACGCAGGGTGGCAATCTGTTGGTGGGGACGAATTTAGACGCTGGCAACCGAATTTCTGCTCAAGTTACAAGCAGTGGCGTATTTCAGGGTGCTTACACAGCTTCCAACGGGGCTGATAGTGATTTTACTGTGCGGATTCGCACCAACGAGACACAAATTGCAAACTCAACAGGTGGCGGTGTATTGTCGTTTGCCACAGTCAACACCGAACGCGCCCGCATCACCAGCGGGGGCAACTTCCGACCCGGCGCAGACAACGCATACAGCCTCGGTGAGCCTTCTTTCCGGTGGTCAGTTGTCTATGCAGCAACAGGCACAATCAATACCTCAGATGAACGCGCAAAGTTGGATTTTGCCCCGACACTCGGACTTGATTTCATTGCCGCGCTTGAACCCGTTTCATACCGCTACAAGAACGGCAAGACGGTCATTGACCAAGTGGAAGATGGCACAGAGGAAGTGCCCGCAGTGCTGGACGAAGATGGTAACGAGGTGACACCAGCTACCACAAGGCCAAAGTACAAATCCGTCGAGCGTGTTGTTGAGGGCACTCGCCGTCACCACGGCTTGAAGGCGCAGCAAGTTAAATCCGTTCTTGATACGTTTGGCACTGACTTTGCCGGGTGGGTGCTTGAAAACCTTGATGACCCGAACAGCGGTCAAGGTCTGCGATATGATCAATTCATTGCGCCGTTAATTAAAGCGGTCCAAGAGCTCTCAGCCCAAAACGCAGCCCTCACAGACCGCATCGCAGCACTTGAGGCCAAATCATCTTAAAGAATAAACAGCGGCATAATTGTGAATACTACGTCTGATGTGTTTGAATTTAGGTTTAATGCGGTTAATATCGCAAATGCGACATACGCATTTTCAGCCACTTATAGGGTTCTCTGATGGCGATCACTGTAAAAAACATCATTCCGAGAAAGTTTGCAGAGTCTGTGCAAACGGCGCAATACACGGCAACAGACTGTAAAACGGTGATCGACAAATTTACCGTCACAAACAACAGCGCAGCAACGCAAACAATTAGCACAAATTTAGTTCCGAATGGCGGCACGGCGGCAACGTCAAATAGAATCATTAATACTCGCTCGATTGCTGCCGGTGAATGTTATCTGTGCCCTGAGCTAATCGGGCAGGTCATCGAGGACGGTGGTTTCATTTCGACCATTGCAAGCGCTGCATCTGCATTGACTATTAGCGCGGCAGGGCGTGAGATAACATGAACGATAACATTTGGGCGGTTATTGTCGATCATCTTATTAAATATGAAATTCCGTTTTCAAATGATGCGCGAGAAGCAATAGAAAAATCGTGCGACATTGTTCCATTTGATGGCGGTGCGTTCATTGCATACGGCAATGAGTTTGATTTGTTCGTAATCCCAGAAAAGCGCGGGAAATGGAATATCAAACATGAGATTAAAAAATATCTTTCTGGCATGAAGGAAAAGCACGAAAGTATTTTGGTGCGGATTAACGAAAAAAATACTCGCTCATTGCGGCTGGCTAGATTTTTCGGATTCATAGAAACTGGCCGTGAAGATGGCGATGTTATTAGATTGGAGTTGAAATAATGGGCAAGGTTGTAAGTTCAGTCACAGGCGCAGTAGGAAAGGTTGTCGGTTCTTATACTGGAGCAACTCAGCAGGCTGAAGCAGCAGAAAAAGCGGCAGGCGTTCAATCTCAAATGGCGTCAGAAGGAATAACAGAGCAGCGCAGGCAGTTTGATGCGCTAGTCGATCTAATGAAGCCTTACGTCGGCGCTGGGGCTGGAGCGGTTGGACAGCAGCAGGCATTGTTGGGACTTGGCGGGGAAGAAGCGCAGCAGCAGGCTATTTCTCAAATTGAAAAATCCCCATTCTTTCAATCAATGGCGCAGCAAGGTGAAAATGCAATTCTTCAGCAGGCTTCTGCTACTGGCGGTCTGCGCGGTGGAAATATTCAAGGAGCATTGGCGCAATTTAGACCAGGATTGCTTAATCAAATGGTGCAACAACAATTTGCCAACCTTGGAGGATTGACTCAAATAGGTCAAGCATCCGCAGCGGGTCAGGCTGCACAAGGTATGCAATCCGCTGGCGCTGTTGGCGATCTATTGGGACAAATTGGTGCTGCACAGGCCGGAGGAATTATGGCAAAGGGCGGCATCAATCGTTCAGTATTTAGTGATGCGGTACAAATTGGCGCCATGCTATTAGGTGCTGGTGGAGGCGCCAAAATAGGAGGTGGCGCTGGTGGCGCTGGTGGTGCTGGTGGTGGTTCCGCAAAAATATTTTAAGGGAATAAAATGCAACCTATCAATTATCTTCCGCAACAACAGCCAGATATTGGCGCGCGATTCTTGACCGGACTTCAGGCCGGCGCAGCACTTGGTCAATTGCAGCAGCAACAACAAGAGCGAGAAAAAGCTCAGAAAATGCAAGAGCAGTACGCAATTGATTTAGAAAAAGTCACAAAAAACCCCACAGCGCAGTCTTTTGGAGAGCTGGCTCTGAAATATCCTGGACAAAGAGAAGCTATTCTTGCGTCCGGTAAGTACGTTACAGAAGCGCAGCAGAATACGCTTTTTGGCGATGCGGCAAAGATTTACAACGCACTCAACACCGGCAAACCTGACGCTGCATTGGCATACGCGACACAGAAGCGTGATGCATTGAAAAATGCGGGGGGAGACTTCTCGGATTATGAGGAGGTCATTTCTGCGATCAATACGAACCCAGAGGCTGCAAAATCTGCGGTTGGTATTATCGGCGCATCGCTCGACCCTAAAAAATGGCTAGAGATTCACAAGGCGCCGTCTGAAATTTCTGAAGCTCAAGGAAAGGCGCAAAAGGCGTTAGCAGAGGGTAAATTTGCAGAACAATTGCAAGTTGCAGGGATTAACGAAAAAACATGGAATGTTAAAAATCTGCAAAGCCAGATTAACGACAGGTCCGCTCGCTTGAATCTTGATAGGCAAGCAACTGCGGCAACAGTGGCAGAGAAAATGTCGTCTATCGAAAAAAATCTGAACGACATTCCGACAGATACTAGAAAGCTGATAAATGAGGCAGCAGTAACTGCAGCCACATCGAAACAGGCCGCAAACCAGTTTAATGACTTGGCCCAAAAACTGGACGCCGAGGGAGGCGGTTATGGTGCGTTTTCTGGTGCAACTGACTTTGTTAAAAAGGTTGGTGGATTCGAGGGCGGCATGACGCAACTGCGTCAAGAGTATGTCCGTCTGAGGAACACTGCCGCTGTGAAATCACTGCCGGCCGGCGCAGCATCTGATAAAGATATTTCAATGGCGCTTGAAGGGTTCCCGTCAAAAAATGCTTCTGCTAGCGACTTGTCATCATTCCTTCGTGGTGTCGCAAAATTGCAAGACCTAGATGCTTCTGTTTCAAATGCTAAAACTGATTGGCTTGCACAGAACAACGGCGTTTTGACTAGGGCAAAGGGGGCATTTATTGCAGGTGATTATTCTGCGAAGCCGGGCGAATCATTTAATGACTTTTCTCAGCGAATCGCTTCTGATGTTTCAAAGCGATATATGAAAGGCTCACAAAGCCAATTGGTTGAACAAATACCGACAGAACGTAGCCCCGCGCCAATGGCTGGGCAACAGAATATCAGGTCGCAAGCGGACGCGATTTTGCGTGGGGGTCGATAATGGCAACTGCTGACGAATACGCATCATGGATAGTTAAGAATCAAAGCAAACGAGGGTCATCTGAGTTTGAAACTGTTGCTCGTGCTTATGAGTTGGCCAAGAGTGAAGAAACGGCAGCGCAGACACAACAGCAAGTAACACCACCGCCACAACAGCCTGGAATCGGTCAGCAAATTGTGGGCGCGGGCGAGGCCGCTCTAACGCTTGGCACTGGTGCGGTAGGTGGCACACTTGGAATGATCGGTGGAACACTTAAAGGACTTGCGGAGCAGATTCTTACCGGTCAATTTGGGACCCCGCAGGCCGTTCAAATGGTCGAACAGGCCGCAGCAAAGGGCGCCCAGGCTCTTACTTATGCGCCACGCACACAAGCGGGTCAGGAAATAACTCAAGCCGTTGGCGGGGCGTTGGCAGAGGTTGTGCCGCCATTCATGCCTCAATTAGCCGTGCCCGGTCAGATGGTGCAGGCTGCACGACAAGCCGCGCCCGCTGTAAGCATTGCAGCACAAAGAGGGGCGCAGGCAGTACAGCAAGCCTCTAGAACGGCAGCAAAGCCCGTGCAAGCCGCTGTTACATCAGTGCGTGAGGCAGTGGGCATGGAGCCTAAGCAACCGGCTAAAGTCGCTGTAAGCGGATCCGCTGGAGCGGCAGCAACACCACTTGAATTGCAACGCGCAACAGAGGCAGAAATGGCAGGCTTGCGTCTGTCTGAAGGTGAGGTAAAACGCTCGCAGGAGTTGCTTGCGTGGGAAAAAGAGAAGGCTAGAACTCCAGAATACCAAGCGCCATTTGTTGAGCGGCAGCAAGAAAACAACCGTGCTGCACTTGCAAAATTGAATCAGGTT
>DATHYR010000209.1:0-4739 GCA_035458985.1 Pseudomonadales bacterium
GTCGGCGTCGAATAAGGTATCCCAGAACCACGCCTCGCCATGGTGCCAATGCAACAGTAAATTCTTCACTAAGAATGAGCCGACAATCATGCGCACACGGTTGTGCATATAGCCTGTGTGCCAAAGTTCACGCATACCGGCGTCAACAATAGGGTAGCCCGTCATGCCGCGTTGCCAGGCCTGAAGAGCGCGTTGATCATCGCCCCATGGGAACGCATCAAATTTTCGCGACATATTAGTGCGAGGCATCTCAGGGAAGTGATACAGCAAGCTGTATGAAAACTCACGCCATCCCAGTTCAGATTTAAAGGTGTAAACGTTGTCGTCATCTCCCATCGCGGTGGCAGCGTGCCATACTGTGCGCGGAGAAATTTCCCCAAAGTGCATGTGCGGTGCCAAGCGAGAGGTGTAATGACGGGCCGGTAAATTGCGGCCTTCCTTGTAGTTGCTCACACCTTCCTCAGCAAAAGCCTGAAGCTTTTTTAACGCGCCTGCTTCGCCAATGGTCCAGTGTTCAAGCATTGGCTCGTCCCAACGGACAGCGGGTTGCAGCGCTAGCGCCTCAAGACTGGATTCAGCACCAAAATCCCCCTCGGCAAAATGAATATTATCTGGCGCAGGTTTGCATGGAGCCGGTTCCGCCGCTTTTAGACAGCCATTTTT
The DNA here is from genome assembly GCA_035458985.1 of Pseudomonadales bacterium. Lineage (GTDB taxonomy): Bacteria > Pseudomonadota > Gammaproteobacteria > Pseudomonadales > JAHEIH01 > JAHEIH01. The sequence continues at coordinate 664 of DATHYR010000209.1, forward strand.
GAAAAAAGGCGTAAACACTTTGTAGGGGGTACCGTCATTTTTCAGTACTTGCCAAGGTTCCCACAGCAAGCTGCCGTTACTGGAAATGGCCTCAATGCCACGCTGCTTAAGTTGGTCTTTTATGGCAGCGTCTCGTTCAATTCGCCACGCCTCATAGCACCGATTCCAACAGACTGTGCTGATGTCATGTTGTTCACACAGCGCGGCAAGCACATCGGCCGCTTTGCCACGAAAGACCCTTAAGTGACCGCCTAGGCTTTGATTTAAGGCGTGCAGTGAATGGTGCAGCCACAAGCGACTGGCGGCTCCCATAGCAAACGCACCGGCACTGTCGTCATCGAGAATGTATATGGGAAGCAGTTGCCCACGGGTAACGGCTTGGCAAAGCGCGGGATTGTCCGCGAGGCGTAGGTCCTGGCGGAACCAGTGAATAGCAATAGTCATGCGACGTCTGTGTTCTCTTGTTCGGTCATGTGGTTGACAACGGCGGCAGCGCTCATCAGCGCACCGGTCACCGTGCCGCCATTAAGCCAGTCAGCGCAGACAGCGAGTTGGCGCTCACTATCCCATAAGCAACCGTCTGGTGTGTATTGGTGGTCGGTTCTTCCAAACAGCCAGCGGTGGGTATTGAGTAAGGTGGCTGATTCGCTGGGTATATCGAGCATGGCACAAAACGCATCGCAGAGCAGGTCGCCGGCGTGTTCTTTGTCTAAATGTAGATGCCGATCTGTCCACGCTGGGCTCGCCTGCACCACCCACAACTGTCGGGTATGGTCACGCTGAGGTTTGCTGCTGTCGAGCACCGCATGCTCAATGACCGGATGGTGATGATAGCCGTTGTGAGGCAGCAAGATATCGCTGGGCAATTCCACCACGATGGTCCACTGGGCTTGAATAGTGGCGTCGGCGTCATCAAACACGGAAAGCCACGCATTCGGCCAAGCGTGGCTCATGTCGTTGGCCTGTGCCGGTGGCGCGGTTACGATCAGTGTTTTACAGCGGAAGACATCGCCGCTAAGGCATTCTACAAGCCAGTGATTGTGTTCACTGCGCTCAAAACGATGTACACGTTGCTCTGTGGCAATAGCAATACCGTTAAGCAGGTCTTTGTGCAAACAATTCATCTGGGGGACGCCAACGCTATGGTGTTCGTCTCCCGCGCCATAATTCACTGTCCACGCAGCGAGTAAGCCCTGCTGTTGCCATTGCTGAAGTTGCTCAGCCACCCGTGGGGATTGTTGTGCGGTATGGAGTTGATGTTGGTCGAGGCTGACACAGCCAATGTCGACGCTGTCTTCGCCTACCTGGCGACGGGCGCAACGGCCACCCGCACCGCGACTTTTTTCCAGCACCATGACCGTGTAGCCCAGCGTATGAAGCTGCTTGGCAGCAAAAGAACCTGCGGTGCCTGCACCGATGACGATAACGTCAAAATCTTGCATTGTGTCTCCCCGTAACCTTGGGGCTTTCCCCAAGCCCATTTTTATACGATGCTGCAAAAGTCTTGGGCTCAAGTTACATCGTATAAACCCATTACGCAAAGGGTAGTTTTAGGTAGGAAATATGAATATTTTAATGACCGGTGGAACGGGATTTATTGGGCGCCATTTCTTGGCACGTTACCCTGACTATCGCTACACCCTGCTGGTACGTGACGCCGCGCATGCATCGCGCCTTCTGGGCGACAAGCATCAATACATTACGAGCTTGGATGCCCTCGAGTTAGCGACAGCGTTTGACGCTGTTATTAATTTGGCCGGCGAGCCCATTGTGGGGGTGCGCTGGAGCGATGCGCAGAAAGATAAGCTCAACAAAAGTCGTTGGAAAACCACCGAAGCAGTCGTTGACTGGATGTTGCGCGCCGAGCAACAACCTGCGGTATTTTTGAGTGGTTCGGCGATTGGTTTTTATGGGACCTCTAAAGAAGCGCGCTTTTGTGAAGCTAATGAACCGGCGGTGAATGATTTTTCGAGTCTGCTTTGCCAACGTTGGGAAAGCGAAGCCAAGCTGGCTGAGCCCAAAACACGGGTCGTCTTGCTGAGAACGGGCGTGGTATTGGGTACCGATGGCGGTGCCCTCGACAAGATGCTATTGCCATTTAAGCTGGGGTTGGGTGGTCCAGTTGGCAGTGGTGAGCAGTGGATGTCTTGGATCCACATGAAAGATTATTTATCGGCCATGCACCATCTGTTAGTGTCTGAGTCATGTCGCGGGGCTTATAATCTTACGGCCCCCGAGCCTGTGCGAAATAAGCGCTTTGTAAAGGCCTTGGCAGACGCCCTACATCGCCCTTGTTGGATGCCGTTACCCGCCTATGCGCTTAAACTGGCTCTTGGCGAAGCATCAACCTTGCTGCTCGACGGCCAGCAAGTGATACCGCAAAAATTACTGGATGAAGGTTTTGCCTTTAGCTTTCCTACTGTCGAATCTGCTATGAAGGATTTGTTCGATCAATGAAAAACGCCGCATTAATTACGCTTGTATTCATGCTCAGTGCCTGCGTGGGTGTGCCGGAGGGCATTACTCCTGTGGCGCAGTTTGAGCGCGATCGCTACATGGGTACTTGGTATGAAATCGCCCGCCTCGATAACCGTTTCGAGGAAGGTATGTCCCAGGTGACCGCCAATTACCGGGTTAATGAGGACGGCAGTGTACGCGTCCTCAACCGTGGCTATATCGATGCCGAGGACCGCTGGGCAGAAGCCGAAGGTGTGGCAAAATTTGTGGATCAAAACGATGTAGGGCATCTCAAGGTATCCTTCTTTGGTCCGTTTTATTCGTCGTATATCGTTTACGAGCTGGCTGATGATTATTCGTATAGTTTTGTGACGAGTCGCGACAAAGATTACTTGTGGTTTTTAGCGCGCACGCCCGAAGTGGATGAGGCGCTCAAGCAACACTTTGTAGAGCGCGCGCGTACTCTGGGTTTTGCCCACAACGACATTTTGTTCATCGACCAGTCACAGCATACTCAACAGTAAGGAATGACATGCACGCATTACTCGTGATCGCGCACGGCAGTCGTCGCGCTGCCTCCAATCAAGAAGTCATGGATCTTGCCCAGCGTCTTGCTGAGAAATTGGAGGGCAAATACCAGCACATAGCCGCAGGCTTTTTAGAAATGGCGGAGCCAGATATCGCCCAGACAATGCAAGCTTGTATCGATGCCGGCGCCACCCATATCGATGTGTTGCCCTATTTTCTTTCCGCCGGCCGTCACGTCGTCACCGATGTGCCCGAAGATGTCCACAAGGTCGCCGCTCAATATCCCCATATCACCGTTAATATCTTGCCTTACGTGGGCAGTGTGCCCAGCATGTTGGATTTAATGGCAGGGATTTGTTTGCAGGCATAAGCCCTATGCGAAGGACCTATGAGAGTGACGCTAAACGCATTCGCTCGGCGGATGACTTGGAAGAACTGGTGCATGACAAACGCGAAGGTTGGCGAGCCAACAGCGCTAAAGCACGCCGTCGGCAGCGTCGCTACAAAAAACGCTTAACCAGTGCCCTAATGAATTTTGCGGGGGAGCTCGATCACGAGTGATTGGCCTCGCCATCTCTCTGAGATGCCTCCCACAAGGGTGGTCATAATATGGCTGTGTTAACAAAGAAATCGCGATGCAGCTAGCTTCGTTATCTCACTATTTGGGTGATTTTAGAACCTTCCAATGTCAGGTTATACATCAACCCCTTGTTGGAAAAAATAAACGCGATCACCGGCTCATTAGCGGTTTTGGTGTCAATTTCACCACCTGCGCCCAATGAGGCAATGGCCACGCTGCCATCAACCCCAGCGTCCCAGCCGTTACTATCAAGGAAGTTGTTCAGCGATTCGTTGGTCATGAACAACAAAATCTGTGACTTACGCTGCACGCCGAGCTGAAACCCTACCGAAGCCGCCGACACGCTGTAATACCCCTTCGTGCCGCCACCCACAATCAACTTACCTTCGCCGTATTCGCCGCCAATACCGAAGCCCGCTTTGTATACTCGCGGGAACACCAATATACCTTTGGCGCGTTGGGCAAGTTTTTGCCCAGCGGGTGAATGCTTATAAAACTCGCTCAGGGCTTC
>DATHYR010000210.1:0-1004 GCA_035458985.1 Pseudomonadales bacterium
ACGGCACTAAACCCGATTCTGAACATGCTTGGCGGTGATACGGATACAAACTTTATTCTGATCAATCGCGCTGCTGCGAACAAGGCTGGAATAAACAACGGCGACCAGTTAGTCATAGAAACTCGTGTTGGCAAGGTTCAGGGATCAGCCAAGCTGACTGAGGGGATCCGACCAGATACCATTGCAGTGTCATATCATTATGGCCATCAGAGCAAAGATTTTCCTGAATATGCCAAGAAAGGTATCTGGATCAACACTGTGCTGGAACTGCATCCGGACGTGGTATCGGGGATGAACAGTTATAATGATACCAAATGTAAGGTCTACAAGGCCTAACGCGGAGGGTATGCCATGACAAAACTGGTACGAGTAATCGATATGGAGCGCTGCATGGGATGCCGTTCATGTATTGCAGTGTGTTTTACAGAGAACCACATTACACCTGATGCACCATGGAATGTGATGATAGAGCATGAGGTTGGGCAATATCCCTATGGGCGCACGGTGTTTGCCACTATGAACTGCATGCACTGTGAAGATGCCCCCTGTATGCGTGCCTGTGATGCTATCGGAGTCAAGGCAATCAGCAAAAATGAATTCGGCGTTGTGCTGGTGGATTATGACAAGTGTATTGGCTGCCAATATTGCTCAGCAGTATGCCCCTATGGTGTGCCACAGTACAACAAGACGGTAAACAGCCTGTATCCTGATGATGAAACGCCCTATGAAAGTTTATCGGCAGCTGACCGTCACCCGACGCACCGCAAGAAAGCCAATGTCGTGGAAAAATGTACTTTCTGCTGGCATAAGCTGGAAAAGGCGGTCGCTGATGGTAAGACTGATCGTATCGGTCAGGATCCTCAATACACACCAAGTTGTGACCTCGTTTGCCCGGTGAATGCGCGACTGTTCGGAGATATCGATGATCCGCATAGTGCAGTCTCAAAATACATTGGAGAGAAAAAAGCGGGTCAATTAAAGAAAGAATACGGGACGCGCCCTCA
>DATHYR010000211.1:0-1330 GCA_035458985.1 Pseudomonadales bacterium
GGCGTGGTTCTGGGATACCTTATTCGACGCCGACCTGGCGAGCAATAGCGCCAGTTGGCAGTGGGTGGCAGGCTGCGGCGCCGATGCTGCGCCCTATTTCCGAATCTTCAATCCGATCACCCAAGGTGAAAAATTTGACCCTGAAGGGGAATACACGCGTCGATGGGTACCTGAATTGAAAGACCTACCGAAAAAATATCTGTATCAACCTTGGGAAGCACCACCGATGATGCTCAAGGCGGCGGGCGTTGAGCTTGGGGTAGATTACCCCGCGCCGATTGTTGATATTAAAGATTCGCGCGAACGCGCGTTGGCCGCCTTTAAAACCCTCGCGGGCTAAGCCTCGATAGTGTCCAACAACGCCTGCATATCGACAGGCTTTGCCAAGGTTGCCGTGACCCCAAAGTGACGCATTACCGGCAAAATATTGGGATCTTGCGAGATCCCAATAATCATAATATCGAGATCCTTTTCAGATAACTCGACTAGGGTTTCAATACCGTCTTTGTCATCCATATACGCATCAATCACCAGCACATCTGGGGCGTGTTGCTGCACAAGCGTCAAAACATCGCGTCCTGAACTTGCCACAATAACGTCATAGCCCTGCTCATTGAGCACGCCACCGATCATGCTTTGGATGACGAGATCATCGTCAACCAGTAAAATTTTCTTCATTACAATCCAATTGCCGGTTGATCGCATCGTACGTTGCTTGCGCCAATGCATCAATCTCATCGAGTAAGTGAATATCTGGAAATTCACAGGCATTATTTGCAAGCTGTAGTTCTAAAGAACTCAATGCGCCAGCCAGCTGTATCGCCGCGATACTTTTTGCGCCCCCCGCTAGCTTGTGCAAAATGCTCACACATCGCTCGCGATGACCAGCCTGCCATGCCTCTTCCAAGAGCTGCTTATGTTCAGGCCAGGCATTAAAAAATACCTTAACCACCCGGCAGTAGATCGTAACATTACCCAACATACGGGACAATGCGGCATCCATATCTGCTGCTAATTGCGTTGATTCGATGACGTTTGGCATAGCGCAAATAGACTCCTATTCACATGGACGATTACCGTAACATAGGTTTAAAACCCCTGTCACTTTAACGTTGAGGATTTCATGGCTTTACCACAATCATTACAAAATCGCTTGAAGCTTCCACTGGTTGTTTCACCCATGTTTCTGGCCTCTGGTCCTGAACTTGTTATCGCCGCGTGCAAAGCCGGTGCGCTAGGGACCTTTCCCGCACTTAATCAGCGCACCAGTGAAGGCTTTGAAGAATGGCTGCAACACATTGGTCGCGAGCTGGGTCCAGAAGATGCACCT
>DATHYR010000212.1:0-1056 GCA_035458985.1 Pseudomonadales bacterium
CCGCGGCCCTCGTGGTCACGAAGGTAAACAATGTACCCATGACCATGATCTTCAATCATTGAAATTGATTTTTCTAACTGTTCGCCACAATCACAACGTTGCGAGTGAACGACATCGCCGGTAAAGCATTCACTATGAATACGAACCATAGGTATGGTGCCAGCATCGCCAAATGCGATAACTGCATGCTCGCGCTGTCGTAGCCCTGGGTAGGTTGCGATCTTCCAATTGCCGGTACGCAGTGGCAGCTCGGCCCAAGCAAACTCAAATGAGATCGATTCAGTTGGTGCAACTGGTGCAACGCCCTTGAGCTCTTCAACTGAAATCATTGGGATTGAATGCTGGGCAGCAAATGCATCAAGGGAAGCACCACGTGCCATAGATCCATCATCATTGACGATCTCAGACAACAGACACAAAGGCTGTGCACCGACTAGATGTGACAGTGCGACACCCGCTTCTGTGTGGCCACCACGTGCTGCCAATCCCCCGACATCTGCAATCAAAGGAAAGATGTGGCCTGGGCGGATGAAATCGGCGTGTGTTACTGCGTTATTAGCTAGTGCGCGAACCGTATTTGCGCGCTCTGTAGCGCTGACTCCTGTTGTGATTCCAACCTTGTAATCAACGCTGACTGTAAAGGCGGTCTTCTTTGAATCCTGATTTTCCTCAACCATCAAAGGAAGGCGCAAGGTACGTGCGCGCTCTGCCGTCATAGCTACACAAAGAATTCCGGTTGTGTGGCGAACCATAAATGCAACCTTTTCAGGTGTGGCCATATCGGCACGCAACATCAAGTCACCTTCATTTTCACGATCCGCGTCATCAGTCACAATGATCAAATCACCATTTTTGTATGCATCTAACGCTTTTTGCAGGTTACTCATTTTTCTCACCCTTAGCTAAAAGACGCTCTACATACTTAGCCAGGACATCTACTTCGACGTTGATTAAATCCCCTGGCTGCTTAGCAGCCAAGTTGGTGCGCTCTAAAGTTTCTGGGATCAACCAAACCGTTACGACATTGTTTGAATCATTGATTTCGCCAACGGTTAG
>DATHYR010000213.1:0-1309 GCA_035458985.1 Pseudomonadales bacterium
GCATTTTAACTGTCGCTGTTCAACCACAATCAATCCAAGTCGAATTACCTGGTCGTAGCCGCGCGTTTTTAGAGGCAGAAGTTCGCCCTCAGGTCAGCGGTATTATCACTAAGCGTAGCTTTGTAGAAGGTGGCGAGGTTAAGCAAGGCGAATCTCTGTATCAAATTGATTCGGCAACCTATAAAGCCGCGCTGGTGAGTGCGCAGGCGGATATGGCGCGCGCCCAAGCTGGGCTTGCTTCTGCGAAAGCGAAGGCGGCTCGTTATCAACAATTGGTGACAACTAATGCCATCAGTAAACAGGATTTTGACGAAGCGGAAGCCGCTTACAAAGAAGCGCTGGCGAATGTCACAGTGGCCGATGCCGCCATCAATACCGCCAAAATCAACCTCGAATATACTGAGGTGCTGGCGCCTATATCTGGTCGAATTGGTAAGTCGACGGTGACCGCAGGTGCGTTAGTCACAGCAAACCAAGGCACGACGCTGGCCACCATCCAGCAACTTGATCCGATCAATGTGGATATCGTGCAATCAAGTGTGCAAATGCTCAAGTTAAAGTCGAAGTTACGTTCTGGTGCGCTAGAGCGTAACGACAATGCGCAGGTGACCTTAGTCCTTGAAGACGGCACTGTTTATGATCAAAAGGGCACGCTCAGGTTTGCTGAAGTGAGCGTCGACGAGTCGACAGGGTCTGTCACATTACGTGCAGAGTTTCCTAATCCTGACTCTGTCTTATTGCCTGGTATGTACGTTAGAGCAAATCTAGCGACAGGCACAGATCCTCACGCAATTTTAGTGCCGCAACGAGCGATTACGCGCAACACCAAAGGCGAAGCGATTGCCATGGTGGTGAACGCTGACAACAAGGTGGAAATGCGTGTCGTTAAAACTGCTGAGGTGATTGATCATCAGTGGCGTATCGTCGATGGTTTAGTGGCAGGTGACAAGCTGATCGTGGAGGGATTGCAAAAGGTCCGTCCTGGTGCCCAAGTGACCACCAAGTTGTTATCGGCAGACAATTCTTAAAATAGGGATTTACTATGGCTCGCTTTTTTATCGACCGCCCTATTTTTGCATGGGTGATTGCGATTTTAATTATGCTTGCAGGGGTATTGGCGCTTAAGGGATTACCTGTAGCCCAATATCCGAGTATTGCACCGCCAACAGTGGTGATTACTGCGTTTTACCCTGGTGCTTCCGCTAAGACCATGGAAGATACTGTGACTCAGGTGATTGAGCAACGTATGACTGGTCTTGACCATCTACGCTACATTAATTCGAGCAGTGACAGTTTTGGTAATGCGACG
>DATHYR010000214.1:0-1074 GCA_035458985.1 Pseudomonadales bacterium
CTGGGCTTCCATACCGCTGCATGACATCCAGCCATCTCGCAAGCATTTAACCAAATCTTTTGCCCAGGTGTTGTCTTTCCTTTTTCGGCTTTGAGTTCTATCACCAACGGCCTGCCACCTTGGAACGGGTGCACCATGAACAGATCAGGAAACCCTGCATCACCCTGCACATTGGTCATCCAACGCCCTCGACTATTTACAGCCGGCAGATCGTGATGCACTAGCCAGCCATAACGTTTAGCGATGCTGATCACCATGTCTTTAAACTCGGCTTCGCTGATCTTCGGGTCAATTTTCACAGCGACTCTGACCAGATCTTGTCCGCTAGATGATTGATTGCCCATCGAATCTTTGATTTGGCTTTATCTTGCTCATCGCGCATTTCAAGATAAACCGCTTGCAAACGTTCAATCGCGCTAATCAACTCATCCAATGTCATTTCAGTACCTCAATGATTCTGCTTGCTTCATGTGATTTCAATAACTCAAGCACGGCTTCATCGCTGTTTAGTTCGCGCTGGATTAACTCCAACAGGCGCAGATCATCTAACCCTGCGTCCTTTGCCAGTTTCTTGATGTAACCAATTTGCTTAGGTGTAGCGAATGCACCAGAGGGTATGTGCACCTTGTTTGTTGACTGCTCTTGCCCACCTAGGCGCTCGACTTTTTGCATCTCATTGCGTGACGGCCTAGGGCCTGATGCCGGCGCCTGTAACGGGCAATTGGCAATAGCGCGACCAATGGCGCTTGTTTCACAGTTTTCTACAAACGAAGTGCTGTTTACGCCACGATCGGATTTAATTTCTTCTGCGTAGCCTGTTGCGACTGGCACCTTGTCGTCCTTGTCGGCGTACAGTTCGCAATAGAACACGCAAGCATCGCCTGTGTAGTTCATCATGCAGGTGTACACGCGCCCGTTCGGGTATGCAGCCCACCAGCGGACTAGGCGTTGCTCGACTGTTTCGTAGTTGCTTAGATCAAAGCCCATTAAATGCCTGCCCACACGCTTAGACGCTGTGCATGGTCATGAGCGCCACCACGGTTCGCATAAGACAATTCGCCTGTATTGCGGATA
>DATHYR010000215.1:0-6348 GCA_035458985.1 Pseudomonadales bacterium
GCTTCAGTCGCCAACGGTAAACCAATTTCTGATAAATCAATCAATAATTTACGTGCGATTTGTAATCCATCTTCTATTTTAAATGAATCATTCAAATAGGGATCATTGATCAAACCTTTCCAGCCGACGGTAGTGCGGGGCTTCTCAAAATAGGCGCGCATGACAATGAAGAGCGTGTCCTCTAATTCGGCTGATAACGCTTTGAGACGCTTGGCATAATCGATAGCGGCCTCAGGATCGTGGATAGAGCAGGGGCCAATCACTACAAAAATACGAGGATCTTTGCGATCGAGAATAGCGCGAATGGTATCACGGCCATGGCTTACGGTTTGAAGCGCCTTTTCTGAGGCTGGCACGGCTTTTTTAAGGGCGGAAGGGGTGATAAGTGCCGTGTTAGAGGCAATATTAATGTTGTCTGTATTTGGTGTCATGTTTCTGGATCACTGCTAGTCAAAAATCATGTATTCTACTGGATCAGAGTGTGCATGTAATGAACAAAAGGAAATGTTTTGGCAATTTTAGCGCCCTTGTTTGATTTATCCTGGCTCGAAAGCCATATGACTGATCGCGCAAACACCCTGGTGCTCGCCGCCAATCGCCGCCTTGCAGCGAAGATTCAGCAAGCCTACCAACAACATGCTCACGATGTATCAAGCACATTAGCCTTGCCAAATGTCGTGGCGATAAGCGATTACTTGCTTGAACAATATCAACGCGGTGTTCTTAAAGGGCAACTAGCCCCTCGTCAAATGATGTCATCATCATTGCACAAGACACTCTGGAAAGAGGCCATAGAAGAGAATACAACCGCCGAGACCGCCTTACTCAAACCCGATAGTGCCGCAGAAACTGCGATGTCAGCTTATCAATTGGCGCTCCAATACCGGTTGTGCGATACCGACCTTAATTCGCACCTGTGTCAATGGCGTGATAGCTATATTGCTCGTTGTGAACAGTTGGGCTTAATCGACACTCCCAGCGCCGAATCACTGACGGTGGAGCTGTTAGGTCAGCAATCTTTTGACCAACCATGTTTGTTCATCGGGTTTGAAGCTTTGCCGCCCCTCTATCAACAGCTTTTTAATCATTTTAATGCGAAAAGCGTCAACTTTGAGGGGTCATCAGCGTATCAGGCTCTGTTTAGTTTTAACGATGCTGAGGCGGAACTCACTGCTGCGATCGATTATGGCCTTAAGTTTACCCATGAACATCCCGGTAAGCGGTTCGGTATTGTAGATGCAGCTCTCAGTCAGCGTCGCGATATCGTGGAAAGGCTCGTGCAAGAACGCCTTTATCCAGAAAGTAACGATGTATCAACCCCGCGCCGAGTTTGCGAGGTGAATATTTCTGCCGCGCAGCGGGCAGGGCAGTTGCCACTGTTAGCGGTGGTCCCCGAGCTGCTTCATCTTTGGTTAGATAATTTGAGCATGGAAACACTCTATGGCATTTGTCATTGTCCGTTCCTTGCCGGATCTGACAGTGAGGGCTTTGCGCGCAGTCGTTTCTATCTCGAGATATACCAACGCGGTCGCCCCGATAATGCTCAAGCCTATCTTAGGGAAATCGCCCAGACCATTTGCCCTGATATGGCAGAGCGATGGCAGACGGTGGCCGAACTTGGACGTCGCCAAGGTCTATCTCGGCACAGCTTCAATCTAAAACAATGGTTGGCGTTAACCCAACAAACGCTCACGCTATTGGGCTGGCCAGGTCAACGTGAAACCGATTCGGCTGAATTTCAACAACTGACACTTTGGCAAGACATATTGCTTGATCTATCCACGTATCCTGATGATTTCACACTTAGTGCTCAGGCTTACATTGGTCTCTTGCGAGAGCAGTTAGCCAATACCCCTTTTCAAGCTAAAGTGGAAGACTCTGCGCTTCAGATCCTAGGCAGCTTAGAGGCCGCCAACTTATCGTTTGCCGGCCTTTGGGTCCTATCGATGACTGACAATCACTTTCCGGCTAAAGCCAATCCGAATCCACTGATCTCATTAGACACGCAGCGCACACTGCAAATGCCACACTGTGATGCACGGCGTGAACTGCATTTTGCCCAAGGGTTATTAGCCTCTTTTAAAGCCAGCACACCTCACATCATTTTCAGTTATGCCCGTTTTGATGGCGATATTGAAGTTAGGCCGTCGCCGTTACTTCAAGGTTTGAACGCAATCGCTGTTGAGCCCGCCACGCCGGTGGTAACCGCTGTTGAGCTTGAACTTTTTACTGATGAACAGGCGCCAGCGGTGGTCGACCCAGGCCTGGTGAGTGGTGGGGCGTCGCTCCTTGCCGATCAATCATCTTGTCCCTTTAAGGCCTTTGCCATTCATCGTTTGGGGATCAAACGCATCGATCCGGTTACGACAGCTATGCCAGCCCATGTAAGAGGCACCGCTGTGCATGATGCGCTTGAAATATTGCTGCCAAAGGGGCTCTTACAGGGCAATATCGATGAACATGTCGCTACAGCTCTTAAACCCGCCATTGACGCAGCGCTTAATGGGATGGCAAGACAACGCCCAGACATCATGCATGCGCGGTATCGCGACATGGAGGCTAAGCGCTTAGAAGCACTTTTAGTGGCGTGGTTAACGATTGAAAAACAACGGCCGCCCTTTACCATTTTTGCTAGTGAGCAGCCATGTCATGCGAAATTTTCCGGCTTAACCCTCAAGCTGAGGGTAGATAGAATTGATCAACTGTCCGCCAATAGGCTCATGGTGATTGATTATAAAACCGGTGCTGCCAGTATTGGCAGCTGGTTGGATGAACGCCCTGACGATCCCCAGTTATTGTTATATGCACTGTTGCTTGACGACGGACGTGTCGAAGCCCTTGCCAAGGCATCTTTAAAGCGAGATGAGATGGGCTTTAAAGGCTTGTGTGGTCATGACGTCGAGATCGAAGGTATCAAACCTTTACAAGGAGAGGAGGGGACGGATGCCGAGCAATTATGGCAACGTCAAAAAATCCGCTGGCATGATCGTCTTGAACAACTGGCGGCGGAGTTTATGCAAGGGGATGCACAGGTATTGCCCGTTAATAATGGTGCTTGTCAGTTTTGCCATTTACAGGATGTATGCCGCATAGGGGAACGTCGATGAGCCGCATTATTGATTGGCAAGCGCGGGCAACGGCGATTGATGTGAGCCGCTCGTTTAGCGTGGTTGCGCCCGCGGGTTCTGGCAAAACAGAATTGTTGACTCAGCGACTACTGGCCCTTCTGGCCACGGTAGATCATCCCGAAGAGGTCTTAGCGATCACCTTTACTCGTAAAGCCGCTGAAGAAATGACTCACCGCTTATTACAAGCTATGCAGGCCGCTGCAAAGAACGCTCCCCAGGACATGGCGGAGCACGAAGCTGTGACAAGGCGTCTGGCGCAGGCTGTGTTGCAGCGCGATGCCGAGTGTGGCTGGCATTTACTTCAAAACCCTAACCGACTTCGCCTGAAAACCATTGATGGATTTTGCGCGACCATCACCAAACAGCTGCCCCTTGAGGCGCGTTTTGGTGCCGATATTTCGGTTGCTGATGAACCCCAAGAACTCTACGTCGAGGCCTGTCAGCAGCTGCTGAAGGAATTAACAGAGCCTTCTATCACAGCGGATCATTTGTCTATTGTGTTATCTCTTTTAGATAATCGACTCGACGCCTTTGAAGGTCTGCTAAGCGACTTACTGGGCAAACGGGACCAATGGCTGGGGTGGATGGTGAGCGCCCAAGCAAACTCAGATCACAACAGCTTTGTGGCACAGTTAGAAGCCAACATAGAAACGCTCATCAACGAACGGCTCTCGATTGCGGCTGAACGTTTAAATGTCATCGCTTCTGATTTATGTATGCTGCTAGATTTTGCTGCCGGCAATGTCACGCCAGATCATGCGCTGTACAAACTGAAAGGTATAGTGGCGCTGCCTGAATGCCACAGCAGTGCGCTCGATGCTTGGCAAGCCATTGCTGATCAGCTTCTCACCAGTAAAGGTACCCTTCGCAAAACAGTTGATAAACGCAATGGGTTTCCCGCAGCCAAAGATGCGCCAGAGCCATCGCTAGTCGATACCTATGCGGCTCGAAAAACCGCCATGTTGGCATTATTGCAAGCCCTCGATGACATGCCCGATGCGGTTGATGCCTTGCAAAGACTTACCGAGTTAGTCGCGCCTAGTATTGATAGCTATCAACGTGACACCATCGCTGCACTTATGGCAATTTTACCGCGCAGCGTGGCCCATCTCTGGACGGTTTTTTCGCGCCGTGGTCAGGTGGATTACATAGAGATCAACCGCGCTGCCAATATGGCGCTCGGAACCGATGACGCACCTACCGATATCGCCTTAGCATTGGACTATCGAATCAAGCATATTTTGGTCGATGAATTTCAGGACACCTCGCCACCGCAACTGGCATTGCTCGAAAAACTGACCGCCGGCTGGCTACCCGACGACGGAAGAACCCTCTTTATTGTTGGCGATGGTATGCAGTCATGCTATGGATTTAGAGAAGCCAATGTCGGGATTTTTCTTACCGCTATTGCCAAAGGTATTGGACATGTGGCGCTTGAACCATTGCAGTTAGTGGTTAACTTTCGCTCACAAGCTGGGATTATTGACTGGGTAAATACGTGCTTTCAACGCGCTTTTCCGGCGCAACACGATGTTAATGCGGGCGCCGTGGCGTTTGCCAAAGCAGCAGCTCAAAAATCACCCTTAGAGGGGGCTGCAGCGCTTTGTTATGGCGTCATTGACGATCCTGATGGCACCCGTGAGGCCGCTGAAGTGGTCGCCATTATTCAATCCATAAAAGCCCACACCAGCACCGAGAGCATCGCGCTTTTGGTGCGCGGCAGAAAACATTTAGAGAAGATTCTCCCAGCGCTGCAGGCGGCGGGTATCCCATGGCTAGCACAGGATATCGATCCTCTGGGCAGTCGGCCCATTATTAGAGATATGCTCAGCCTTTACGCAGTACTTAATCATCCCAGTGACCGCAAGGCATGGATCGCTGTGTTGCGTTCACCCTTGGTGGGGCTATCTCTGCAAGACCTGTTAACCCTTTGCGAAGCTAGCGACAATCTGGCTGCTGCTATTGTGGAGCAACCGCTGGCTTGCCTTGCATTGACCGACGATGGTTTGCAACGTATGTCATCGTTTGCTGCAGTGGTGCAACATGCTTTTCAACAGCGAGGTAGATTTTCTCCGCGTCAGCATTTGTACCGAGCATGGTGCAGTTTACACGGGCCGCTGTATGCCGCCGCCGAAGGCGTCTCGGTGATGAGCGATGTAGCGCGCTTTTTAGATTGTATTGAACGCCTTGAAAACATTGAAAGTGCTGCGCGGCCGTTGTCGGTTGAGCGAATTGAATTGGCACTGAAAAAGCTCTATGCCAGCGCCGATACGGCGCAGGCACAGGCGGTCAACGTTATGACGATTCATAAGTCAAAGGGATTGGAATTTGATCATGTTATTATCCCTGGCTTAGATCGCAAGCCACGCGGACAAGATAAAGCGATGGTGCACTGGCGTAGTTTCAACTTTAGCGATGGTAGCGACGGTTTTTTCATGGCGCCTTTGTATCACAGTAAAGAGAACGAGGGGCTTTACCGATTATTGAGTAATGAAAAGAAACGTCGCGAGCAGCTAGAATCGACCCGTTTACTTTATGTGGGTGTGACGCGTGCCATTAAACGCTTGCATTTGCTGGGGCGGGTTGGGCTAGACAAAAAACAACAGATCACACCACCCACACAATCCAGCCTACTGCATGGTATTTGGGCAACCTTTGAGCGTGAAGCGCGGTGGATACACCCAGATCAGGCTCCGTCAATTATCGCCCAAGATCGTGCCTCACTAAGACAGCAAATTAGCCCCCACAATCGTCGGCTACCTCGTCATAGTTTGGCGGGCTTACCCACATTGACGTGGACGCCGGGTTGTGGGGCAACCAATATTCCCGTACCCGATCCCGGTGAGCTACCTCAGGCCGTCGGAAATCTAGTGCACCGTGCCCTTGAATTAATATCCATACAAAC
Source organism: Pseudomonadales bacterium (assembly GCA_035458985.1). Lineage (GTDB taxonomy): Bacteria > Pseudomonadota > Gammaproteobacteria > Pseudomonadales > JAHEIH01 > JAHEIH01. The sequence continues at coordinate 6,034 of DATHYR010000215.1, forward strand.
CCTGCGACATTGGCCCACGTTAACGTCGCAAATGGCTATGTTGACCGTGCTGAGCCGCGGTCTAGGCATTGCAGCACACATGGAGGGAGAGGTGATTAAGTTGGCATCAACTCAGCTAAACGTTGTGGCGCTGGATAATGCCAACCACTGGATCTTTGAAGCACCTCGTACACGCTGCGAATGGCGTATTGTGTCCAGTGATGGGCGTCTTAATATTATCGACAGGGTGATTTGGCAGCCATCGGGCGATGCAGTTGTTATTGATTTTAAAACGTCTCAGCCCTCAGCAGACGAATCCAAAGAGGCGTTTATAGC
>DATHYR010000216.1:0-16029 GCA_035458985.1 Pseudomonadales bacterium
TCAAGTGCTGCGCGTACTTGAACAAGACGTGCTAATGGATACAGATTTTGAAAATCGTGTCATTGCGACGGGCGGGAGTGTTGTCTATAGCGACTCAGGAATGCAACGCTTGAAGACGCTCGGTCCTATTGTCCATCTCGATGTGTGTTTGGAAGGCTTGCTGAAACGCATTCACAACTATGAATCTCGAGGTATTGCTCGCCGACCTGGACAAAGCCTTGAGAGCCTTTTTGAAGAACGGCAAGCCCTTTACAAGCGCTATTCAGATATCACCATAGATTGTAATTCACTTAATCCCGATGAGTGCGTCAACGCTATCTTGGCAGCGATTAATTATTGATCGTTAGCGCGTTTATCAAAGACATCGCTAATCGTGCTGTACAGATCTAACGCATCGATGGGCTTTTCCATAACTCTACTCGTGCCCAATGCCATTAATGCTTGTATATCTTCATCGTTAACATTGCCAGACTGAATCACCACTGGCACATCGTTGCCCATCGCGCGAATGGCCTTAAGTGTATCTAAACCCGTCATCACCGGGAGACTGAAATCCATCAAAATTAAGTCGGTTTTACCCTCTTTAAGGTACGCCAAAAGTGACTCCCCTTCGCGAAAGGCCATGATCTGTGCCTCGGTGAGTTCAAGCATAAACTGGAGTAATTCCAGACTTAGTTGATCGTCTTCCACGATGGTTATGTGCCGATGTTTAAACGACGGCACGTCCTTGCTAGAAAAATCCTCATGCAACGCGCGACTGTCCTCGTCACGACGACCAAAAGCTTCCGAGCGCCCCACCTGCGTCAACGGAATGACAATGTTCACCTCTGTTCCTACACCCACCACACTTTTGAGCGATATATGACCGCGCATAGCTTCAACTATATGGCGCGCGATAAACAGCCCTAAACCCGACCCCATGGCCTGCCGGTTACTGGGATGGTCACCTTGCCAAAACCGCTCAAAGATAAATTTTTGCTGGTCCGTATGGATACCCTGCCCCGTATCCCGCACGCTGACATTCAAGGTGTATTTTTGCTGTGTCTCTTCGAGATAACCATGGACCGAGACAGTGCCAACATCGGTAAATTTAATTGCATTTGATATGACGTTAAACACCAGTTGATGCAGGCGGGCAGGATCACCAAACCACGTCTTGTTTAGCTCATCCGCTAATCTGATGTCCAGCAGCAACCCCTTGCGCTCAGCATTCGCTTTCATCCCTGCCACCGCCCCTTCGATGCAGTCTGCAGGGATGAAGGGCATGTTTATCAATTGCACGCCGCCGTGCTCCATTTTGGCAAAATCAAGCGAACGATCCAATGATTGCTGCATCAGATGGCAGGCCTGTTTAGCACTAGCAATGTATTCGGATTGACGCGGACTAAGCGATTCCTGACTTTCGAGCAGATCCAAAATAGCCTGCATACCATTTAATGGCGCACGCAATTCATGGGACACATCCGAGAAAAATCGCGTTTTTTGTAACTCAGACGCTTGGGCTTGATCCCGAGCCTGAGCCATTGATCGCATTTGAATATCTATCGTGGCGGCCATCCGGTCCAAATGGGTTAATACTCGATCAAACTCTTCGAACTCCGATCCGTTGCTGGGTTCGTTGTAGATCCCTTCGCTGATCATTTCTGTATCGCGCAACAGTGCTTCAAGCGGCTCTTGTAACTTACGTTCAATCGTGCGCACAACGGCCACTGCAATCACCCACAACCCAAGCAGTAGCAAGGCAGATTGCCAGACGGTACTCGTGGTGTCGCCAAGGATTGAACGCGGCGATTGGAATTCCTCCACGCGCAGTGGTTCACCCTTCAAGAAATAATCGTGAGTGACAAGCGAAGACGCCCATGCCTTTGGATTCGTTTGATAGTTTCCAGCGGTGTATAACAGCGTGTCGCCGCCCCACAAGCGCACGCTGACACTATTATTATCTACTGCGATCGGATCAATGGACATAAGAAGCCCTACATCGAGCAACGTCCAAAGAACCGCCTGAACGCTCACCGGCTCTACAATTGATTCGGTGAATGACAGAATGGGGACACTCAATAATAATAAATACTTATGCTGCTCAGGCGCCTCAATAACATTACTAAGCTGTCCTCGACTGACTAGGTGGAGCTCAGGACGCATTTTTGATGTCTTTACAGCGGCGTATTGCTGGTTGTAAGTCTCTATCTTAGGCGAATTAACTCGGTAAAAATCCTTGGGCGCCGCCGACGTTATGCCATCTCGCGGATGCATTAAAAAGACACCCATGACTTCTGAATGTTGCTGTTGAAAACTTTCCAGTGCCTTATCGACATGCTGCGATTGACCGGAGGTATGTTCAAAGGTAGAGATGCCCTGCGTAGACGCTAAACGATAAAGATCAAAGCTAATTTCATGCATTCGCTGCTCAAATACTGACAGGCGGAAGTGGGCTGCCTGCTGCATAGCATCTCGGCCGATCTCCTCCATGCTTTGATGGTGTCGGTATGACAAGAAAACACTGGCCAGCGTAAATGGCACCAGCACGAAGCCAATAAAACTTAGGCTCACCAACGTACTGAAGCGTTTACGCTTATTATTAACTCGTTGCCCCATATTCCAAACAGTTCTCAAAATGACATGCCTACGTAAATATAGGCTGTAAATACACTTAGCAGGACATTTAATACCACCTATTATAGGTGTCTATTTGTGAGTCGATCAGGCTCCGTTGTCAAAACGACAGCGTAAAAATTAATTATTTGATGGAAGGTTGAGAATGAAAATCTCCAAAAGGATGCTACTTCCTGTCGTGGTTGGCGCCACATTAATCGGCAGCGCCATGTTACTGTTGAAGAACCCACCTTCAAGCGGTCCACGCCAAGCCCCCCCAGCACCAAGAGTCACGGTTGAAGTTGAAAACTTAGCGGCCAAACCGTTTCAAATTCAACTCAGTAGTTATGGCGAAGCCCGCGCCGCCACACAGAGCTTATTGGTGTCTCAAGTCTCTGGTCAGATTGTCTCCGTCTCTGACGGATTCAGAAGTGGCGGTGTGGTATCAAAAGGCGATATCTTGGTCGCGGTCGACGATCGTGATTATGCCGCAGAAGTGAAAGCCGCCGAGGCCGGTTTGATTGAGGCAGAACGCGTACTGGTAGAAGAGCGCGCACGCGCCAAACAAGCCGCGCTTGATTGGAAAACTCTGGGGCGCAGCGACGAGCCCAACGATTTAGTATTACGCAAACCTCAGTTATTGGCAGCGGAAGCCAAATATAAAGCGGCTGAAGCCAGTTTCAGCAAAGCCATATTGGCGTTTGAACGCACCAAAATTCGTGCGCCGTTCGATGGCCGTATCCTTGAGCATAAAGTCGATGTGGGCCAGTTCATCAATGTGGGTACTGCGGTGGCCGAGGTATATGCCAACCAATACGTCGAAGTTAGACTCCCCATTTGCAACTGCGATCTCGACTTTATCGATCTTGATCGCGTTGGCAACGCTAATTCACCAACGGTGACGCTGTACTCAAGCCTTAATAAAGGTCGACAGTGGCAAGGTCGTCTCACGCGTGTAGAAAGCGCCATCGATAGTAGCTCGCGTCAACTTCATGTGGTTGCTCGCATCGACGGAAAGCTGGGTGATGAAGGCGCCAGTGGCATTAAAATTGGCGAATACATGACAGCCGACATCGAGGGAAGCGTGGTGCCTAATGCCATCGTTATTCCTAACAAGTCGATCTACCAAGCCAGTTTTGTGTATGTGGTTGAAAACGACACGCTGCAACGACGCAATATCGACATAGTGTGGCAAGACAGCGAACGTGCCCTAGTGGCTAACGGCCTTGTTGACGGGGATATTTTAGTGACTACCCCGCTAGGCCAAGTCACCTCGGGAACACGCGTCAAAATTGCCGAGAAAGCCAACAACGGCATCTCCGTCGCAGGAGGTGCCACAGGCAGTGCTGGACAAGGGGCTAACTAATGATTGCTTGGTTTGCTAAGAATTCTGTTGCCGCTAACTTGCTGATGGCGGTCATCATTATGGCCGGATTGCTGACGATTCAAACTGAGCTAGAGCTCGAGGTCTTTCCCAGTGCCGAACCCGACAGAATAAATGTCAGTGTGGCACTGCGAGGTGCGACACCCGAAGATGTTGAATTGGGGATTGCCACCCGTATTGAAGAAGCCGTCAGCGATCTAGAAGGTATTGACACCATCACTAGTCAGTCGCGTGAAGGCGGTACTCGGGTCACCATAGAATTAGAAGACGGCTACGATCCACGTAATTTACTGGACGATATCAAAGGGCGTGTCGATGCTATTAACGGCTTTCCCATCGACATGGAAAAGCCGATTATCAGCCTCGCGATGCGCAGCTTTTCGGTCATCACCGTTGCTGTTGCCGGTACGCAATCAGAAGACGAAATTGCACAATTTGCTGAGCGTGTGCGTGAAGATCTTTTGGGCTTAGACGGTATTTCGCAAGTCGAGCTAGACGCCGTAGCTAACTACGAAATTGCCATTGAAACGTCGCAAGATAAGCTCAATCAGTGGAACCTCACCCTTGATGATATAAGCCGCGCCATTCGCACTAACTCGTTGGATATTTCTGCGGGTAACTTACGCAGCACCGGCGGCGATATTTTATTACGAAGCAAAGGCCAGGCCTATCGCCAAGGCGAATTTGAAAACATTATCGTCAAAACCGATGATGACGGCTCGGTGGTTCGCATTCGCGACGTAGCTACCGTTTATGATGGCTTTGAGGAAGAAGGCCTAAGCGCTCGCTTCAATGGTAAACGCGCCGCTTTCATCGACGTCGGACGCGTCGGTAAACAAAGCGCACTTGATGTTGCCAATAAGGTGAAGCAGTACATCGCTGATAATCAGCATAAAGTGCCAGAAGGCATGACACTATCTTTCTGGGATGACGACTCCAAAATTCTCAAGGATCGCTTAGGTATTCTACAAAGCAATGCTATCCAAGGCACTGTGCTAGTATTAATTCTACTGTCACTCTTTTTACGCCCCTCAGTCGCGTTGTGGGTTTTTATCGGTATTCCTGTCAGCTTCCTCGGTGCCGTTGCTGTCATGGGCGCGATGGATATCTCCCTCAACGTGATGAGTGCCTTTGGCTTTATTGTGGTGCTCGGTATCGTCGTTGACGACGCCATCGTCACAGGTGAAAACGTTTATCGCCATTTAAAAACCAGCGAATCCGGACTTGATGCCGCCATTAACGGCACCCAAGAAGTGGCCATTCCTGTGACGTTTGGCGTATTAACCACGATTGTTGCATTTCTGCCGATTGCCTTTATCGAGGGACGGTTGGGCAACATCTTTATGCCGATAGCCGCTGTGGTGATTCCGGTGATGCTGTTCTCACTGGTGGAATCAAAGTTCGTGCTGCCCGCTCACCTAAAAAACCTTCAGGTCAATCGATCTCGCAAAGACGGACGTTTTACCCGCTGGCAAACCAATTTTGCCGAGGGCTTTGAAAACGCCATTATCAAGTACTACAAACCAGCCCTTGATCTAAGTTTAAAGCACCGCTATACCACGCTCGTTTCTTTTATTGGCTTGCTAGTCTTGATCGTTGCCATGTTGCAAAGCGGCTGGATGCGTTTCACATTTTGGCCACCGGTGGAAGGCGATCGCGGCAATGTCACACTGACCATGCCGGTAGGTACACCTTTTGTGGTCACTGACCGCCATGTCGAGTTCATTACCTCTAAGGTGGTGGAGCTGCAAGAGAAGTATCGCAATCCAGAAACGGGACTCAGCCCGATTTTAAGCATTCGCTCAATTGCAGGTTCTTCGGGCGGTCGTGGCTCAGCCCCCAACGTTGGCAGGGTAAGTTTTGAAGTTATCCCTCAGGAACAAATGGTTGATGACAGTCTTTCTACCCGCGTTCTGGTGAATGAACTTCGCAAAATGGTGGGTGAAATAGCTGGGGCAGAATCGCTCAGTTATCGCTCCGCCCTGTGGCGTACAGGCTCGCCTATTGATGTTCAGTTTAGCGCTAATTCCATGCAAACATTGAATCAGGTTGGCGATCAGGTAAAACAGTATCTAAGCCAAAATCCGCTGGTGTATGAGATTACGGATAGTCTCTCAGACGGTAAGCAGGAACTCGAACTCACGCTCACCCAGCAGGGGGAGGTACTCGGATTCAATCGTTCTGACTTAGTGCGTCAAATCGGTAACGCCTTCCGCGGAGCAGAAGCACAGCGAATTCAGCGTGGCCGCAATGATGTCAGGGTAGTGGTACGTTTATCTCAAGAAGAGCGCGGCCGCATTGATACCCTGCAAAACATGCTCGTGAGGGCACCCGATGGCAGTAACATCCCGTTGTCGGTTGTGGCTAATCTGACGCCCGGCAAGGGCCCCTCGGTCATCACTCGAATCGATGGCATGCGAGTATTAAACGTGCGCGCCGAAGTTGATAAATCGGCGGTCAATATGACCGTATTAAAAAATGATTTGACGCAGCACATTGATGGCCTGCTGATGCAATACCCCGACGTCCGCTACACACTTGAGGGTGAAGACAAAGTACGTCGAGAATCTTTTGGCAGTATGCAATCAGCCATCATTATGGTGCTGTTTGCGATTTACGTGTTGCTAGCACTGCCGCTGCGCTCTTACAGCCAACCTTTGATCATCATGTCGGTCATACCCTTTGGCCTGATCGGTGCAGTACTGGGTCACTGGATTACTGGCTATACGCTCGCCTTCACCAGCGTGTTAGGCATGCTTGCACTGCTTGGTGTCCTAGTGAATGACTCATTGGTTTTGGTCAATTACATCAACCAATGCCAGCAAAAAGGTATGGATTTGGGTCAAGCCGTCAGGACAGCCGGGGTGTCTCGTTTCCGCGCGGTGGCACTCACAAGCTTGACGACATTCTTCGGTGTACTGCCATTAATCATGGAAAAGTCTATTTCCGCACAATTCTTGATACCTATGGCGCTGTCGCTAGGGTTTGGTATTTTATTCGCGACGGTCATCACGCTCTTTATGGTACCTACCAACGTGATGATTGTTAACGATATCAAAAACTTACTTAACCGAATTACACGTAGACCCGAAGCGATCGATCATCGGGCCTAATGCAAAGGAATTAACGATAACTTAAGAAATGTGGGATACACTGAAAAAAATATCATCGCGTTAAGGATGTTCAGTGTCCCCATTTCGATTTTCCTTGTTAAGTGCCAGTTTGTTTGCCATATCCACGCTTACTCATGGCAGTGACTTAATTATAAAAGATGCCTGCGATACGGCCTGCCAGGCACAAAAAGGCCACCAAATCCGTTCGATCAATATCAACATTCAACCTATTTTTGACACCTCAGACGAGGGTCAGGACCTTTGGCTGTATAGACTGGCCAACCAATTAAAAATCAGTACTAAAGAAGATGTGATTAGTCGCGATCTCATTTTTAAAGAGGGCGATAGTCTCGATCCTGACAAACTCAAAGAGAGCGCTCGAATTCTGCGCACGCGTCGCTACTTAAACGGCACTACCATCGACAGCACAGACAATGGCGATGGAACCTCCGATATCCATGTCAATACACGCGACGTTTGGACAACACTCCCCTACCTAAAATTTGCGCGAGGCGGCGGCAGCAGTGATTGGAGTTTTGGTATTCATGACTCTAATTTTTTGGGCATGGGAAAGCGCATCGACCTCATACACCAAAACCTTGAAGAACGATCCGGCGATATTCTGCGCTACCATGACCCCAACACGGGCTGGCATCAAACGTCACTCTTTGTCCGCTATGAGAACAACAGCGATGGTACCGTGTCGCATGTTAACTTTACCCGCCCTTATTTTGAGCTCAACACACCCAACGCAGGAGGCATAGACCTGCAGGATATTGAGCAAGACAATATTGTGTATGACATCGGGGAAAGTCGTGGTCGCTATCGCCAACAGCTTAATAGCGTTGAGGTTTTTTGGGGCACTAAACTGGATGTTCAGGGCAATTACATCCATCGTTTTAATGCCGGCATCACTAGTCATGACAATACCTTTTTTGAGGTACCCGGCTATACATTAGGGGTCATCCCCGAGAATTGGGATGCCAATATCGTGTGGGGCGAGTACCAAGTGGTTCAAGACCGCTATATTGAAGCGATCAATGTGCGGCAAATGGGTGAGATCGAAGATATCAATTTAGGACTTCAGGCGCGCACACGCATTGGCTATACCCATGCCAACATAGACCGGCTTAATAATGCGGTATATACCGAACTCTCGCTAGAGAAAGCTCACGCTTTCAACGACAGAAACGTGTTTTTCACCAACGCCTTCTTCCGTGGCTATGAAACCGACCGCGGCACGCAAGGCGGTTTTGTGGGCGGCGCTATGCGCTACCACTGGAATAACCTCACGCAAGGGCAGCTGTTTGTTTCCTTCGCTGGCGAGAAGCAGATTAAAGGGTTTGCTGAACAACAGATGCAGCTCGGTGGAAAAAGTGGCCTTCGTGGCTACCCCGCCTACTATCAAACAGGTGACCAGCGTTACTTGGTCAATGTAGAACAACGCTATTTTGGCACCAAAGAATGGTTTTCACTCTTTCACTTAGGTGCGGCGGTATTTTATGACCAAGGCAGAGCATGGGGAAATAGCCTCTTGCCGCAAAGTGAAACCGCTTCATTGCGCAATGTGGGCATTGGCCTGCGAATTTCACCGACACGCGCCATGAAAAGCGACGTGGGACGAAGCTATGTCATGCATATCGATTTAGCGAAGCCATTAGACGGACATCCCGGCATCGACAGTATGCAATGGCTAGTCAATGTACGCCATGAGTTCTAAACGCTAGTTACACTCACATCAAAATTAGATATGATACAACATATCATTTTCAACTTTGATCATGTGGGGATGTAACATGTTCCGTCGTTCTTTAATCGCGCTATCTATATTTTCTACCCAATTCGCTACAGCCGACACGACCCTTGTTGGCGTTATCACCGACAAACAAAAGCGACCCATCGCAAACGCTACGCTCAATGTCTCAGGTCAAAGTGACCCGATCAAAACCGATGACAATGGGCAGTTTGTTATCAAAGACGCGCAAGATATTACTGAGGTGCATATCAATGCACCGGGATATAGTTACAAGACGGTTCGGCTGAATGCTGACCAACAGGATACATTGACCATTATCCTGAAGGATTCCGCTATGGAGCATATCGATGTCACCGCGACTCCACTTCACTCGTCAGCACTAGAATCGGCACAACCCGTTAGCGTTGTGGCAGCGGATACCCTGCGCCGTGTCCAGCAAGCCACGCTAGGGGAAACACTTAAAAACGAGGTGGGTGTCCATTCAAGTTACTTTGGTCCCGTCTCGAGCACCCCCATTATTCGTGGACTGAGTGGCCCTCGCGTATTAATCACCCAGAATAGCCTCGACGTCGGCGATGCCTCGCGCATTGGTCCTGACCATGTGGTGGCGACAGAGGCGAGCACTGCCCAGCAAATCGAGATTTTACGCGGCCCCTCTACCCTTTTCTTCGGTTCAGGTGCTATGGGCGGCGTGGTCAATATTGTCGATGACCGCGTGCCAAGCAGTTCAGAACCAACCGGTGCATTTATTGTTGGCCACAATACCGTCAATGCAGAAGAGGAGGCCTCTTTTGCTTACACAGGCGGCAACCAGCATTTCGCGCTACATGTCGATGGCTTCTGGCGTGACGGGGGTAATTACAAGATTCCAGGTATGGCTAAGCTTGAAACTGAAGAAGCACATATTGAAGAAGCGCACGAAGAACATATTGAAGGCGTTCTAGACAATAGCGCGGCGCAAAGCCACGGCTTTAATGTGGGTGGAAGCCTATTACTGGATGACGGCTATGTGGGCGTTTCATTCGGCCGATTGGATAGGCTGAACGGTATTCCTGGTCACGGTGAAGGACATGGAGATGGACACGGTGACGGTGCACACGCCGAGGAAGAAGAGATGGCGGTGCAATCAGACCTGATTCAGGATCGCTGGCAGCTAATCAGCGAAATGGCCACACAAAGCGATTGGCTTGACACGATCAACACACGCCTAAGCTATACCGACTATCAGCATAAAGAAATCGAAGGCGATAGCATTGGTACCATATTCAACAACCAGACCTTGCAAGCTCGCATTGATCTCGTGTTGCAAGAATTAGCCGGATGGGCCGGTGCCATTTCGCTAGAGTACAAGCGCTCTGACTTTGAAGCGATTGGCGATGAAGCCTTTACACCGCCCAGCCTAACCGAGCAGCAAGCCATTGCCATTATGCAAGAAAAGCATGTAGGCCCCTTTTTATGGCAGCTAGGTGCACGTGTTGAGTCGATTGATATTGCCGCCGATCCCATACCATGGGAAGTGCATGACGAGGCAACAGGACTGGTAGAAGACACCCTGCTCACGTTAGCCGATACTCGCTTTACACCCTTCAGTGTCTCTGCCGGAGTGGTATGGGATTTTAGCGATTATTACAACACCGCCATATCCTTCACCCACGCCCAACGAGCGCCCAGTGCGTCAGAATTGTATTCTTTTGGTCCGCATTTAGGGACGAGTAGTTTTGAGGTCGGCGCAATTTTTAGTCTGCACGCCGACGACGAATTACATTTTGATCCAGACAATCAGGTGTCGAAGGAGCGTTCAAACAATTTTGATATCAGTCTGCGCAAACATGCCGGTGACATAGGCTGGATAGTTAATGCCTTTTACAACACCGTGGATAATTTTTATTACGAACGCTATACCGGGTTTTCAAGCGATGCCTTGCATGAAGAAGCCCCCGCAGAAGGCATTGACGAGCATGCCCACGCCAACCTACCCGTGTATATTTTTGACCAAGCACCTGCCACCTTTTATGGTGTAGAGGCCCGCTGGTCATGGCAAATAAATCCCTCGGTTACCCTTCAGCTGTGGGGTGATTCGGTTCGTGGAAAATTAGACGATGGTGGGAATCTACCGCGCATTCCGCCACAGCGGATTGGCGCTGAGCTCAACGTCAGCCATGATCGCTGGAATGCTGATGTTACTGTTAATCACTACAGCGACCAAAACACCCTTGCCGTACTTGAAACACCTACCCGTGGGTACACCATGATCGACACCCATATTGCCTATACCCTTCCATATGGCGGCATGGATTATAGCGTGTTCTTTAAGGCGACAAATCTCACCGATACCGATGCCAGGGTTCACTCATCCTTCCTAAAAGATAGCGTACCTCTGCCAGCACGTGGTTTCAGTATTGGTCTTCGTGGTTCGTTTTAAGGTCAGCGACAATGGCGACACCCTCGACAAAGCTTGAACAAGCGCTTGCGATGGCTGCTGATATGTGCCACAAAAGTGGCACAAAATTGACCCCTAAGCGCACTAAATTATTGGCTGGACTGCTGCTATCAGATACGGCGCAATCCGCTTATGACCTTATCGACATCATGCAGCAGGAGTATGGCGAGAAGCTTCAACCGACAACGGTGTATCGCATGCTGGATATTTTGAGACACGAGAATCTGGTACACAAGCTGCACTTGTCTAATCGCTATGTGGCATGCTCGCACATATGCTGCGATCACCAACATGAGGTGCCTCAATTTTTGGTTTGTGATGAATGCCACAAAGTGGTTGAAATAAGCGTCAATAAAGCGATGATTGAACACTTTAGTCAGCAAGCCGAGTCCAACCAGTTTGTGCTGATGAGCCCGCAATTAGAATTGCATTGTCTATGCCGTAGTTGTCAGGAAAAATCCGTCAAGGCCTGCTAACATAGTATTTTTTTAAAAGGACTGTCGCTTGAAACGGATGTTGACCTCGCTTTACCACTATTGCCAACGCCCCATAGATAAGGGTGCCGTCGCCTTGAGCGCTTTACTAATCTTGCTGATTACCGTGCTGTCGCTATTCCCAATCGAGGAATTACCTAAAGTACAGGGCAATGATAAGCTGCATCATTTCATCGCTTATTGCGCCGCAATCTTGCCCGTTGCCGTCGCAAGAAGACACCTTGCTATATGGCTTTCACCTGCTATAGTTTTGTACAGTGGATTAATAGAGTTACTCCAGCCTTTTAGTAATCGCTATGCTGAATGGGCAGACTTTGGAGCAAATACACTCGGCGTAATCACTGGCCTGTGTATCGGAATGATCATTGGGCCATACATCATGCAGAAGCTACCTGAAGGGTGGCGTTAGAAAGGACGCAATGCGTTAAGATTATGGCCACTATTTTATGTGTTGACGACGATACGATCATTCTTGCCGCACTGCAGGAAATTCTTTCGCCTGAGTATCGTGTCATTTTAACGCGCTCAGGCAAAGAAGCACTAACACTCGCTGAGCGAGACAAACCCGATCTGATCTTATTAGATATTGGGCTAGATGATCTGGATGGTTTTGAGGTTTTAGCTCAAATCCGCAGGTTGCATGGTCTACCTGCACTGCCGGTCATTTTTATTACCTCAAATCTCGACGAACGTCGCGAAATGGAGGCGTTTAAACACGAAGCCTCAGATTTTATCCGCAAACCACTCATGCCAATTCAACTCAAAGCACGCGTACAAAATCAGCTCACCGTGTTTGCGGCACAAAAAACGCTTCTCATGCACGAAAGATATGAAATTTATCGTGCCATGGCACAGTCGACTCAGCATATCTTGAATAACTTCCTCAACCAAATGATGCTATTTGAACTGACTGCCAACAAAATCAATGAATTTCCCAGCGATGTGAAAGTGCTCATCAAAGAGGTCATCAATGATACCGCTCGAAAAGTGGAAGAATTGAGTAATATTCAAGAAATCAGTGCTGAGAACATCCGCAAGACAGTCTTTCCTAAATAATTATGTCTACGCTTCACGTGGCCCTGCTGCAAACTGATCCACAGTGGCAGGCCCCCGAACACAATCGCCAACACTTAGCACAGCAGCTCTCGCAACTGAACAATTGTGACCTCATTGTGTTACCTGAAATGTTCACCGCTGGCTTTGGTAGTGACCCCAAACAATTTTCAGAACCACCTCAGGGTACAACCTTCCAATGGCTTCAACACCAGGCAAATACCTACCGAAGCGCCATCTGTGGAAGCTACGGTGTGGATGTTGAGCATGGGGTTGCCAATCGATTGGTGTGGTGTGAACCCGATGGCATCCACCACCACTATGACAAACGCCATTTGTTTCGTATGGCCGGCGAACACACGCGCTATGTCAGTGGCGATAAGCGCCTAATTATTCCTTTCCGGCAATGGCGGATTAATCCGCAAGTCTGCTATGACCTCAGGTTTCCGGTATGGTGCAGAAATCAGCATGACTATGACTTACAAATTTTTGTGGCGAACTGGCCGGCGGCTAGACGTCATGCGTGGCGCACGCTATTACAAGCCCGAGCGATTGAAAATCAAGCCTATGTGATTGGTGTCAATCGAACCGGCGTCGATGGCAAAGGGCTTGAATACAGTGGCGATTCGCTTATAGTTTCTCCGCAGGGGGAGATTGTGTTGGATGGAAAAGATCAGCCTGGTATCTATACCGCCACACTTGATCTACAGCGCGTCAACGCTTTTCGCGAGAGTTTTCCAGCCCATCAAGATGCCGACATCTTTGAGATTCGTTTGAAGTAGGACACTATGATGATTGTTTGTTGTGGCGAAGCACTGATCGATATGATTCCCCAACGATACAAAGGCAAAGATATGTTGCGCCCAGTAGAAGGTGGCGCCGTATATAACACGTCCTTAGCGCTTGGACGTCTCGGGTGTAGTTGTGCCCTTTTCTCAGGAATTTCCAACGATGCCTTTGGCGATCAATTAATTCGCAAATTGCATGCAAGCGGCGTTGACACGTCGTTAATAGCTCGTAGTGACCGCCTTACCACCCTCGCCTTCGTTAATCTTGTCAATGGCCACGCGTCGTACACGTTTTACGATGACAACAGCGCCGGACGCATGCTTAGCGACAACGACAGCCCCACGTTGAGTCATGAGGTGAGTGCACTCTATTTCGGTGGTATTAGCTTGATCAATAACCCCGCGGCAGATACCTATCTCGCCATCGCCCAGCGTGAGGCAGAAAAACGCGTCATCGTGTTTGATCCAAATATTCGTCCCGATTTCATTGCCAACGACAAAGACTATCGCGCGCGCATAGAAGCCTTTTTTGACATTGCCGACATCATCAAAATGTCGGACGAAGATCTCGAATGGTTCGATAACACACCCGGTAATCTTACAGCGAAGTTCCTCCGTATCGGACGTCCCGATACCGCGTTGAGAATTCTCACCAAAGGTGGCGATGGCGCTATGGGAATATTGCCAAATGGCGACATCTGCAGTGTTAGCGCCAAGCGTGTTGAGGTGGTAGATACGGTGGGCGCAGGTGACACGTTCAATGCGGGGGTCATGGCCTATTTACACGAGCAAGGCTTGCTCAACAAAAATCGTATCGGACAACTTAGCAAAGAAAATACGACTCAAGCCCTTCGCTATGGTGCGGCCGTCGCGGCCGTTACCGTGCAACATGCAGGCGCGGAAGCGCCTTGGAAAGACGACATCCCGCTCGATTAATAGATCGATCAAAACTAAGAACTCTAGTTTTCAGAATAAAATAAACTGTATTTAGCGCCACAACAGCCGACCCACTCTCTACACTTATTATATTCGCACGTTAGAACAGGTTGTTATCATGAAAACGTCCCATGCTCTGTTGTTGTTCGCCTCGCTCAGTACCTCACTCACCCTTAGTGCCGCGCCCAACGAACGCGCACTAGAAGTTTCTAAATATTGGACCGCCGAACGCATGGCGGCGGCGCAGCCGCGGGATTTTGTGCTAGACCACCGGGGACTTGCATACTTAAAAGGTAAAGGGGGCGTTTTAAAACCTTATGGCCATAATGTCCCGGCAACCCCCGAACCGAGGGCAAAAGGTGGTGGTGGCGGTAAGCCCGGTGGGGGCTCTGGTGGTGGCTCTGGTGGTGATACCGGCGGGACGGAATTTGTAGATATTAAAAATTCTCCATGGACAAACGGGGGGAATATTCAAAATGCCGCGGGTAGGATTTATTTTATTATGTCAGGCGTGCCTTACGTTTGCTCTGGAACATTAATAGACGATGGTATTGAAGGTCCTGATGGGGATGGAAAAAGCATAATCTTAACTGCTGCCCACTGTGTCTATGACGATATAAATAAAAAATTTGCAGAGGCAGCTATTTTTATTCCAAATCAGGTCGCAAGTGGTACTTCTACAGATAAAAATTGTAGTAATGACGTTCTAGGTTGTTGGATTGCAGATTTTGGAATTGTTAGCGTTAACTGGAGTACTGGAGAATTCCCAGAAAACATACCATGGGATTATGCCTTTTATATTGTAGGCAATTTATCCGATACACTATTTCTCGGTAGCGGACAACCTAAAGATTTAGATCTAGTTGTTACCCCCATGAAAATTTCTTTTAGCGGTACTGACGTAACTAAATATACAAGAGCCTTGGGCTATTCTTACAGAGATGATCCAAATTTTATGTATTGCGGGGAGAATTTAAGTACCGGATACCTAGATTCTTTACTTTTACCTAATTGCGGGCTGTCGGGTGGAGCATCTGGTGGCCCTTGGTCACAATCACAAGAGCAAGATTTAGGTCAAGGCCCAATTATATCTGTTAACAGCTATGGTCCTGCGCGAGGAAAACCATATATGGGCGGACCACAACTCTATGGTAACGACGCAGAGTGTTTATTTGAAGCTGCAAAGGTTATAAATGCAAACCAAGTTGGTTGTTAAAAAGGCAAAATTTAGAGAGGGCACAAGTGCCCTCTCTATCATTTAGCCATGACAAAAAATCAAATCTAGACCGAACAAAATCATTTAAATATTCTAATAACTAAATGATTATCTATTGACGTCAATCACCACGCGGCCGCGCACTTGGCCAGCCAGAATTTGATCCGCCAAGGCAAACAACTCACTCATACCATGTACTGAAGTCACTTCTGCCAACTTGGCGACATCGAGATCTCGCGCCAAACGCGCCCACG
>DATHYR010000217.1:0-2064 GCA_035458985.1 Pseudomonadales bacterium
GTTGGCGCAACCGCGGTCGATTTTGCTTACGAAGTGCATACCGATGTAGGTAATACCTGTGTCGGTGCCCGCGTAAATCGCCAAGCGTACCCCCTCAGCCAGCCGCTGATCTCCGGACAAACCGTCGAAATTATTACTGCCAAAGGCGCTCGTCCTAATGCCGCATGGCTGAATTTTGTGGTCACAGGCAAAGCGCGTTCAAAAATCCGCCAAGTGCTCAAAACCGTCAAAGGTAATGATGCGATTTCACTTGGTCGACGCTTACTCAATCACGCATTGGGCGAGCACAAGCTGGATACCATAGCAAAAGAACAGATTGATAAAGTCATCCGCGACACTAAACATACAACCTTAGATAGCTTGCTCGCCGATATTGGCTTAGGTAATGCGATGAGTATTGTGATTGCTCAGCGTTTGCTTGGCGATACCATGCTACCGAGTGAAAACAAAGACTCACACCTGATGCCTATCCGCGGCGCCGAGGGCATGCTCGTCACCTTCGCCAACTGCTGTCGCCCAATCCCGGGAGATGCGGTGATTGCCCACGTCAGCCCAGGTAAAGGCTTAGTGGTGCACATGGAAAACTGTGCCAACATTCGCGGTTATCAAGGTGAACCAGACAAATATATCCCAGTACAATGGGACAATGTGGATGGGGTGGAATACCAAGCGAACCTGCGGGTTGAGATTGTGAACCACCAAGGCGCACTGGCTAAAATTACCTCGATTATTGCCGCAGAAGGCTCTAACATCCACAACTTAAGTACCGAAGAACGTGATGGTCGAGTGTATCTGATTAACCTGCGTATTTCGGTACACGACCGTATTCATTTAGCCAACGTGATGCGCCGTATTCGGGTTCTCCCTGAAGTGTTACGCACATCTCGTAACCGTTAATCCTAGTAACAGACACCTTAGCAGAGAGAGCATCATGGCAGAAAAGATCATCATAGCGACCGACAAAGCCCCCGCCGCCATTGGCACTTATTCACAAGCGGTTAAAGTCGGTAGCACTGTTTACCTATCAGGTCAGATCCCACTCGATCCTGTGAGCATGCAAATTGTCAGCGATGACTTTAGCGCCCAAGTGGTGCAAGTATTCCAAAACTTAACTGCGGTCACCGAAGCCGCAGGTGGCAGCATGAATGATATCGTTAAGCTCAATATCTTCCTGACTGACCTATCGCACTTTGCCACGGTTAACGAAATCATGAGTCAATATTTCAGCCAGCCATACCCAGCCCGTGCTGCCATTGGCGTAAAAGAACTGCCAAAAGGTTCTTTGGTCGAAATGGACGGTGTGATGGAGCTGTAAGCTCTACTAGCAGGTTGAGGGCGCTTAGGCGCCCTTTGTTTTTTTATCTCAATCAATCAAAAATCCAATATGAGTCCAGAACGTTTCGCTCGCATTAATCAAATGCTCGATAACCGCCAACCTGATCTCACGCTGTGCTTAGATCAAGTCCACAAGACCAACAATATCGCCGCCGTGATCCGCAGCGCCGACGCTGTTGGCGTACACCAAATTCATGCGATTTGGCCAGAAATTGAAATGCGCGTCTCAGGTAATACCGCCTCGGGTAGTCAGCAATGGGTCAAAACCATCAAACATTACACGGTCGACGAAGCCTTCAGCGCATTTCGCCAGCAAGGTATGCAAATTATTGCGACCAATTTTTCTGCCGAGGCGATCGACTTTCGTGAAGTTGACTACACTCGCCCAACGGCCATCATCCTCGGCCACGAAAAAGACGGTGTAAGCGCCGAAGCACTCGCATTGGCAGACCAGCAAGTGATTATCCCTATGGTGGGCATGGTGCAATCGCTGAATGTATCGGTTGCCGCGGGGTTATTGCTGTTTGAAGCAGAGCGTCAACGCCGAGCCGCTGGCCTTTATGGTCAGCGCAAACTCGACGATGCCTACTGCCAAAAATTGCTC
The DNA here is from genome assembly GCA_035458985.1 of Pseudomonadales bacterium. Taxonomy (GTDB): domain Bacteria; phylum Pseudomonadota; class Gammaproteobacteria; order Pseudomonadales; family JAHEIH01; genus JAHEIH01. The sequence continues at coordinate 1,940 of DATHYR010000217.1, forward strand.
TTTGAGCAAGGCCATCCGATTTACGCCAAAGCCTGTCGCCGTAAACAAATCCCCTATCCACGTATTGATGACCAAGGCCAAATTGACGCTACAGTTGAGTGGTGGCAACAAATGCGCGCCGCACC
>DATHYR010000218.1:0-2129 GCA_035458985.1 Pseudomonadales bacterium
CGCACGCATCCTCAACCAATACGCCAACCACGTCACAGAATGGGGCGTTGGTTCAATTCGCCATCTCAGGGACGTTAACGGCAACACTGTTGGTGTCGCCACCCTCACACAACAGGAGGACTAATGAATTGGGTTAAAAACACCACATCAGAATGGATAACAGTCCCCACAATAAACAGCATCAGGACCGCACTCTTAAACATGGAACACAGCGGTGTCGGTGGAGACGTGCCACTTAACATCATCCACCTCGCCAACATGCCCGGAACATTCGTATTCCAAGAACTTCATAAACGAGAGGAAAACCCATGACCGACTGGGACACACAAAGTATCACCACACTCATTCTCGGCATCACCGGCATGATCACCCTCTGGGGCTTATTCCTATGGTCAATTAGCAAACACCGAGACTAGCCATATACACTCACGGGGGAGGAGAGGAAAAAACATGAAAGACATGATCATCGTCCACAGCGACGAATACGCCAATTGGGTCTTCGACCCCACACACCCCACACAAGGCCGCAGATTCATTAAAGCCTACGAATCCACCCTGCTACACGCCAACACACACGGCCTCAACGTGGAAACAATAGAACCAACCCCGGTAGGTAACGATGTACTCACCACTGTGCATTCACCCAAATACGTTGACCAAGTAATGAATCAACACGTCAGTGCCGAATGGTCAGGGCAACGACCGGACATGTCCTATCTAGCCAATTTATTCGTTGGCGGCACACTCGCAGCCCTAGACACGTTGACAAATAACGAAACATTGACGGCAGTGCATTTCCCCGGGGCTAAACATCACGCAGCCTACGACCGTTCAAGCGGTTTCTGTGTGTTTGCTGATTTCGTTATAGCAGCGAAACGGCTCCGTGCTGACGGTCACCGGGTAGCGATACTCGACGTTGACGTGCATCACGGTGACGGGACTGAAGCGTTAGCGTTCAACGATGACGGGATACTCACGTACAGTATTCACGAATACGGTATTTTCCCCGGTACAGGGTTGAAAGACAACATGGCACAAAAAGTGTTTAACTGGCCGTTGAATTATCGTGAAGGCGACAGGGCTTTACAGCAAGGCATCACTGACTTCCTTCAAGTCGCTAATGAATTCAAACCCCACTATGTTTTTATTGCTGGTGGTGCTGACGGTCATTACATGGATCCGTTAAGCAGTGTCACGTACACGGTGGATGGGTTAGAGTCGGCGATGGAGCAGGTTCGTGACGCTTACCCGGTGACACCGATCTTGTTTGGTGGCGCGGGTGGGTATCAGCCTGACGGGGCTACCCCGTTGGCGTGGTCACGGATGGCTACGGCTCTTGCCCGTTAAAGCACGAGACTGTTACCAAAGTTCAGGCTACTGAATTCGTTCATTTGACCGAATCCGATGGGTGCCCCGTTAGGTATGTCTTTCCCGGGGGGTTCGTATACGGCGAGTAGTACTGCTTCCGCCTGATCTGGGCTTGATACGCCACGGCGTTTCATTTCCGCTTTCGTTTCGATTTGTATACGGCCAGCGGAGTCTGATTTGAATGTGGGACCGGCAAGTTGTGACATGACTTTACGTTCAGTGTCTAAAGCAAGATTTTGACGCCCATCTTGATCCGGTTGTAGTAGGGCTCTGCCGTTCCACCATAGTTCTGATCTGATGTTGCGGAATTTTTGAGGATCCCTAGCACGCTCAGCCACGTTCACAGGCACAATTTTCGACCTGTGTTTACCTTCTTGACCCCATTTCTGCAACATGGACACGACACCCCATCCGACACCGATAGTGTCAATTTTCACTCTGGGTGGTTCTTGTAGTTCACGGGCAGCGTGTGTTTCTTCCGCTTCCCTGATGTGGTGTAGGCATACGTTAGCGACATCTACAGCGTTTTCGTTTGCTTTGCCACTAGAACGGTGAACAATGCTTGCTTTGAAACCGTCGGCTTTCGCTATCACGAATTCGTCACCACCATCAGCGGCGATATCGATACCGAGCCTGATATGTGACCCTGTGAGGGGTTCTTCATTGTTGGAGGCTTTTTCACACCATCCGAACGGGATCACTTTGTTTGCTGTGGCGCGGGGGAATCGTGCCCACACGCGGGCTTCAACGAAAGGCGAATC
>DATHYR010000219.1:0-1148 GCA_035458985.1 Pseudomonadales bacterium
ACCAGCCGATGCAGAAATCGCACGGCTGTTTGAGGCGTTACAAATCACTATGAAAATAGCGCCAGCATTACTATTTGTTATTTTTCCATTTGTTGCCGTAGCTAATGGAGACGGCCTAAAACAGATTGCCGATGCCGCCAAATCAAGATCAATAGGGTCAGACTCCATTGATTTCGGCCCACCAACACCCCTGCCGGTAATCCCCCCAAAAAATAGCAGAAGTCAAAAGTAGAATTTTCTCGTACCCTATACGCAGGAGATTCTGCATGAAGAAATCAAGATTCAGTGACAGCCAGATCATGGGCATTCTTAAGCAAGCCGAAGGTGGCGTGCCGGTGCCTGAGCTTTGTCGAGAGCATGGCATGAGCAATGCCACGTTTTATAAGTGGCGCAGCAAGTACGGCGGCATGGACGCGTCTATGATGGTCCGCCTGAAGGAGCTCGAGGACGAGAATCGGCGGTTAAAGAAGATGTATGCCGAGGAGCGCCTCAAGTCTGAGCTACGCAAGGAAGCCCTCGAAAAAAAGTGGTAATGCCCTGCCAGAGGCGCGAACTTGCTAAGGCAGCGGTCAGTCAACAGGGCGTCAATGTTCGGGTGGCCTGCGAGACCTATGGCATCAGCGAAACCTGTTACCGTTATCAGGCCAAGCTCAGTGACGAGAATGCTGTCATTGCCGATTGGTTGCTGCGGTTAACTCACAACCAGCGCAACTGGGGCTTTGGCCTGTGCTTCTTGCATCTGCGCAATGTGAAAGGCTTTCCTTGGAATCACAAACGGGTTTATCGCATTTACCGGGAGCTGGAATTGAACCTGCGTATCAAGCCTAAGAAGCGGTTGAACCGTGAAAAGCCTGATGTACTGGCGGTGCCACCGACCATCAACGAAACATGGTCAATGGACTTCATGCATGACCAACTTGACGATGGCCGCAGCTACCGACTGCTAAATATTATTGATGATTGTAATCGGGAGGGCTTGGGTATCGAGGTAGACTTCTCCTTGCCTGCTGAGCGCGTCATCAGAACGCTGGATCGACTGATTGAATGGCGGGGCAAACCTCGACGGCTACGGTGTGACAACGGCCCGGAATACATCAGTGGTGCGCTCGCGGCCTGGTCGGAGAAAAATGGCATTGAGCTGCTCTTTA
>DATHYR010000220.1:0-5286 GCA_035458985.1 Pseudomonadales bacterium
ACGACTTCTTGGGGTATCACTCCGTGGCGGATTTTGATGAAGCGGGGATCAGTTCTTCCACCGCTTGGATATGGCGGCCCGATGGGCGACTGCTGGCCAAGAGCGTGCAAACGAATATTATTTATGGGTAGGAAGTGAGACGGCCCACTTATCGTAAATTGTAGACAAGGCCACCGAAGGTCTCCTGCGGCTGCATTAATAGCCATGGCCGTTGTTTCCAAGCACAAGAATTACGAGGCGCTACTAGGACTAATTAGAGAACGCGCTCCACACGCCGAGCCAAATGCTTGGATGATCAGGATTGCCGATTATTTGATGGGGGCTGAAGATCAAATGAATGCGTCACTTGCCATTGCGTATGAAGCAATTAAGGAAAGACCCAGTTATTCGCACATTGTGTTTGAATAACTGAAATCTCTCGCTCCTAGAGACACATACCAACGCTGAAAATACTAATGCTTTTTCATTTAGCCTTGCTATGTCCGCTTAATACTTTCAAAACGGTTTGGCCCACTATTGGGGTTCCGTCATAAAGTTTTCCATGCAAATATACCGTTGTTTTATTGTCTGCTAATACATCGATAATTTGCTGTCTGTCGAATTTACACGTAAGTGAGCCATCTTCTTCGGAAAATGATACGCCTCGTTTGATTTCTACGCGTTCATGTAGAACGCCCTCTACATTAATGTCGGCACTAAGGGTGATTTCAATGGATTCGATATCAATGTTATTTACTAAGTACTCAGGTTCAATACTTATCTCGGCGTTAACCCATTTGCCCTTGCTCTTGGTATTGATGACACCGGGTGAAATTGAAAAATCAACATTAATAGGTTCTATGGGCTCAACCATATTTATTAAGTCTGAAATAGGTTGCCAATCATTTTGTAATTTCACATAGGTATCTTCAAGTATTGAACTATCAACTGGGATTACCTGGTTGTTAATGATTGGTTTGACATAGATGACTGTTTTACCCGTCACCACGTTCCATTCTTGTGTTGTATATGAAAAGCCGTCTAACGTCTTATATCCATAAAATAGAGTCGTTACATTGGTAGATAAGTTGTAAGTTGGCTTCAAGTTTCCTAGTGAAATAGGGGACCAGCCCCAAGATGTGCTATAGGGGCTCATTTTTTGGTAAAGACCCAAAGAGGTTTTATCACCCACAAGATAGCTCCAGCCCCATTGACTTATAACGCCAGCGGCAACATGGTCATCGTTAAAATCAAAGTAAATTGCGCCACCATGCCCGTCAAAGTAGGGGTCAATGGCTAGCGCCTGCTTTTCGTCATCATACCAAATCGCCTGAGATTCATTTGCGTAAACATCGTTGTTAAGAAAGATTGCAAAGGGGAGAGCGGCGAGCATTGGTAAGGATTTTTTTGAAAATGCCTTTAAGAGAGATGAGTTAATCATGTTTGATATTCCTTTAACGAGAGTTCTCGGTAACCGTTCGACCCTTTATTTCATGAGGGCACTGGCTTTGCGTCCCAACGTTACCGTTGGTTTGCCTTTAAGAGTTTTAATCCAACAAACTAGGAAGTTATTCTATGTGATAAAAAAATTTAAACTGTGACGTGTCCTGCACTTTTCAGTATTAAGTCTATTCATTGAAGTAACCAAACAAATTTGGCTTCGAAGCATGGGCTCTGCGGATTTAGCCCTCATTTTTGGTGAATCTTTGCTCTTTTAGTGGTCTTTCCGGGGGTAGTTTTTTGTCAAATTGGCGACTTTTTCACCGCTTTTTTGTATCATGCGCGCCTTTAGCTCAACCCAACTAGGTACCACCATGTCTAAAATTGTTGTTTGCGCCCTGTATCGCTTTGTTCGCCTGGAAAACTTTGAGGCCCTGCGCGAGCCATTGTTGGCGTTAATGGAGCAGTACGATGTGCGCGGTACGCTGTTGTTGGCGAACGAAGGGGTCAACGGCACTATTGCCGGTAGTAGGGAAGGTATCGACGCGGTGGTGGCTTGGTTGCGTAGCGACGAGCGCTTGGCGCCGCTAGATACTAAAGAGTCGCTGCACGACGAGCTGCCCTTTAAGCGTTCGAAAGTGAAACTCAAGAAAGAAATCGTGACGCTCGGGGTTGAGGGCATTGACCCCAATCGTGTGGTGGGTACGTATGTCGACCCCAAAGATTGGAATGCTCTGATTTCTGACCCCGAGGTGGTGCTGATCGATACGCGTAACCAATATGAGGTGAATGTCGGTACCTTTAAGGGCGCGATTAGCCCTGAAACCGAGAGCTTTCGTCAGTTTCCTGACTATGTGAAAGACCATCTCGACCCGCAAAAGAACAAGAAAGTGGCTATGTTTTGCACGGGCGGAATCCGTTGTGAAAAGTCGACGGCGTACTTGAAAGAGCAGGGCTTTGAAGAGGTGTATCACCTTAAGGGCGGCATTCTAAAGTACTTGGAAGAAGTACCCGAAGAACATACTATGTGGGAAGGTGAATGCTTTGTGTTTGATGACCGCGTCACAGTCGACCACAAATTACAAAAGGGGCATTACGATCTATGTAACGCCTGTCGTTTACCTATTACTGAAGCAGACAAGCATCATGCGCACTATGAGCAAGGCGTCAGCTGTCCGCATTGTTATGGCACTCACAGTGATGAGCAAATCGCTCGTTTCCGTGAGCGAGAGCATCAAATGCGTTTGGCTGAGGAGCGTGGGTTAGCGCACATTGGTAAGGATGCCATCAGTATTATGCAAGAGCGTCGTGAGGCCAAGCGTGCCTTGCGTGCACAGCAGCAGGAAAATCAAGACAGCTAATCCTTATGCCATTGACGCGGTACAGACCTATACTTGTCGTTCGTTGGATGGAGGTGTGCCTATGAGTGATTGTTGTCGTGGATCAGCGGAGAATTCGATAGACGATAAATCCCTCTGTCCTGTGTGCGGTAATACCTGCAAATCAGTATTGTCACGTACGGTAAGTCACCACCTTCAGCACCCGTGGCATCACCTCCTTGCCAACGAGGGATATCACTTTTGTGATACTGCCTCTTGCAAGGTGATCTACTTTTCTTCGCAACAGACCTTTGATCAAGGCGATATTCGTACTCCAGTGGGTGCTAAATCGTTAGAGCCTAGTGCGCTGTTATGCTATTGCTATGGTGTGACTCGGGCTGACTATGCGCAGGATACCTCAGTAAAAGCGTATGTGGCAGAGCAAACCAAGCAGGGCCTGTGCGCCTGTGTCACGAGTAACCCCTCGGGAAAGTGTTGTTTAAAAGACTTTTTGTAGGGAAAAAGCCTTATTCCATGGTTATCGGTAGGATGACTTCATTGCGGCGTAGCCACCACAATCGCCACGGCGCGTCATAGCCAAACACCGTTTTATCGCCCACTACTTGGTAGTTTTCCTGGGCGATCAGGTCGCGCAGTAGCTTTTCGTGTTTGGCAATTTTTTTGTCGTTGTTGTAGCCAGAATAGCGAATGGCTGCCACCGTTTGGGCGGGTCGCTCTTCTAAATACACCGCAGGGTGAATGGGTTGTGGAGCGGTGTCCAGGGTGTATTGGCTCGGTAAAAAGAAACGCATGATCTGGCCATTGCCAGCCTTTTGCATCTCTACAGGGGTGGTCATCGCCACTTCTACCGACTGCTGTTCGCTGGGTTGGGTGCGGTCGATGCTCTGTTTAGCCACATTGGCGCCGGTGATGTATTTAAACAATAAATTGAAGGCATTTTCTTGGGTGGTGCCACGCGTGCTCACCGCCACGGCGGGTTGGTAGCGACGGATCTCTATATCGTTGGGGTAAGTGGCCAGCACTTCGTAACGCAGGGTTTCGTAGTCGTTGTAGTAACTTGGCTCGGCGTGGCTGGTCATGGCATAAAACAGACTCAAAAGTATTAGTAGGCGCATACATGTCTCTTCGTTTCTTGATGTATACGCCTAGCGGGGGGCAAAAGATGTGCTAACGTGCGGTCTGTCTTATGGCAAGAAGTCCTCCGGCCACGATGGCGGCAAAGGACAGCATGGAGCCCAGCGATAATGTGGCAATGCCTGTCAGGCCATGCCCCACCGAACAACCGAGGGCGATTACTGCACCGACACCAGCCAAGCTTCCTCCCACACTGGCAACGACCATGTCTTTACGAGAATCAAACCCTGAAACTGTAAAGCGTTTACCCATGATGGCACTCAGGAAAGACCCCAGTAATAAACCACTTACGGCGAGTACGCCAAAGGTGAGGCTGGGGAAAGACCACTGGCTTAGAAAGTAGACCATGTCGCCCAGTGGTGCGGCCACGGTGAATGATTGGCCGCCCAATCCGGCGGGTGGCGTGCTCATAAATTGCGCTTCTTCAGCAAGCAATTGGGCGTATTCTCCGCCCGTTAGAACGAACCCCAACGCAATGGCGCTACCTATAAATAAGGTGGTAAACCAACGGCCTAGCGAACTTTTCTGTTGAATCAGTTTGTAGCTGACAAAGGCGCTAAAGATGAATGCTATGCCTAGGCGCAAGGTATTGGCTTGCTCGTTGAGGAGGATACTCCCCAGATCTTGATGGCTATTTAAGCTGATCGTCAGAGGGGCAAACAGGGGTAGCAGGGTGCTACCAAAGAATTCACCTCGGGTCATCAAGTAAATGGTGACCGCCATGACCGACAGCACCCACAGGGCTTTCAGGTTGCCTTCGCCGCTCTTAACGACCTGGCGGAAACCGCAGCCATGAGAAAGCACCATGCCATACCCAAACAAGAAGCCACCAAGCACATAGCGTCCCCACAGGAATTCGCTGCCTCGGTAGGCGGGCTTGGTGACATCTACATTGACCAGTGACAAACTCTCCACAACTGTGGTGGCAAGCATGGCAAAGGCCATCGCGGCAACGTAGGTCATGATCCGCTGAGATTGACCGAGGTTGACAAGGTCCCTTAGGCCGCCTTGTAGGCAAAACCGACTGCGTTGGGCAACGGCGCCAAGCAGGGTGGCTAAGGCCAGCGCCATAGCGTAATAGGGCCAAAAAACGGGGAAAATTTCTTCCATGGTGTTCTCTCGAAGTGCAAAACCGCAAGCGTAATAAGTTGTTATATGATGAGCAAGCTTTTATAACGAATGCTTATGCCAATGCACCATAAGCACTGGCATAAAACGTATAAATGCCATACTCTGCAACCAACTTTTTTGGGAGATCACTCATGGGAAATGAACTGTTAGCGGGCATTGCGCTCTTTGTGTTTGGGCATTCGATTAACATCCTGGCACCGTCCTTTCGTCAGAGCATTATCGATACTATCGGGGTCATTGCTTGGAAAGCAGTCTTTTCATT
>DATHYR010000221.1:0-15621 GCA_035458985.1 Pseudomonadales bacterium
GATGATCATGTCGGCGAAATCGATCATGTCGATTTTCTCCAACTGACTGGCGGCGCCAAAGTCACTGGTCATGATGTAGAGAGAAAAATCGACTAAATCGACAATTTCAGAGTCACTTTGTCCGATACCCGCGGTTTCAACGATGACCAGGTCGTAGTCCTGAGCACGCAACATCGCGGTGACATCCGCTAACATTTCGTTGGTGGCTAAGTGCTGACGTCGTGTCGCCATACTGCGCATAAAGATGTGTGGCGAACGGAGGCTATTCATACGGATGCGATCGCCAAGCAAGGCACCACCGCTACGACGACGGGTAGGATCTACCGCTAGTACCGCTATGCTCATCTCTGGACGGGTATTGAGAAACCTTACCAACAATTCGTCAACACTCGAACTCTTGCCAGCACCACCTGTACCAGTGATACCTAGCACTGGAGACTGTTTGGCTGTACGCCATTGTTCTCGCCAGGTATTGAGTGCGGCCTCATCCAAAAGACCGTCTTCCAAGGCAGAAATCATCGCCGCCACCGAGGTGGGGGATTCGCTATCTATCTGCGTCGGAATGAAAGAGTCGCGTCTATTTTCACCAGCCAGACGAACCAAGTCGTCAATCATTCCCTCAAGGCCCATCTCCATACCGTGGGTGGGATGGTAGATACGACAAACGCCGTAAGCCTCCAGTTCAGAAATCTCTTCTAGGGTAATGGTGCCACCGCCCCCACCAAACACGCGGATGTGAGAAGCGCCGTGCTCGCGCAACAAATCCACCACATACCGGAAAAACTCCATGTGGCCGCCCTGATAAGAACTAATGGCAATGGCGTCGGCATCTTCATGGATAGCGGCTCTGACAATGTCATCAACACTGCGGTTGTGGCCAAGATGGATGACTTCGCAACCTCGTGCTTGGATAAGCCGGCGCATGACATTGATGGCAGCATCATGACCATCAAACAGTGAAGCTGCTGTAACGATACGCAGGGGTATCAATGGCTCTTCCATCATTTTCTCCTTGATAAGCACCCGCTATTTATAGCTTAAGATAGCGGGTGTCCCAAGGTCATCGATGGCCTTTAGAGAGACGCCCTGTCGTGGATTCTAACGACATCAAAAACACAGGTGAGGGGCTGCTGTGTTTCCTGATGAACCCACAACAAACGGAGTCTTACATCCACGCTGGCCAGCTGAGTAAACCAACAGCGCATAATGTCAGCCGCCTCTTCACGACTGGCCCGGCGAGGTCGGCCACCAGGTTGCGACACACCCAAGCGCTCTCGAATAGCAACGATGTCGTGGCTTCGCAGACCAAACAGATCACGCAACATAGGCGAGCTTGCGCCGGCAATCACAAACTCATTCAGAAGATGGTTTTCTGCTTTTTGGCGAATCAACAAACCGGCGGAACGATTAAGAACAGCTACATCGAAGGAAAGGTTATTCATGAGCATGTAATGCGTCACCATGGCGGTGAACTCATCAAACTCTTGCACATTCAACGCCTCGACTTCGCGCAATAAGTTCTCTTCAAGCCCCACCTGCTTCCAAAAGGTTTTACTGTCGCGAAAGGATCGACATCCAGCCGACAATGTTTCTTTGATTAACACCTGCAGCGCCGTCCTCACGCCCACTGGGGTACTCAAACGATCGCGACTTTCCCAGCCACTGGTGTCATCCTTTGATGTCTCGGTCATGGTTGTACCCTGCATATCTTCAAACCAATCATTCCAATACGCCTTGTCCATGGCGGCTTGAATGGGCGAGGAAAAAGCGTCATCGCCTAACCGATGACGCTTTTGAAGATAGTACATATTTGTCACAACTTCCATGTAAACCTCCGCAAATGGTGATACAGCAAAGGTACAAGAAATCTAGCTGTGATTTGTCACAATAATACTGCGAACAAAAGTGAAGGGTTTACATTGGGCGGCAGAAAGGGATGAAGACAATATTAATAAATAATGAGATCTAGATGAGGCGTTGATCGTTCCAACGAGATTTTAAGCAATCGACCAGTACGTAGTGACGCTCTTCCTCCCAACTACGACCAAATTGACGGCGATAATCCAACCAATAACGCCAAATCTGTTGGCCCTCGTCGGGATCTCCCTCACCAATCCAGCCATTGCTGAAAATGATCATGTTGCCTTTAAGAAGGAGGGGCTCATTAATACAACGGACTCTTGGGTAGCGATCCCAAGGATCTTGATAACCGGGTTCGACCCACACAAAACCATCCTCTTTGACGAAGATATAGCAAGCAAATCGTCCCTCAGGCACCTCAGGGTAAAAAACGGCGGGATATTTCAAACGCTTGAAAGCATCGAGAACGTCGTTTTGCGTTGACGTAAACTTAGATCCTTCCATAAAAATGCTCCGTTTAAACTTCCGAGCATTTATAAAGTAAATCCCTACGTGACACAGGGTGATCTTTTGCCTCAGCGAGGACTTTTGACAGTCAATTATCGACACTCACCCGTCGAAAAGATGAGTGGTCTTGCGCCCAACATCCCGCCTCCAGGCACGCCAAAAAGGCATCGACCACCATAGGGTCAAGCTTTAGACCGCGCTGTTTTTTTATTTCGGCAACCGCCGCATCGAGTCCGAGCGCCGGACGGTACGGGCGCGACGCTGACATTGACTCAACAATATCAGCCACGCTAAGGATACGGGCCTCCAATAATATTTGCTCACCCTTGAGCCCCTGCGGGTAACCGCTGCCATCCCAAGCTTCATGGTGTTGATGGGCAATATCAGCCACCGGCCATGGCATATCCAAACCCTTTAAAATTTGGTAACTGGCAGCGGGGTGTGTTTTCATCAACGCATACTCCACCTCATTTAATCGGCGGGGCTTAGTAAGAATACTAATAGGAATCTTAATCTTACCGATATCGTGTACGACAGCGGCAAGACGCAAACCTTCTAGGTCATATTTAGAGAGGCCCAAGGATTTACCAATCATCACGGAGACATCAGCGACGCGCTCTTGGTGGCCCGCTGTATATGGATCACGCATTTCCAAAGTTTTGGAAATCGCCGCTATAGAGCGCTCTACCGCCAACAACATATCCGATTGCTCACTAGATTCAAACCCCGCGCTCGGGCTTTCACTGCCTGACACATTCGTTGCGTCTCGATTCAAAAATAGCAATTCACCCGAGACAAAATCAGGTCGCGATTCCAAATTTTTAATGTGTAGGACTTCGGGTAATTGATAGCCCTCATCAAGTAACGCAAAGAGGTGCCCGACAATTTCAGGATCAAAATAGCGACCAGAATGTTCACCAATAAAACGTTTAGCAGCTTCAGGCGTCATGGCGTCTCGATGAGGACGGTGGGAGACCAAACTTTCATAAACATCAGCCACACGAATGATGCGAGCCTCGACACAAATTTCTTCACCGCATAAGCCCGAGGGGTACCCCGTGCCATCATAGTTTTCATGATGCTGTAAGACGATGTCACTCACAGGCCATGGAAAATCAATATTGTTTAAAATGTCGGCCCCTACCACCGGGTGCATTTTTATAAAATTGAACTCTTCCGCACTCAAGTGTTTTGGACTCAGCATGATTTCTGCGGGCACCTCACTTTGTCCCACATCATGGATTTGGGCTGCCACTGAAAGGGCTTCCATCTGCATGTTCGAGAGCGCCATCCGTCGACCAATCTGCCGGCAGAGATCGGTCGCCCGGTCCTCATGACCCGCGGTAAATGGGTCGCTATGTAATGTTGAGGTGTTAAAAGCACTAACAATTTGTTTAATCATTAATGCCAACCGATCGTACGACTTATCGACCATTTGACTTATATGCGTGAATTCATCGTCGCCATCTAACGATGACCGCGCATTAAGATCCCCTTTTTCAAAGCGTCTTGCCGAGTCATAAATTGCATTGGCTCTAGCGACAACATTGGAGCCAATGCCCGCCCACACCGCCAATGACAATAGCGTGATGATTATCATTTGTAACGCCACGCCGCGCATAATTTCGGCCGTTTGACTCGCTTTGCGGTCACTTAATCCTTCCCAGTGCACCAAGCGGTAACAGGTTTTACTACGCAATGCATTTTCATCTAACACACAAATATTAGACGCCCCAGCAATACCAGTTTCATGTGCCCACAAAGAGACATCCGACTCTTGAGTGACAGAAGGCTCAGGAATAGAACCCACCATCACTGAGTAATCAGAGATAGGACGATTGATAAATTTTCGCTCTGTACTCGCCACAATCGTGCCATTGGGGCCAACCAGCGCAGAGTGTACGTCCTCCTCTTGAATAGACAATGTTTCAAGCAGCCATTGCACATCCGTCATATTTTTGTTGGTCAGCATCTGATCAACGACACCGGCTACACGAAATAAGGTTCTACTTACACTTTGTTCACCTTGTTGCACCAAATGCTTGTCCAGCTGCAGGTAGTCGTAACTAAATTTAGCGATTTCTCCGCCAATCCCAACGATCAGGATGATCATGACTAAACGATCACGCAACCCGACATTCATGGAAAGCTTCATTCAAGACCCTCCAATTTAATCTCCAATTTGGGCATCCGTGATAGCGCCGGGCCTAAGCCAACGTGCTGCATCACTTGCCAAACTCTCCTGGCAGTCCGCGTTAATTGCTCACTATCTAAAAACATGACCTGTTGATAATCAGGCCCCGTATTAGGAAAGGCTATATCTTCAAAGGCACTTTTTAATTCGTTCACATCCAGCTGATGTCGACTGGCTACGTTCTGCATTACATGAGGCTCTGAGGCTGAAATTTGCGCCACACCTAACCGCCAAATATCTAACAAATGCGCGATATGCTCCGGCTTAGCCTGCGACAAATCGACGGCCATGACGTCGACAATCTCCCCAGGAATATCCCGTGAAGAAAATATACTCGTCGCTTTTGTTTTAAGTCTTGTAACAAAGGGTTCATAGGTCACCACAGCATCGACTTCGCCACGCTCCAGCATCGCCGCATGCTCGTGAGGGGCGGCTTCAACCAAGGCAACATCAAGCAAATTTAAACCCTTCTTCTCGAGCATTCGTGCCACCATATAGGCGCCAAGTACATTGCCTTCGTAGGCGATTCGCATACCGGCTAAATGTACATCGGTAGGGTAGCGATTGCTCAACATGACCGAATCGGCACCATGAGATATATCAGCCACACCTACAATGGTGAGTGGATACCCCTCCATGGAGAGCAGGAGCACTTCATCCAATGTCAACGCCGCACCAGCTACCTCGCCATGCCGTAACGCTCGAAACACATCGGTCGTCGAAGATAAAGTAAAAATATTGAGTTTGTTAGAATCGATTAATTGGAGGTCTTTTGCAACGTATAAGGGCTCGTATCCCAACCAATGATTGGTGGCAAACTTAAGAGGTGTCTTGGCATTGGGGTTATTTGCAAGGTAAATGGCGACACTGGCAAGCAAAACAATGCCGATCAATACTCGATAAAGTCTCATGACAACCCCGCAACGGAAACACGTTTAAAGAATCTCTTAATCCTAGTCGCTACAGGAAACATTCACCACTGGATTAGAATGTGAGATCCCGTCTTAACGTAAAAAATATGCCCCTAATAACGCGTGATGGGTAAAACACTGACATGCGTTGATGCTTACCCTTTTTTGTAAGCCTCAATGACATAACAAAGCAATGCTGCACGTGGTAAAGATGATATTTATTGATAAAGCGTAGGGTCTTCCACGCCTGCATCGACGAAACCTTTTCGTCGCAAACGGCAAGAATCACATTTTCCACACGCTGCACCCGTCAACGTTTCCGCCTGATAACAAGAGACTGTCATGCCGTAATCCACACCGTGCGCCAAACCCAGTTTGATAATTTCAGCTTTGGTTAAATGAATCAGCGGTGTATGAATCGTCATGGCATGGCCTTCCACACCGGCCTTGGTGGCTAAATTCGCTACACGCTCAAAAGCAGCAATGTATTCGGGGCGACAATCGGGATAGCCCGAATAGTCCACCGCGTTTACCCCGATAAAGATATCATCTGCGCCAAGGACCTCCGCCCAGCCAAGCGCAATCGACAAAAAAACGGTATTTCGGGCAGGGACATAGGTCACCGGGATACCTGTCGTTTCTTCCTCTGGCACGTCGATACTCATATCTGTCAACGCAGAACCGCCAATGGTGCTGAGATCGAGCCGCACCGTCTTATGCAGAGCGACCCCTTGCGCCCTAGATACCTTATCGGCCGCAATCAATTCGGCGCGATGGCGCTGGCCATAGTCAAAACTTAAGGTATAGCACTCAAAACCCTGCGCCTTAGCAATGGCGGTTACCGTGGTGGAATCAAGCCCACCTGACACCAATATGACTGCTTTTTTCTTACTCATCAGTGCCCCGGCTCGTCATTCCAGATAATTTTATGCATTTGCAACTGCATTCTCACGGCGAGATTATCAGCGAGTATCCACTCAGCTAAGGATTTGGGTGACACTTGGCCATGACTTGGGGAGAACAAAATCTCACTGACTCTTCCTGCCAATGCATATTGATCAATGGCAAATCGGGCCCAATCGTAGTCTTGGCGAGAACAGATGACAAACTTGACTTGATCGTGGGGATTGAGACGCTGCATGTTGTCGTAGTCATTGCGACTTTGTTCACCAGAGTCCGGGGTTTTCAAATCCACCACCTTCACGACACGCGGATCAACGCCCTCCGTCGACATGGCGCCACTGGTCTCCAGCGACACCTCATAGCCTACATCACACAGCTGTTTGAGCAACGGCCAACAACTTTTTTGAGCTAAGGGTTCACCGCCAGTGACACAGACATAACGTGGACGGTAACGCGCCACTTCATCTAACACCTCTTGCAGTGGAAGACTTTTTCCACCGTGAAAAGCATAGGCAGTATCACAATAGTGGCACCGCAGGGGGCAACCTGTCAGACGAACAAAAACCGTCGGCAAACCTATGGTGCGGGATTCGCCTTGGAGTGAAAAGAAAATCTCTGTAATGCGTACTGTGTCAGTCATGCCTTGCCATTAGAAGTTATCGCGCAAAAATGCCGACGCCAATTGTACCGTATTGCTGTTGGTATTGGCGTATTTTGCAATGATTTCTTCTAATAGTTGGCGACTGATATCGCGCTTACCTTGTTTAAAATATAACGTGGCTAGCTTATAACTCGCGTCGGGAATCTTGCTGTGCTCTGGAAACTCAGACAACAACGCCTGTAAACGACGTTCTGCCTGAGGTAACTGGTCGACCACCATATACAGCGAACCCAACCAATAATAGGCATTTGCCTGTCTGACGGAAGCAGGATATTCCGCAATAAAACGTTCGAAAAGTGGAATAGCTTGTTGATACTGACGCGACTTAACTAACTGATACGCGTTATCGTAAGCCTCTATGTCAGATACGACCACGCCAGAAGAGGTGTCGCTACTCGCGACAGGTGGACTGGATGTCTCACCCGAAGCCCCAGACTCTTCAAGGTTAATATCGTTGTCCACAGGGGCTACCGCCCCCGAGGCCAATCGTCGGTCTAATTCAATGTAACGCTGCAAACTGAGTTGACGCAGCTCTTGTAACTGTCGCGTTTGAAGCTCCACAACATTGCGGAGCTCCATTACTTCACGCTGTAATGTCTGCAACTGAAAGTATAAATCTCCACTGTTTGTCGCACCCTCTTCAACAATTAATGCCGAGGCATCCTGGACTGCACTCGCTGTATTCACAACCACCGACGTTTGAACCATGGGCTCAACGGGCATTGCCGTTAAATCAACGACCTCGGCAGGCTGCGCGTAAACATAACAAACTGAAGCAGCGCCCAAGAGCGCTGCTAGGGGGGAAAAATACTTCATTGAGCTCTTCTTACAGTTTTACTTCTGCGCGACGGTTTTTGCTCCATGAGCCTTCGCTATGGCCCATCATGGCAGGACGCTCTTCACCATAAGAAATGATGTCAAAACGTGAACGATCTACCCCTTGAATTGACAGGTAGTTAGCAACAGCCTTTGCACGACGCTCGCCAAGTGCCATATTGTATTCACGCGAACCGCGCTCGTCAGCGTGTCCTTCCAGGCGGATAGCGCCGTCAGTCTTTTTCAAATACGCTGCCATGGCATCCAATGCTGCGCGTGTTTCTGCACTTAATGCAGACTCATCAAAAGCAAAGTAGAACACAGTTTCCAAGCTATTCTTTTCAACTTCTAAGGCACGAGCTTCTGCGCGCGCAGCTGCTTCGGCCGCGGCACGACGATCAGCTTCCGCTTGAGCAGCCGCGGCAGCCGCGGCAGCTTCTGCTTCCGCTTGGCTTTGTGAATCGGTGGTGCTGGTGCTTGAACAGCCGACTGCAATCAGCGCAGCCAGTGAAACACCCAATACTTTCATTTTTGAACTAGTCATTTCCTTGTGTCCCCTACTTTTTCAGAAAAAATTTATGATCCGCAATGTACGGAGACCATGCTGGTTCACGTACATCTCTGGCGCTTGACGGAATATTATATTTCACATTTCCATCTACGGATACAGCTGCCAAGATTCCTCTACCGCCATCTCTCGTGGCATACAACACCGTGCTTCCGTTAGGCGCCACGGTGGGCGATTCATCGAGCACGGTTGCCGTTAAAACTTTAATTGTTCCGCGGGCTATATTTTGCAGCGCTATATGGTAATCAGAATAGCCTTCACTTCTGTGGATCAACACAATACCACTGCCATCTAATAACACACGCGCTCTGGCGTTATAGTTGCCATCAAACGTCAAGCGCTCTTCATATCCTGTCGCCATGTCCACTTGATAAATCTGTGGCTGACCGGCTCTATCAGAAGTAAATACCAACGCAGAACCGTCAGGCAACCAGCTTGGCTCTGTATCGATACCATAGTGACGGGTCATCTGCCGTAACTGACGCGACTCTAAATCTAGTACATAAATGTCAGGATTACCGCTTTTCGATAATACCATGGCCAAATAACGCCCATCGGGTGACCAAGCAGGGGCACTATTTAGACCAGGAAAGGCGGTCACCTTTTGACGAACATTCGTCGCCAAATCGTAGATATAAATCGCTGGGCGACCATCCTCAAAACTCACATAGGCTATTTTTTTTGCATCCGGTGACCACGAAGGCGACAGGATAGGCTGGCTAGATTCCAACAATTGACGCTCTCTTGCCCCGTCCACGTCGGCAATCATGAGTCGATTATTGTAGCTTACGCTAGTCGCTGAAAATTCATTTTTTCCAGACACATAAGCAATCTTAGTTGAAAATGCGCCCGGCATACCCGTGAGCTTTTCAAACACAGCATCACTGACGGCATGCGCAATATCGCGCTGCTCCAACACACCACCATCGGCGCTATATTCGAGAATTTTGCTCTGGCGCAACACATCAAACAGTTCGACATTTGTGCGTATACGACCAAACCCATCGTTCGCAATTCTACCAATCAATACGTATTCTACGCTGACCGCTCGCCACTCGTTAAAAAACACCTCAGCGGCCGTGTGAGGCTGGCTAAGCATATCGTAGGCAGGCAAGGGAGCAAATCGTCCACTGCGGTAGAGGTCTGCCATCACAATACCGTGGATATCTTCGGTGAGTTCTGCAGCTTCATTAGAAAATGGGACAACTGCAATCGATACGGGATTATCCTGACCTTGCGTTATCTCAATGGTCAGCTCAGCTCGCACCACACTCGACATGAACACGCAAAAACACAACAGCAGGTATCTCACAAACGTAAATCCTCCGGTTTAAAAATCAGTCTAAAACGGCGAAAGTTCGCTTCGAACATCGCCGACGTCATACCACGTAAATCATCAAATCGCTCGACCCTGTAGACAGCATTAACCGCACTGGTGTCAAAAGCCGCGTTGCCACTCGTCTCTGCCAAGGACACATTAACGACCTCGCCCGTCGGAATCAAGTTGACCACCAGAACGGCCTGCATACCATTGCGTGCACTGGGTGGGCGACTCCACGCACTTTCTACCTGCGCCATAATTTTTGCGATATAACTATTCACCAACGCCTGCTCACTCTCGGCCTCACGAGCCGCGTCTTCAGCCGCCAGTTCCTCGCTCAAATCAATATCTAAGGGTGGTGTGACTGGCGGACTCACCACGGGGGTTGGTTGAGGCTTAGGCGTGACTTTTTCTGCAGGTGTCGTGATAGTCTCTACCGGCTTGGTGGCGACGGGTTTAGGTGTTGGTTTTGGTGCTGGTTTCGGCTGTGGTTTAGACACCGGTTTTTTAGGCGCGGTTTTTTTTTGCACCGGTGTCGACGCTTTCTTTTTAGCCTGAGTGTTAGCAGACTTAGGCAACTCTACGACCGTTGCCTTAATCAGCGACGGCTTACTGACAGGCTGTGAAAAAGCTTGCTCGCCATGCCAACCCACCAGCAATATCCATCC
The DNA here is from genome assembly GCA_035458985.1 of Pseudomonadales bacterium. Taxonomy (GTDB): domain Bacteria; phylum Pseudomonadota; class Gammaproteobacteria; order Pseudomonadales; family JAHEIH01; genus JAHEIH01. Next base: position 10,410 of record DATHYR010000221.1, read on the forward strand.
CACACCGAGGTGTATTAATACGGTAAACAGCAATGGCCAGCCATAGGCCCGCATCCACAACATTTACGGGGCCTCTGTCGCCAAACCCACATTGGGGACACCTGCACCTTGCAAGCCTGCCATGACGGCAACGACGCGGCCATAAGGTACTCGCTTATCACCCCAAACGACCACCGGCTTTTCGAGATTACGGCGCATAATAATAGCTACTTTTTTATACAATTCGTCGTCTTCAATGGCCTGCTGCTCACCACCGAGGTTCATGAAGAGACTGCCATCCTGTTTTATAGAGACAATCAATGGCTCTTCATCGGCCTTCACAACGGGTTTAGCTGCGGCCTCAGGCAACTCGACTTCCACCCCCTGCATCAGCAAGGGCGCTGTTACCATGAAAATCACCAACAAAACCAACATTACATCGATATAAGGAACGACGTTTATCTCTGCGTTAAGCTTGCGGCGCTGGCGTCTGGCCATCACATTTACTCCCCGCTTGCGCGAGCTTTGGCGTGCGCCTGACGGTGGAGAATGCTGGAAAACTCATCAGCAAACGTGTCGTAATTAGCGAGCATGTGATCCATTCGCGCTGAAAAACGATTGTAAGCAATAACCGCAGGTATCGCGGCAAAAAGCCCCATGGCCGTCGCAATAAGCGCCTCGGCAATCCCTGGCGCTACCGTGGCTAACGTGGCTTGCTGTACATTTGCGAGCCCCCTAAAGGCATTCATAATGCCCCACACAGTACCAAAAAGCCCAATATAGGGACTGGTTGATCCCACGGTGGCTAAAAACGGTAGAAAGCGCTCTAACTTCGCTTCCTCTCGAGCCACAGCCACGCGCATCGCACGCTCAGCACCCTGCATCACGGCGTCAGGATCGGCGGCCGATTGTTGACGCAACCGCGAGAACTCCTTAAAACCAGCGACAAAAATACTTTCCACCCCTGCCACAGCAGGCTTGGCTACACTCTTACGAAACAATTGTGCCAAATCCACTCCAGACCAAAATTGTCTTTCGAATTGAATATATGCACGATTAGCGGCGTTGTAATAGATCGCACGTTGCACGATCATCCACCACGACAACATAGACGCCAATACCAAGCAGGCCATCACAAGTTGAACCAATACACTGGCGCTACTAATGAGCGTCCATAATGACATTTCGTCGTTCACAGGGTCTTCCTTACTGTTGTAATAATGCTTGGCGCATATCGGCAGGCATGGGTGACGGCCTCATAGCGCGATCAACACACGCCACTTTTATGTCGCCCCCGCAGAGTTTTTGCTCACCGCGATAGACTTCTTGCCGCATGACGATGTAACTCCGCGCTACTTTGGTCGCGACAGTACATACGGTGAGCTCGTCATCAAGCTGTGCTGGGGCATAATAGTTTACATTAGCGGAGGCCACGACGAACATCATGTCGTTGTTAAAAATATATTGCTTGTCAAAACCTAGCGCGCGCAGGCATTCAGTGCGCGCGCGCTCCATGAACTTCAAATAATTGACGTAATAGACAATCCCGCCGGCGTCAGTATCTTCGATATAGACGCGCAACGGCCAAATAAATTCATTCATAAATCTAAATTCTTCTGAGCCACATTACTGGTGCCACTCGGCACTATGCCAAAGTGTTCATAAGCTCGCAGAGTGGCAACACGACCACGTGACGTGCGCATAATGAAACCTTGCTGAATGAGGTAGGGTTCTAAGACATCTTCAATGGTACCCCTCTCCTCACTGATCGCTGCCGCCAGACTCTCGATACCCACCGGGCCACCGTCGAACTTTTCTATCAGCGCCAACAGCAAGCGTCGATCCATATGATCAAAGCCACTGGCATCAACATTGAGCATATTGAGCGCCAAATCGGCAATATGACTGGTGACGATGCCATCCCCTTTAACTTCGGCGTAATCTCTGACCCGTCGCAGCAATCGGTTCGCGATACGAGGCGTACCACGCGAGCGACGGGCAATTTCTACCGCGCCTGAGGCGTCGATATGCAACCCCAAAATACGCGCAGAGCGCTCGACGATGGTCGCCAAATCTTCAATATTGTAATACTCAAGGCGCTGCACAATCCCAAAACGATCCCGCAAGGGTGAGGTCAACAATCCCGCACGCGTAGTTGCCCCAACAAGTGTAAAAGGTGGCAAATCCAACTTAATTGAACGCGCCGCAGGTCCTTCGCCGATCATGATATCTAATTGATAATCTTCCATGGCGGGATAGAGGATTTCTTCTACGTAAGGGCTAAGACGGTGAATTTCGTCAATAAAGAGTACATCGCCCTCTTCAAGATTGGTCATTAACGCCGCAAGATCGCCAGCTTTTTCTAACACAGGCCCAGAAGTCGTTTTTAGCTGAACACCCATTTCGTTGGCAATAATGTTCGCCAGCGTCGTCTTACCCAAACCTGGCGGCCCAAAAATAAGGGTGTGATCCAATGCTTCACTGCGCAACTTGGCCGCCTGCATAAAAATCGACATTTGCTCACGCACCACCGGTTGGCCAGTATAGTCGTCAAGCAATTTGGGACGAATGGCGCGATCGATGGCATCTTCGCTCCGCACTTCCGCCGGCGAAATAAGGCGATCTGTTTCTATCATTTATTTACCATGGCCTTTAACGCCGCGCGGATCATATCCTCGCTATTGTCGTAGTCATTGGGGAGCTTGGCAATGGCTTTCGCGGCTTCTGTCGGCTTGTAACCGAGTGCCACTAGGGCACTCTCAGCATCGGCCACGCGCTGATTTGCCGAAGGCGCTATGGGAACAGCAATACTGGTCACCATACCGTCACCTTGCTGCCAATCTTTTAGTCGATCCTTCATTTCAATTATAAGGCGTTCTGCGGTTTTTTTACCTACCCCAGGTAGGCGCACCAAGGCATCACAATCACCGCGATGTACACTGACAACAAATTCATCTGCTTCTATGCCAGACAAGATCGTTAGGGCCAACTTAGGACCAACACCGTTCACTTTAATCAGGGCCCTAAACAGGGCACGCTCCTGTTTGTCGTAGAAACCATAGAGTTGTTGGGCGTCTTCACGCACGACAAAATGGGTATGCAATACGATCGGTTCACCAAGCCCTGGGAGGCGGTAGAAGGTCGACATGGGCGCCAATACGTCGTAGCCAACTCCATTGACATCGAGCAATAATTCCGGCGCTTGTTTTTCGATCACAATACCTTTAAGGCGACCTATCATCTTCTACTCCTAGCGTATGCGACCGCGACGAACCGATTTCGCGCCTGCCATTTTAATTAAACTTGACTGGGTATTCACGTGGCACAACGCGGCGGCGAGTGCATCGGCGGCGTCGGCCTGAGGCACGCCGGGCAAGCGAAGCAAGGTCTTAACCATGTGCTGAACCTGCTCTTTATTGGCACTACCCGTTCCGACAACAGCTTGTTTGATCTGACGTGCCGAGTATTCAGAAACAGGCAAGTCATTATTCACAGCCGCCACAATAGCCGCCCCGCGAGCCTGCCCTAGCTTTAAGGCAGAAGCGGCATTTTTAGCCATAAAGACTTGCTCAATAGCAAATTCCTGGGGGCAATAGCGCACGATCACTTCACCGACACTGTCAAAGATCAGTTTAAGCCGATCGGCCAGGTCAACCTCAGGGATACGAATACACCCACTCGCCACATATTCTGTTTTGCCAGCATAGTGGTTAACTACGCCAAAACCGGTAATACGAGAGCCCGGATCAATCCCCAACACAATTGCCATATCACCTGCGCCATTGAAAAAATTCATTCTGCCGCTGCGCGATCAAAATGTCCATGACAACTGTGCATTTATACAGCACAAATACCGACCCAATGTTATGAAAATATCGCTAAATCACACTCATGAACGGGACAAATGCACAGTTATCCATTAGTGTTATGGTTATGTGGAAAAAGGAATGATCCCTTGCGTTATCTTTTTTTATTTTGGTTAGCTTTTAGTATGCCATTACTGCTTGCGCAGAATGCACAGGCCGTTGCATACAGCGACGCCGAGTTAGCTTATATACAAAAACACCGCAATGATGTCATTCCGGTCTTCTCTGTTTACAGTCGTCGCTACGAGCCAGACGCGGTATTAATTGACACCTTCATTGACATCCTCAATCGCGACTCCGGTCTAACCTTTTCCGCGCGTTATGACGCTTGGCCCGAGGCGTTTAATCATGTCAGCCAAAATGGACTCTCTTTACTGACCAGAATTACCGATTTGCCCAGCCGCCAAAATACCTTTTATTTCACGCAGCCCTACTATGAAAGACCCCTGTTCTATCTCACCACTCGAGAGATTGACTGCTGCGATGAGCAAAGCTTTGCCAATAAAGAAATCGCATCTATAACAAATAGTTATTTTGCCAAAGAACTACAAGCGCTCGACGCCAACGTGGTGGAGTCGCCCACCATAGAAACGCTTCTCTATGAATTGATCAGCGGCAAATACGAGGGCGTGATCGCCGATTGGCCCGATATCAATAGCCTACGCAAAGAATTGAGCGAAACGTTCAGGCAAGTCTTAGTGGATAGAATCGCCATTCATCAAATCCCTCCTCGTTTACTATCCCCTAGCCAATTATCGATTGCTGTAAACAAACAAGATCCAACGTTATTTTCGATTATCAATAAGCATTTCGAAGCCAACCGTGCGCGGCTAAAGACAACCGCGGACAGTGCCGCTGAACGTCTCAAAAGCATCTCTTTCGTAGCCAGCGATGAGTCCGAGCGTCTCTATATCGCACAACATCCTCAACCCAGCCTATGCTTTCCTTTTGAGTCCCCCCCCCTAGTAAAAGCCAAGGGCAACGGCAACCTCGGTGAAAGCTATGTCAGCAATATTTTGACGGAACTGGAACGACAAATTGGGCTAACATTCAATTATCAAAACGTCAGTTTTGAAAACTATATAACCAAAATGGCCAATGACGAGTGTCAGGCCTTCATCATGGCCGAACCATTTGCTCAACAACTCGGGCTAGTATCTACTTCCTCCTCTTTGCTTGAGACAGAGATTGTACTTGTTAGTAACTTAAAGGACGTGTATTTCACACGCCCTGAACTCATTCAAGACCTAAAAATAGGATCTGTGGCACGACTTCCCATCGATGTGTTCAATATTCCTCTCGCTAACTCGACCGTTGCTCCCTACCCTGAATTACTGAAAATGCTCGAACGCCGCGACATTGATGCG
>DATHYR010000222.1:0-4717 GCA_035458985.1 Pseudomonadales bacterium
CTCACGTTGTAATTCCTTGCAGATTTTCTTTAGGGTAATCAAGTCGGCTGCGGGGTTATCAATCATCTTTTTTTACCTTGAGACAAAAAAGTTCAAACAGCGCCGGACACATCTTGCGCTCACCAAGCTCCCATTGTTGCCAGTTCCGAGTAGATCGATAGATCAATTGTGCCGCTTTTGATGCGCTCAATCCCGCTTTGTCGCGGGATTCTCTGACTTGTTCAGGTGTCGGATTAGTTGGCACTAAAACCTCTTAGATTCAATCTGCCAGGCGTTTTAAGTCCTGGCAGAAGTTCAACACCGTAAAGCGTCAAATCTTGAGCATCTGGAAACGTGCATACATGCTGATACGCCAGAGCAATATCATCCCAAGCGCGAGATTCGCTTGTGTATGGCCCAGCCAAGATAACGGCGCGTTTGCCTTTTTGTGCAGTGATGTAGTGCATCATTTTTCCTTGTTTGAAATCGCCCGCTGCTCGATCACCTCACCAACAACAACACGCTCAATGCGTTCGATCTTAAGCGGATTGTTTGAATCGCCGCCCACGGTCAATTTGTCGCCGTATCGTTTTGGGTCCCACTTTGCCAAAAGCTGCAAACGCGTCCAAATTCGATTTTTCTGCCAAGCAACATATCCAGAGTCTGTTCCGCCGTTTTGCGTTGTTGGCGGCGGCTCATCTGCGATCGCCAGGGTATCGGTGGCAATCACATCGTGACCAGCCTCGCGTGCGCGTGCGAATCGTTCGGCCAATTGATCATTCGCATAAGTCCAGTCGTACCAAGTCGTGAGTCCGATTCCTACTTTCTTCACCGCTTGGGCCAAAGGGATACCATTGCTTAGGCAATCAATGATCTCATTAGCCTTTTCATCCGTATAAGAGCTTTTTGACATTTTCAAAAATTAAAACGTCTTGATTGTTGGCTTGCAGATCAACATTCCATCTTTTGTTTTAATGCACGAATAATTTGCATTCGCTTGAACAGCAAAAAATGAAAGCATGGCAAATAAAATGATCTTCATTTTTAATCCAAAAAAAATAAAACAATAAAAACAATAAACAAAGCCGATGCAATAATAATTTCAATTTCACTCATTTTGGATACTAATTAACCTTTCAATATAATCATGCGCTTTTTTTAAATCCTCGATTCCGCCTTTGTCTTTCCATCTCGCCACGTACTTGATCACATTACCCCAATAAAACCCTTGCAACTCCTCATGGCTCATCCAAGCCGCCATTGCATCAACCGGCTGAATGTCTTTCTGGTAATGCTTACCGCCAATTTGCTCTTCCATCCATCAACCCCTCAACATTAGCACAATGTTCGTACCGCGTACATTGTTCATCTCAAATTATTTTCTTTGCCCCTACCCCTACCCCTGCCGAAGTGACAATGCCCCTACCGCCCCTAACCTATAGGTGTTAGGGGCAGGGGCGGGGCGTTTTTTGTCACTTTTTCCACAATCGCCCCGAATCGCCCCTAACGCCCCTAGGGGCACTCAGGGGCATTTAGGGGCACCTGTTTTGCTTATGATCATGGCGCTAATTTGGGCGTCTTGAACAAAAATCCAGCCATGCTCAAACGCCTCAATCGTGCCGGCGTTGAGCATCGGAGCGATCAATCCATCAGCCCGACTAGCCTCTGTTTTATTCTTTGCGGTGCGTTCTGATATACCATCTTGAACAAGCAACTCACGCAAAGCAGACCTGCTTATATAAGGTTTTCCTTCCCTTATTTCAGCGCCACTATTAAACCAAGCCCGTTCCATTGTTCTGATATTTTCATCGTGCTTGCTTGGTCGTTTATGTGGCTGTTCTGTGCTGGCAGATTCATCAGGAATGGCAACGCAAGTAGTGGCTGCTTTTCCAAACTTGGTGATTCCCATCTCAATTATCTTGAGTTGGAAATATATACTATCTCCTTTTCCAGAAAGCTCTCGTTGCTTGGTTATAGTTGCAGACCTTATACCGTCTTTTTCTACTACTTCAATCTCGGTATCAATATGTGCGCGAATACCTGACCAGCCGCGAGCGCCTTTCGCTTGATCCTTTCCGTTATGGTGAATAATCAACATGGCCGCACCGGTGGTTTGTGCAACGGCATCAAACCGAGCCATGACCGGCCCCATATCCTCACCACTGTTTTCATTTGCCCCGGCTGACATGCGGGCAAGCGTGTCGCCAATGATTAAGCGAACAGGACTGCCTTTTAATTCCTCAATCGTTTTGACCAGCTCGATCACGTCTTGAGCGTCGCCTTGATTGGCGTAGAAGTTAAGAGGCACTGGCACCATTGCCAGATTCTCGAGCGTGCAGCCGAATTCCTTTTTAATTGCCTGCATTCGTGAGCGGATTGAGCCAGGCGATTCACTGGCGAGATACACCACAAGGCCGGGATCAATTTGACGCCCAAAGAATTCCTGACCGCTGGCAATGTGGGCAGCGAGAGACAGTGCAAAAAACGTTTTGCCGCTGTTGCTGTCACCATATAGCACCGCCATTCCGCCGATTGTCATCAAGCCCTCGACTAACTCGTTCGGGGCTTCGTAATCGGTAGATAGATCATTGCCAAAAACCACCTTGAGCTTATCAATGATCTTTTTATCGGACTGCGGATTTAGCAGTCCGATCAAATCATTTCCAGTTTTTGCATAATCATTGGCGTCACCCTGTATCGGAGGCATGACCATGCGCGCACCGTACTTGGCGCAGGCTTGCTCGGCATATTTCTGGCCTACCCCAGACGCGTCGTTATCCGCCACAATCACAATATCCTGTGCCTGACCATACAGATCGCGCAATGTGCATGTGACCGGCACCAAATTACTGGCGCTATATGCCACGATCACGGGGCGATTGCTTACTTCGTGGATGGTGGCGGCGGTGGCGTATCCTTCTGCCACGTAAAGCACGCCCTGCACGTCGAGGGTGCCAATCACGCAAAATTTACCGCTCACACTGCCGCCAGGGTGATACAACTTACCGCCTTCGGCGTCGATATATTGCAAGCTTGCGAGCACGCCCGACTCATCAAAGAGCGGCACCATAAGCCTGCCGTCGCCAGTTATTTTGGCGCCATGAGGCTGAATGCTTTTTCGTTTGAGATATGGATGCTCCGGGCTGGCGGCTGCTCCTTCTGACCAAATAATATCAACGGTGCTGGCTGCGGCTTCGTTTTGCTTCTTTCGCTCTATGTCACGAGCGGCTTTGGCTGCTGCAACGCGAGCAACGTGAGCCATTTCTTCGGCCACAGTGTATGGTCGGTTTGTGGTCGCTTTTATGGTTTGTTCTATGCCTTGTCGCCAATCTCCCCAGATCATCGTACAGATGCCTTCGGCATGGCCTACGTACCAGCCCGATCTGTCAGTGCGTTTTGAATCAGTTCTAAACCGGCGCATTTGCCCGTCTAGGATTATTTCGTCTGGCGGTTGAACACCGGCAGAAAGGATGGCTTCACGAAACTGTTCTTCCGGGGGCGCGATTCTTTTTTCGATCGCTGATGGTGCCCACGGCCCTCCCAACAACTTCGTGAGATCAGCCATTTACCACCCCGGCGCTCAGGTAGTCAGATAATGCCTTTACCACTCGATGCGTCGGGTTTGCTGCGGAATCTTTCATAATTTTTCTAATAGTGTTCGGGTGTATTTTTGTCGCTCTAGCAACCACCGCGACCTTTCTATCGGTCAATGCAGACCGGATCTGTTCAAGCGTCATTTCTCTTTCCTTGTTAAAAAAATATCATTGCACTGTTGCAATCTAGCAGATTGCTTGCTAAAGTACAACCACTGCGCGAACGGAATTGGCCGAAGGTGCAGACAGACGGGAGATTACAAAGTGGCGATCAATCTTAAACGCTCAAGCCAACTGGCGAGCGATGGCGTCAAGTTGCTTGTATATGGGCAGGCTGGCGCAGGCAAGACTTCACTCATTAAAACACTACCTAGCCCGGTGGTGTTGTCTGCTGAAGGCGGTTTGTTGTCAATCTCTGATGCAGACGTGCCTTACATTGAGATCGGCTCGATGGATGATCTTCGCGAGGCTTACACATGGCTCCGCGATAGTGCAGAGTCAAAGCAATTTAAGAGTGTGGCGCTGGATAGCATTTCAGAAGTGGCCGAGGTTGTTCTGACCGCTGAAAAGAAAGCCACGAAAGATGGTCGAGCGGCTTATGGCGAGATGAACAGCATCATGACCGAGCTAATTCGATCGTTCCGTGATCTTCCGGGTCGCCATGTTTATATGTCGGCAAAGCTTGAGAAGCTTCAGGATGAAATGGGGAAGGTTATGTATGGCCCTTCGATGCCGGGTAAAAGCTTGTCGCAAGGTTTGCCCTACTTCTTTGATGAAGTGCTGGCCCTGCGGGTTGAAAAAGACGCAGAAGGGAAAAGCCAGCGCGCTTTGATGTGTGATGGTGATGGCGCTTGGTTAGCAAAAGATCGGAGCGGCAAGTTGGCCGCATGGGAAGCGCCGGACCTTGGCGAGATCATCAAGAAGATGGGCGGTGTGGAATGAACGAAAACGATCTCAGTTTGCGCGATTACTTCGCTGGCTTGGCGCTGCGCTATTACCTAGAAAACACCAGTGACCGTGACGCAGTGCAGGCAGAAATGGAATGGGAAGAAATGGCAGCGGTGCAGTCTTACATGGCCGCCGATGCAATGATGGCCGCGAGGAAAGACAAATGAACGAGAAAGATAAAGACGTGTTTCAGCTTT
>DATHYR010000223.1:0-11848 GCA_035458985.1 Pseudomonadales bacterium
TTAAATGCGAGCTCAGTAGTTATGATTAACAGCGCTTCACTCAATGTGGTAATACCTGAGATTGAACATGATTTGGCACAGGCTCAGCAGTGGCTTGAATACCTGCATGTTGCCCACGACGAACAGCATCTCGTTGCCCTTCAGAACACCCTTCATCGCTGTATGGGGGCGGTAGAATTGGCGGGGTTATCTGATGCGGCAATGTTGCTAGGTGCTCTCAAGGATGCCACTACCCACATATTTAATGAAGGCAAGCCCTGGACAGATGACCTCATTAGCGCCACAGCTTACCCATTGTTTTTGGTGCCGCGCTATTGTCGCTGGGTTGTAGAACAGGGGCTTCGAAATGGCCCCATTCTTCTTGATGCGATCAATCACCTTAGGCAATACAGTGGTGATAAAGCACTGGTGGAGAGTCAGTTGCTTGAAATAACCATTGATCCACGAATTTCACCCCTTAAAGCCCTGAAACAATCACCTGCAGCGGAGATAACTGCGCCTTTAGGTAAAATCATCCCGCTATTCAAAAAAGCGCGTTTGGCCATAGATAAGCAACCCGAAGCGGCACTCGCCTTACTGGCAAAAGTGTCTCAGCATTTACAAAAACTGTGTGGCAACGCCCCGATTGGTGAATTATTTTGGTTGTTGAGTGCCATCATCGAAGCCATGCAAGATGGCGACTTACGCTTAACCAAGCAACGCAAGCAATGGCTATTGCTGGTGGAGCAGCATCTTTTTTCTCTCTATAAAGAACCGAGTGTGGCTTTGACAAGACCCTTGTCGCTGGCGATGAAACGCGAGTTTCTGGCACTGATTTTGTTATCTAACTCATCGCGTGAAAGAGCACAAAAATTGTGCAAACTTTATCGTTTGCCGATGCTTCCTTTTAGCGATCGAGATATTGCTCTAGGTATTGATAGGATGCGCCAACCCGGTAGTGACGTGTATCAATCACTCGTAAAAAGCATTGAAGTTAGCATCGAACACATCAGCCTGCACTTAGCCGTGCTGCTTGAAAACCAACCGTTAAGTGAAGAGTCAGCCGTATTGATTCAACACCACATGCGCGATATTCATGCCGCCGTCACAATGTGCGAGTTACCATACACAAGTGAACTCACGGAACAATGCATGAACGATCTTACAGCGTTGGTCGAGACGGGACCTCAGCGTGAAACCTTATTGCATCTTGCTCAAGGGCTATTGCACTTGCCAGAACGTTTTAAAGTGATGGCGGATCAATCGCTTAACGCCGAAGCCAAAGCCCACTGGACCCAGGTGAGTGATATCGTATTAATGCCGCAGCGAAGTTATAGCGATAGTGTCAACGTTGTTTTGAGTCACGCCGAGCGCGGTATAAGCGATATCATTTTACAACTAGAGATTGCTCATGAGACAAATAACTACAGTGTTATCGAATCACTTCTTGGTAAGGTGGCTGAAATACAACGCTGTTTAGTCATGATTAACCAAGCAGAATTAGCGAGTGAGTGTGAGAGTATTTATTCGCTACTTGAGCCTTGTAGTATTCACGCCGATACGAGTGATATTGAAACCCTGTCATGGCCGATGATTGCGCTCCAGCAGAAATTACAGTCTACATCCTTTCATCATCGCATCGCCTAATCGTCGCCTATCGACGCTTGCATTAATGCACTGTTGTCGGCACGATATCTCTTTTAACCTGTAATAAGGATTTACTGTGCTCGAATGGTTCGCCGAATACGGCATGTTTCTCGCTAAAACCCTGACTTTCGTTATCGCTATCATACTGGTGGTAGCAGTGGTTGCGTCGATTGGTCAGCGTCGTGGCAAAGGTCACAAAGGCCAGATTGAAATTGACTCGTTAAACGAAGAGTTTGAACAATTACAAGATGAGCTTCAGAGTGTTGTTCTCGGAGAGGATGAGTACAAAACACGTAAAAAAGAACAGAAAAAACGAGAAAAAGCCGAGAAGAAACAAAAAGACGAGACTAAAGCGCTAGCCAGGAGCTACGTTTTGAGCTTCGATGGCGATATCAAAGCCAGTGCGGTAGAAAACCTTCGCAAAGAAATTGATGCCGTTTTATCGGTGGCTGAGGAGGGCGACGATATCATCCTTAAGCTAGAAAGTAGTGGCGGTATGGTGCATAGCTACGGTCTGGCTGCTTCCCAATTGCATCGCATCAAAGAGCAAAACATTCCTCTTACCATTTGCGTTGACAAGGTAGCGGCATCAGGGGGCTATATGATGGCCTGTGTAGCCGATAAGCTTTACGCGGCCCCTTTTGCCTTGTTGGGCTCCATCGGCGTCATTGCTCAGCTCCCCAACTTCAATAAATTATTGCGTAAAAATGACATCGATTTTGAGATGATCACGGCCGGTGAATATAAACGCACCTTAACTATGTTTGGTGAAAACACAGACGATGCACGCAAGAAATTCAAAGAAGAAATCGATGATACCCACGATTTATTTAAGCAATTTGTCATTGCTCAACGCCCCCAGCTAGACATTGATAGTGTGGCGACTGGCGAAGTTTGGTTCGGTCAACAGGCACTTGAAAAGCAGCTTATCGACGCTATTTCCACCAGCGACAGTGTCATTTACCAAGCCATGCAATCGCGTGATGTGTTCACGATTGCTTATAAGGAAAAGCATGGCTTGATGGAGAAACTAGGGCTACAAGCCGAGACAAGCATCGAGCGCGCGCTGACAAAATTTATGAGCCGAAATGCACAGCGTCAGCCGTTTTAAGCTTTTTGTTAACGGATGTCGTATAAGCCATTAGAGGTCATTATGTTGCGAATATTATTGTTATTATTATTTATCCCTTCGCTGGCTATTGCTGAAAACTGGTCGGGCAAGGTATTCAAAAGCCCCACCTGCGGTTGCTGTACTGCGTGGATTGAACACATGCAAAGTGCAGGCTATGTATTAGAAGGCATTAACACGGATGACCTGAATAAGGTCAAGCGTGACTTGGGAATAGCGCCCGTTGCTCAGTCGTGCCATTCAGCTGTGATTAATCAGTATGTTTTTGAAGGCCATGTACCAGCTAAAGCCATCGATAGGTTCTTGGCGAATCCACCAGTCAACGCGCTAGGTTTGACGGTTCCTGGCATGCCGATTGGAAGTCCTGGCATGGAGATGGGCGATCGATACGATGACTACTTAGTACACGTTTTGATGCTGGACGGTTCCATGCGCCCTTATGCCGATGTCAGCCGCGATAACATTCGCTATCGCGACTAATCTCTGAGGGTGGGCGAACTACAATTCGCGCACCCACATATTTCTGAAACTCACCTTATTGCCGTGATCTTGTAATTTCAAAGGGGCACAGCCGTGCTGGTCAATTTGTGGCGGGCCAATCCATTCGGTGGTCCCCGCAATCTCCTGATGGTTGTGCAGCACGACTCCATTGTGAATCAATGTCACATAACCTGGTGATACGCGTGCTTCACCATCAAACCGTGGCGCGGTATACAAAATATCATAGCGTTGCCATTCTCCTGGGGCTTTCATCGCATTGACCCGAGGTGGCACTTGTTTATAAATGGCGCCAGCCTGACCGTTGCCATAGGTTGGGTTATCGAAAGAGTCTAAAATTTGCAGTTCGTAGCGCTCTTGCAAGAAGATGCCTGAGTTGTTGCGCTGTTGACCCACCATACCTGCCGAAGGTGTCGGGGCTCGCCATTCAAAATGCAGTTGAATGTCGCAAAAAGCGCGTTTGCTTCTGATATCACCACTGCCGGGTGCAACAGTCACCTCGCCATTAGCAAATATCCATGGTGCGTCACCCCCTTGGGTAGATTCCCATTGGCTTAAATCACTGGCCATTAACTGCATCGCATCCGAGGGCACACCATTGTCTGCAATGGACACGATGGGCGGCGTATATGCCCAACTTTCCGTGCGCTCAGACATTTTGATGCGTTCTTGTAAAGGAATGTGCTCAAATGTCGATTCGTGATGTGCAAAAGCCGTTGCGCTAAAAACGGCGACGGCAAGAGGAATTAGTATTCGGGTGCCCACGCTTTATCTCCTTGTTGGTAAGCGAAATCGCCGTCGTAACGGCCTGGAATTGAGACATAACGCAACACCTGAGTGGCGCCTACCTCAGAGGTAAAAAAGCCAAATAAAATAACTTGCTTCATCAAGGTGAAATAGTGCGGCAACGATTTATTCACAACCACCGACCAAGCCCCTTGTCCCGCGGGCTCGCCGCGGTTAAATGCATGCGCTTGACGATCTAACTCACTCAATAAAGAAAACCGTTGCTCCGGCGCTAGAGTGGCAAGGTTATGCCCAAATTTAGTTTGGCTTCGCGCCTCAATATCTGCCAGACCGGCCTTAAAATGGACAAGTTCATGGCTTTCATAACAATCAAACACAAAACGCAACGTAAAGGCAGGCGTACCCGCATCGACAGCACCGGGTGTCTCCGTACGAGGCATCACGGTATCGCAAATGGCCTCCCATAGGAGATACTCCTGTTTGCTGAAGTCGGTGTGCTCAAGCGCAGTTGCCGGGGGTAATTCGACATAGGCGAGGGCATCGGCACCGATGAAACTCGCCCCCGTCGCAGCCGCAATCATTTTTAATAGTTCACGTCGGTTCATTAGATATTACCTCGCTTTAACTCGGCCACGGCAAAGTCAGCCGCGCGAGCCGTCAGGGCCATATAGGTGAGCGATGGATTAACACACGAAGCGGACGTCATCGCAGCACCGTCTGTCACGAATACATTGGGTGCATCCCACACTTGATTGTGTGCATTCAATACGGACGTTTTTGGATCGCGACCCATGCGGGCCGTTCCCATTTCGTGAATACCCATGCCTAGGGCGTAGTCGTTATCAAAGGTAACGACATCTTTAACGCCTGAGCGTTCAAACATGTCAGCCATTTCATTGGCCATGTCTTTGCGCATGCGACGTTCGTTGTCACGGATGATGGCGTCGAATTCTAGAACAGGTAAGCCCCACTTATCTTTGACGTCGTTGTTTAAATAGATGCGATTGCGGTGGTCTGGAAGGACCTCACCAAACGCCGTGGCTTCAATGCGCCAAGGGCCCGGCTCAGTAATGGCAGCCTTTAAACCAGCACCAATGCCCATCTCACTGTTATCTCGGTAGACACCTTCGCGTGATGCTCGGCCTTGGTAACCGAAGCCACGAACATAATCGCGTTTGTCATCCCCCCAATTTACAAAGCGAGGGATATAAAAACCGGTAGGGCGTCGGCCAAAGGTGTATTTATCTTCATAGCCCTCTACGCGGCCCGCGGCACCGACTCTAAAATGGTGGTCCATCAGATTGTGTCCGAGCTCACCCGAGCTGCTGCCTAAGCCTCCCTCCCATACCTCACGCGCCGAGTTCATTAACAGCCACGTCGAATTAAGCGCGGAGGCGTTTAAAAACACAATATTACTTTTGAAGACATACGTTTGATGTGTTTCAGCATCAATAACTTCCACCCCGGTCACTCGTTTTTTGTCTTTGTCGTAGATGAGCTCTTTGACAATGGAAAAAGGACGCAAGGTTAAATTCCCGGTTGCCATCGCCGCCGGAAGCGTGGCTGATTGGGTACTAAAATAACTACCAAAAGGGCAACCCAGCCAACACCGAGCTCGGTATTGGCACTGCACGCGATTTTGCTCAGGGCGTGACTCGGTGAGGTGCGCCGTGCGACCAATGATGAGGTGGCGTTGACCGCCGTAGGCTTTTTTTATGCGTGCAGCAACATCCTTCTCCACCACATTGAGAGGCATGGGGGGCAAAAATTCACTGTCGGGCAATACATCTAAGCCTTCATGGGAGCCGCAAATGCCAGCAAACTTTTCAACATAACTGTACCAATCAGCGAGATCTTCATAGCGAATGGGCCAATCAATACCGATGCCTTCTTTGGCGTTAGCCATGAAGTCTTCGCGATTCAATCGATAGCTTTGTCGTCCCCATAACAATGACCGTCCGCCAACGTTATAGGCGCGATACCAATCAAAGCGTTGTTTTTCAACATAAGGCGCATCCTCGTGGCTGGTCCACGTGCCCCAGGTACGTTCGTTGAGCGGGTAATCTCGACGTAACACAGGTTCTTTTTCTTTCATTTCACGGGTAGGGCGACCATGGTGAGGGTATTCCCATGGCCCTTTATGTGCATTGATGTAGTCTTTGACGTGCTCAATATTCTTGCCACGCTCCAGCATCAGTACCTTGAGACCCTTCTCGGTGAGCTCTTTTGCTGCCCAGCCACCACTAATTCCTGAACCCACAACAATGGCGTCGTAAGTGTATTGTTCAGACATGAGTTACCCTCTTTGTTATATTTTTTTGAGACGACAACGCGTCAACAGATCACAAATGTAAACGTTTTCATTAAAGAATAAAAGTCCTTAATTGAAGGTCTTAATTTTGGGTGCTATCCCTTACAACTAAGGTGTGCGAAAGACGCAAGGTATTATTGGTTACCGGCAAACCCTCAATGATATCTATCAGCAAATGCATCGCTGCACGTCCCAACTGATCGATAGGTTGTGACACCGTGGTCAAAGGAGGGTTGTTGTATCGTGCGATATCAACGTCATCGAAACCGCTGACTGAAATATCCTGTGGAACACGTAATCCAGCGTCTTTCAGTCCTCGAATCAGGCCAATAGCCATGTAATCATTGGCACAAAAAACCGCACTCGGGCGGCGCGACATCGATAATAGTTGCCGAGCAGCCTCAACGCCGGAAGCAGGAGAGTAATCTCCCTGAAGCATCCATTCAGGGCGCATTGTTAGACCGTTCTTATTCAGTGCCTGACAAAACCCTTCAACGCGATCTGTCGTCACAGGACTCGGGTAGTCATCACTAAATTGCCCCTTCAAACACGCGATATCACGATGACCTTGATCGATAAGTAACTGCGTCATGTCACGGGCCGCCGCGACATTGTCAATTTGCACGCTGGGTAGATCATGTTCATGGGGGCACTCGAGTAAATTGACGTAGGGAATACATTGCTCACGCGCCATTTGTCTCGGCCGTTGGGTCGCGCTCAACTGTAAAAATCCATCGGCCACTTTGGAGCGAATTTGCTCAATATATTTTTCTTCCGTCGCAGCGCAGTGATGGGTTATTCCAAGCAGCACGGAGTATCCGCGAGCCTGAGCGGCCTTGTCCGCTTCCGTGATAACCTGCGAAATAAAGGGGTTAGTAATGTCATTGACCAACACCATGACATTACCGGAACGCGATTTCAAAAGATTGCGGGCGAGGGCATTAGGATGATAATTGAGCTCCGCTACTGCCGCGGAAATTCGCCCATAGGCGCGCTTTGACAGCAATTCGGGCTTGCTAAAATACCGCGACACCGACGCGATGGAAACGTCGGCAAGGCGAGCAACATCGTTAATATTGGCCATGCATATAACTCAACAAGAAAGCTCAACCATAGCCTTATTAGCGGTCTCATGACAAGTGGGAAGGCACTACACCATGCTGTTGCGTTCAGCGGTCATCATGGCAGCGAGACCTAACGCAGAAAAGTTGGGTATCGGTAGCCTTTCAACCTCGGGTTTTGCGAACAAATACCCTTGGAATAGGTAGACGCCCATGCTTTGAAGAACCTCGAGGTCTTCCATCGTTTCTATTCCTTCGGCAATCACTTCAATGCTTAACTGCCTTGCCGTTGCAATAATGCCGGCAGTGATTGTCTGTTTCGTGGGATTACCTGCAATATCTTGGCACAGCTCCATGTCTAATTTAATGACTTGAGGTTGAAATTTGCTCAACAAATTAAGGCCGGCAAAGCCTGCCCCAAAATCATCAATCGCGGTTGTAAAGCCAATATCTTTATACTTCGCAAAGATATTACCCAAATGCTCAGGATCACGAACGGGTTCAGCTTCTGTGACTTCAAACATCAACTGGTCAATATTCACATCATATTCCGTGGCCGCTTGCATAGTGGCTCTAATGCATGTTTCCGGCCGATATACCGCATTGGGCAGGAAGTTAATACTGAGTTTGGTCTCTAGGCCTAATTTGGCGGCCAATTCGATAGCCTTTATGCGACAAGTTTGGTCAAACGTATAGCGATTGTCCTCGGTTATCCAAGATAAAACCTCGCCCGCGCCAGAGCCATCGGCCCCTCTAACGAGCGCCTCATAAGCGAATACTGTGCGATCGCGAAGATCGACAATCGGCTGGAAAGCCATCGTAATAAGAAAATTGAGAGGATGCGCACCCATACAATGCTTACATCCGAGAGGCCCTGCTTTAGCAATAATATTTTTAGGCATGACGTCAACTCCGTGAAAAGACTTATGAGACATACGAGCCGGTTTTTATTCGAGTTCTTTGCGGATTGATCATTTTTTAGCCCCTTTTGTTCTAAAAAATCGTACGCATGATGCATCTTGGGTGCATGGATTCATGGCATGCCTTAATCAATCAAACACATCGTTGCCTAAAACCTAAAGAATGAGGGGGAGTAGGTTGTTTGCGTCCGTCAATTGTCGACTATTCTTAAACAACCTCTTTGCTGGACATAGACATGAATCATGCGCACACCTACACCACAGATGATGTATTGAAAGCTCTTGAGACATCCTCTCGCGGCCTTGATCATGCCGAAGTACAAGCACGCGCGGGTCAATATGGTCCTAATCGCTTGCCGATGGCACCTAAAGAGAGTGCCTTCAGACGTTTCTTTCATCAATGTAACAACGTGCTGATTTATATGCTGATTGCTGCCGCGACAATCACTGCGTTACTGGGTGAGTGGATTGATGCTTCAGTCATCATGGGTGTGGTCTTGCTAAACGCCTTAATCGGATTCATCCAAGAAGGCAAAGCCGCCGATGCTTTGTCGGCAATCAAAGCCATGCTATCTCAACAAGCCATGGTCGTCAGGGCAGGGCAGCAGCACGTCATTGATGCCATCGACTTAGTGCCTGGCGATATTGTGCTACTGCAAGCCGGTGACAAAATACCCGCAGACATTCGATGGCTTTCCGTGAGTGCCATTCAGGTGCAAGAGGCTGCACTCACAGGCGAATCTCTACCCGTTGTCAAACATACCGCGCCGGTAGATGCCGACGCCGAATTAGCTGATCGTCACTGCATGGGATATTCAGGCACAACGATCTCTCATGGGCAGGGGAGTGGTGTTGTCGTGGCAACAGGGGGGGCGACCGAGATTGGTGGAATAAGCCGCTTGGTATCTGAGGTAGCGCCGCTTTCAACCCCTCTCATTCGGCAAATTAACCGGTTTGCTAACACCCTTACAGGGGTGACATTAGCCGTCGCTTTTATCACCTCGCTGGTAGGTATTTGGGTGTGGCAGTACAGTCTGGCAGAGATGTTTTTAGCCGCTGTGAGTTTGGCAGTTGCCGCGATTCCAGAAAGCCTCCCCGCCATCGTGACCATTACACTCGCCGTAGGTGTGCAACGCATGGCCAAACGGCAGGCAATTATCCGTCGCCTGCCCGCGGTAGAAACACTCGGTGCGGTCTCCGTCATTTGCACGGATAAAACCGGCACCTTGACCCGAAACGAAATGACACTCAAGCAGATTATCCAAGGGAGGAATCACTTTACCCTCAGTGGAACAGGCTACGACCCACACGGATTGATCAGCCAACATGGCGCTGCGCTTAACGCTCAACAACACGCGGCTGTCTCCACATTATTATCGGCCAGTTCTTTATGTAATGACGCCGTTTTACGTTTCAAGGATGACCAATGGGACGTGCAGGGCGATCCAATGGAGGGCGCGATATTGGTCGCTGCCCAAAAAATAGGTATCGATACGGATACCCTGAGTCGCCAATGTCCGCGTGTTGATTTAATTCCTTTCGACGCGGCACATAAGTATATGGCGACGCTGCATCACGACCACAATGGCACAGGGATCATTTACATCAAAGGCGCACCTGAAGCGTTGTTAAACGTCTGTGATACAGCGTTGCAAGGCGAAACCTACACGCCTATTGACCGAGCGTACTGGTATCAGCAGATTGAATATTTGGCGTCACAAGGTCAGCGTGTCTTAGCCGTTGCACAGAAAGCATCCCTTCCTGAGCAAGCACAACTTCGCTTCGATCAAACACACGACGGCTTTGCCTTGTTAGGGCTTGTCGGTTTTATTGATCCTCCGAGGGAGGAGGCCATAGCGGCCATTCAAGCGTGCCAACGCGCCGGTATCAACGTCAAAATGATTACCGGCGACCATGCGACTACCGCTTTAGCTATTGGCCGACAGCTAGGACTTAAGAGAATAGAAAAAGCCATGACTGGACAATGGCTTAGCACGCTAACTGAAACTGAATTAGACGATCAAATCATCGACGTTGACGTCTTTGCGCGGGTCAATCCTGAGCATAAGTTACGACTGGTTGAGGCTCTGCAAAGGCAGGGATTTATTGTGGCGATGACCGGTGATGGCGTGAATGACGCGCCGGCTTTAAAACGTGCCGATGTTGGGACGGCAATGGGCAAAGGAGGCACAGAGGCCGCCAAAGAGGCGGCCGATATGGTGCTTATCGATGATAATTTTGCCACGATTACACACGCTATTAGAGAAGGTCGAATCATTTACGACAATATTCGGAAGTCGTTTATGTTCATTTTGCCCACGAGTGTGGGTGAAGCACTCATTATTATGGCGGCCATCATCATGGGATTGGAACACTTACCATTGACGCCGGTGTTAATCTTGTGGGTCAACATGGTCACAGCGGTGACGCTGGCATTAGCCTTAGCGTTTGAACCCGCTGAACAACACGTTATGCAACGACCACCAAGAAAAGCCGACGCTCAATTATTGGACCGCTTTTTAATATGGCGCGTCGTGTTTGTCGCCATCTTCATGATGCTCGGAACCTTTGGTATTTACAGTTGGCAGATCGCTAAGCATGGCGATGTATTAATGGCTAGAACGGTGGCTGTAAATACCTTGGTATTTTTCGAGATTTTTTATCTGTTTAACGCCCGTCGAATGATTGACTCAGTGTGCAATGTAAGCGGGTTAATCTCTAATCGTATGATATGGTTGGCGATCGGCGTGTTATTGCTGCTACAAATGGGCTTAACGTATTACCCAGGCATGCAACATCTGTTTGGTACCCGGGCAATACATTTACACGATTGGTTTTATGTCGTGATTATCGCCAGCACGGTATTTTTTGCCGTAGAAGCTGAAAAGTGGTGGTTACGTCGACGTCATCCGATAACGGCCGTGTCGACATAGGTCCATTTTTTGAAATCGACGGGGTTTGGCAAAGGGTACGGCTGAGAAATCGTAAAATAGCGACGGTTAACCTAAGCAATAACATCACGCACTTAATTTCGCATAATGTATATTATGTTAAATTATCAAAAGGATTATATATTCATTGATCTATGGATACATGTTAGACACACCCTTGGCTGATACAAATCTGTTGCAATAAAGCGTTCTTAAGCTAATATGAAAGGATTATCTTGAGAGCAATCCTTATGCTGGCAAAATTTTCACACCATTTAGCTTGTCGCTGGTGCCAACTTACCTTTGTCATAGGCCTTGGATTAACAGCACTTGCATTGCTTGCCCTAAAGTCATCGAATGACAACATCACTGAAGAATATTTCGATGAATTGTCTCAAGAGCGACATCAAGAACTTCTCTCGCTGCATCAATCGTCTCTGCGTCTTTTTAATACGCTCGATGCTTTTATTAATAGTCGAGACGCCAAAGAAATGTCGCAAAAAGAGCATCTTCATGACCTCATAAGGTCTGTTGATACTTTCGTAAAGACACTTAATCTTACCGATGCTTACCCTAGTGTCTTTTCGGTGGGATTAACGTTAAAAGTAAAGCATGAGGATCTAAGT
>DATHYR010000224.1:0-43076 GCA_035458985.1 Pseudomonadales bacterium
TAATGAAAATAAAATGGATGATGGTCAGAGACCACACTCTATAGGTGATGGTACTGATATTTATACTGATACTGGATCGAAAAACTTACTATTAACTGTTGGTGATAATATTGTTTTGACATTAGAAGAAGCTTGTGAAGAAATAGATGGTGTTCCTGTAGAATGTACTCAATTTGTAGAGATTGAAGGTAAAGTTTATTTTGATCAAAAATTTATAGATGGATATACATCTAAAGGCCTACAAGCATCAGATGTATTTGTACTAGCTTCTGATGCCGCTTTTTGTGCTCGGTTCGCTGTCAATGGAGAGACTGTTACAACATTTGAAGACTTAGCAGACAATGAAACAGTTCTCTTTTCTTCATTGCCTTTTGATAAAGGTTACTCATATCTGAATTACCGTTGCTACTTAGGTGGTGGATGGCACGGTAATATAGGATTGGTATTCACTTCAGCTAATTTAGACGACTTAAATCAATCGGCTATTCAACCAGATATGATCTGCACTGGTAATCCATCACAAGATGCAAGTAACCTGTATCCATTAACATACTCTAATAGAAGAACTTACCGTGGTATGACTTGGGCAATAAGCATGGATGGTGATACACGAAAATTAGATACAGACGGGACATATCTACCAGTTTACGAAATTATTGACGGTGAGTCTGTCATTGATTTTTACTCATGGGGTATTGCTGATGCTTCGTTGTTGCCTGGTGGTAGCACCTTTGATCACGACTTTATAGTTGCTAATGCAAATGGTGGTACAAATACTTGCCCAGAATTAGCTGCCGCAATGTCAGTTGAAGAGCGTTCTGTGTTTGCTAATAATCTAGGAAATTTCTTTTGCTTTAATGAGATCCAATCAGGTGCTTCCGGCTTAGCGTTCGATCCAACAAATGGTGATAAAGGTCAATACATTGAATCGCCAACTGTTGATGATGCTCGTACTCACTTAGATGAAAGGCGTTTTGATAAAGATCAGAATGGGACGTATGAAAATGATGATAATTTTGGATTTTATGGTCGTTGTCCATATGATCCCACCACGCCTCCGTATTTTATCCATACAGTGACTGGAAATTTAACTGTTACTGGACCAAGTAACGGCGACTTCTCATCTGAGATTTTGGATGCTCTTCAAGTGATTAGTTCTCCTGATGGTGATTGTGAGATTCTCTCAGCATCTAAAGATGATCCTAACGGTACCAAATATACATTACCTGTTTCTTGTAATGTATATGATGCAGGTACATTACAAGGCACAACCTTAGTTGCCACATCAAAAGATATTACCTATTCAGTCACTGATCGAGACTCAAGCTCGGAGTTTGCCTTTACATGTGGAGGCCAAGTTATGACTGGAATCAATGAAGATAAGAGTACATTTGATATCTCCTGTAATATGACAGTCGACTTCGTTGCAATTGATGATTTTGGTGGGACATTTGACAAGTCACAAACACAAATAATTGAATTTGATGTTGTTAGTGGATTTGTTTCAATCCCCCCCCAAGGCAATGATTCAAGCATGAAGGCTGATAATGTTGGTGATTATGATTATTCGCTGGCACTGGGTACAAAGACTAAACAAAGTTGCGGTTCAGTGCAGACTGGTTGTTTTAAATCAGAATTATCAAACAACAAGATATATT
Organism: Pseudomonadales bacterium; assembly: GCA_035458985.1. GTDB lineage: Bacteria > Pseudomonadota > Gammaproteobacteria > Pseudomonadales > JAHEIH01 > JAHEIH01. The sequence continues at coordinate 1,659 of DATHYR010000224.1, forward strand.
ATGTGCCTTCAGGGGATGCAGAAGTTATAAGTGTAAATTATATTTTGACAGTTACATCTGCTGATGGTTTTGGAAAGACTTCAGAAGCAACATTAACGTTTAGTTTTGTTGACTTTGGAGAAGTGACACCACCAATTGTTGAAGTACCGCCAACTACATCAGTCCATGAAGGTTATGTTAAAGACTTAACATCAATTGTTATGGGTAGTGTTAAAGCTGGTAGTTACGATGGTAGTTTAGCTATTTCTTCAATTTCGCCTTCGAATTCAAACCTTTCTCTCGTTGACGGAAGTATTTATTTCTCTGCACCTGATGTAGATACTAATTCAGATTCAGTTTTTACAGTTGCTATTACTGATGATGGTGGTGCGGGAGATACGGTTTATACTGACTTCACGATCACTACGGTACCTAGGAAAGTTTTTACTATAACATTTGATTCAAGAGATATTACGGCAATTCCAATAGGAAGTTCTGCCTACGAATCTCAAGGTTGTAAAGATGACCCTGCAACAAATGTTAAGAAACATTACTGTATATTAACAGCAGACGATGACGATGAATGGAATGGTAGTATATCTATATCAGCGGATAATGGAGCCAAAAAGGCTTGTCCCGAAAGTTATAACGTCGCTGTAACAGAAGACATCACTATTTCAATTACGTTAGTTAATTCAGGAAATACGTGTCCATGAAAAGAAACCAAATTGGTATGACTTTGCTAGAACTGATGATAGTAGTAGCGATTATCGGAATCCTTGCAGGAATCGCATATCCTTCTTACCAAAATTCTGTACTTAAAAGTCGCCGGGCCGAGGCGCATACAGATTTATTTGCTCTCCAGTTGGCCATGGAAAAAGCTAGGGGGAATTGCGCTACATACGCCTCAGGTTTCGGCACTGGTGGATGTACTTCGTCGCAGGTTAATTACACCGCAAATTCGAGTTACTACACTTTATCGATTTCTGGCGCTTCTGGCAGTGACTACACATTGACTGCAACAGCCACAGGTGCTCAGGCAAGCGACACAGATTGTGCAACAATTACTTTAACTCGAGATGGTACCCAAGGCGGTACAACTGCTAACTGCTGGTAATCAACACACCACATTCTCCCCGTCGACGGCATTCACAATGCCGTCGCCATCTTCATCTTTTGCATCTCGCGCGCGGCCCATTCTGCTAATAATCAACCGGGTGGCATAAGCCACATCCGTATGCCCAGGGCAGTAGGTGATATGCCCAAACTCTTTCACGGTGCCATTGGGGCGATGGCGTATATAGTGCCTTCCCACGCTCATATTGAAGAGTACCTGCGCGTCACCATCGTCTAGGTTGGCAAACTCTACAGTCTCGCCTGGGTCGGCCTTACGGTTTAGGTTTTTATCTTTAAACACCATGATTGCTTTGTGTGCACGGCGGTCACAGCTGTAGAGGTCATCGCTGAAGCAGGTAGTAATCTCAGCGTTTTGGGCAATGGCGTAGGCTCTGGCGAAGCGAATGGTTTGGGCGATGCGTTCGGTGTCGGCGTCGCTTCGGGCGCGCTTGAACATGTTATTAAAACTGGGCACGCCGATGTTGAGAATAATGGCCAAGATGGTCACGGTAATGAGCATTTCAATCAGGGTGAAACCTTGAGCTTTACACAGCCGCATCGTCGCACATCCTTATGGTTGATCCGTTGGATCAAGCCTAGGACGTTATTAACGTCAGGTCTGCTGTTCTATAGGCGTGTTATTCGATGCCTAGCTTTTCAAGGCGATATCGAAGTGATCTAAAACTTAGACCTAACCGTTTAGCGGCAGCGGTGCGGTTCCAGCGGCAGGCTTCGAGAGTTTCTGTGATTAATGTCTTTTCGATCTCGGCTAAATAACCTTCAAGATCGATGAAGGATTCGCCGTCATCGGTAAATTTTTCTGTGGGTGGTGCCATTACAGCGGGTTGAATCGCTGTGTTGACGTTGTGTGTTTGAAGGGTTGGCTGGAGTTGTCGATAGTTATGTTTATCGAGTTGCAGGTCATCCAATGTAATGCGTTCGCCATCACTCATGGCCACCGCACGTTCTAGAATATTTTCCAACTCGCGTATATTGCCGGGAAAATCATAGTCGAGTAGGGCGTCTGTCACTCTCTCCTCAAGCGTTATTGAGGATCGGCCCATTTTGCCAAGAATATGTTGAGTTAAGATTGGTATATCTGCTTTGCGTTGGCGCAGGGCTGGCACTTTTATTTCAATGACATTGAGCCGGAAGAATAAATCAGCTCGAAACTGGCCGTCACCAACGAGCTTACCAAGATCTTTATGGGTAGCACTTAAGAAACGAACATCCACATCAATTTCATGATGGCTGCCTACCGGGCGCACCTTTTTTTCTTGAATCGCTCGCAGCAACTTTACCTGCATAGTGAGAGGAAGGTCGGCAATTTCATCCAAGAATAGGGTGCCGCCATTGGCTGCCTCGAATAGTCCTATTTTGTCACTGGTTGCGCCAGTAAAGCTGCCTTTTTTGTGACCAAAAAACTCGCTCTCCATCAGTTCACTGGGAATAGCACCGCAATTGATGGGTATGAAGGGCCCATCTTTACGAGCGCCCATCTGGTGTACTAAGCGCGCCACTAGTTCCTTGCCGCTACCGGATTCGCCTTGAATAAACACCGGTGCTTGGTTGCGCGCGACTTTGGCGATCGTTTCCCGTAAGGTTTTGATATTGGCCGCTTCACCAAGCAGCTGCTGGCTAGTGTCTTGAGCGGGAATAACAGCCGTTTTGAGCGCCGTTTCTACCAGTTTTTTGAGGCGCGGCATTTCAACAGGTTTGTTCAAAAAGTCAAACGCCCCCAGTTTTAGGGCATCTATGGCGGTTTCTACATCACCATGGGCGGTGATCATGGCAATGGGCAGGCCTGGGCAATGTTGTTGTCCGTATTTAATGACGTCTATACCGTCGCCATCGGGTAGGCGCATATCGGTCAGGCACAGGTCATAGCGGGTATTGGAAAGTTTAGCGATGGCGGCGCGGACACAGTTGGCTTTGTCAACATTGAGTCCCATGCGGGACAGGGTCATGCCCAGCAATTCCAGCAGGTCGGGTTCGTCGTCGATGATCAATACATGTTGTGGCATGCATCGATTATAGCGTCATATTTGCTTAGCTTCCCACTGCTTTATTGCATGCGTTTATGGGGCGCATTACTGGTATACTGCGGATCTCATTTTAAGGCGCTTGATATGTCATTACTTTTTTCTTCTTTGCCGCTGTCACCGGATCATGTGTCAGTATTAACCTCATTGGGTCTTGTTGACATGACCCCGATTCAGCAGCAAAGCTTGCCAGAGAGCTTGCAGGGGCAGGATATTCTTGCTCAAGCACCTACCGGCAGTGGTAAGACCATTGCCTTCAGTCTACCGCTGATTAAAAATTTGCAACCGCGATCCTTCGCTGTGCAGGCATTAGTGCTTTGCCCTACGCGCGAACTGGCGAGTCAAGTAGCCGAGGAAATTCGTCGTCTAGCCAAGTATCCAGGTAATATCAAGGTGCTGACCTTGTGTGGTGGACAACCGATCGGTCCTCAGATTGGTTCGTTGGCGCATGGTGCGCACGTCATTGTAGGGACACCAGGGCGCGTGTCTGATCACTTGCGTAAGAAAACACTTGATCTTAGCAAGGTCTCTACGTTAGTGCTCGATGAGGCGGACCGTATGCTCGACATGGGTTTTAAAGACGATATTTTAGCTATCGTTGCGCTCACGCCAAAGCAGCGGCAGTCGATGTTGTTTTCTGCCACCTATCCAGCGGATATCAAAGCGATCTCGTCTGAGGTGTTACGTGATCCAAAGCATGTGGCAGTCAATAAGAAGGAAGAGGCGCACGAGGATATTGAACAGCGTGTGTATGAATCCGCTGGGCAAGGGCAGTTAGACGCACTTCTTGGGGTATTAAGTTTTTACCAGCCTGAGGCAGGGATCATTTTTTGTAATACCCGAGAGCAATGTAACGACTTAAGTGCTGACCTGAAGGCACATGGCGTTAATGTCGGCGTCTTGCACGGCGATCTAGAGCAACGTCAGCGTGACCAAATATTGATTAGATTTACGAATGGTTCATTACGTTTCCTAATTGCTACCGATGTCGCTGCCCGTGGACTCGACATTCCTCAGGTAGATGTCGTCATCAACGATGGCCTGCCCAGAGATATCGATGTGTTCACTCATCGCAGCGGCCGAACAGGCAGGGCGGGTCGAAAGGGGCTGGTAATATCTATTATTGGACCAAAAGAGCAGCATAAGCTCGACCGAATCAATCAACAGTTTGGTCTTGCTTTGCACGCTGAACCTGCACCAAGGCAGGATATGTCAGCATTGGCTTCGTTGAAGCCAGCAATGCGAACGCTTGAACTGGATCGAGGCCGAAAGCATAAAATGCGCCCGGGCGATATCGTAGGAGCTTTAACCGCCACTAAGGAAATCACAGGTGCTGATATCGGTCAAATCAGTATTCAAGACATGGCAAGTTACGTCGCCTTACCAAAAACAATGGCGGATTTGGGTGTCGAGATTCTCAAATCTCGACCCATCAAGGGGAAGGGCGTGCGAGCGCGTAAAATTTAGTTAGCGTTGGGCAAACAAAATACTAAAGCTTTTACGTCGGCGCCCACCGTGGCGATAATCGAGTGATGCTTGATTTGAAAGGCAGAGTTCACGGCAAATATACAAACCAAGACCGGTGCCTTTGTGCTCGGTAGTGAAGAAAGGTTCAAACAGATGGGCGACTTTGTCATCGGCGACGGGAGCACCATAATCTATCACGGCGAGTGCGACACGTTTCAGCCTGGTAACGTACTGTAGGTGGAGCAACACGTGATGCCCATCTGGTTGTATCACGCTGTAACGCAAGGCGTTACTACAAAGATTATCGAGCACCTGTTGTAATTGTACGGGATCAAACATCACCGTGGTGTCGTGGCTGTCGTTTTGTAATTTGAGCGCGTTGTGGTGCCTAAGATTGAATTCTTGAACATAGGCAATAAGCCAAGGGCCAATGTCAATCATCTGCCCCGGGGCAACTTGGCGTCGTGACAGGTTCTGAATATTTTCGATGATGCGATTCATGCGCCGTGTCTGTTGGTCTATGATCTCTAGCAGTCTTTTATCCTCTTTACCCTCTGTGGTTTCTTCGAGCAGTTCGGCTGCATGTTTAATGGCCGCTAAGGGGTTGCGTATTTCATGCGCGATACTGGCTGTGAGTCGACCTAGAGATGCCAGTTTCAGCTGCTGTGCTTGCTGACTGGCCTTTTGAGCGTTTTCTAAAAAGAGCATGATGTACTGTGCATCATCACTAGCAACACTTTTGAACTGAAGATGCCACTCCTGGTGGTCGTGGACAGTTGTAATCGTAGGTAAGGGGACCTCGGGGTTGCTTTTCCAACGCTCGTACTGTGATTGAAAGGAGGGTGGTAAACGTGTTGGATGGCCTTGGGTGTGTTCAATATTTAGCGTGCGTTCAGCCCCTTTGTTTAAGGCCCGAATTTCATCCCCTTCTAACAGTATGACCCCTGTATTTAATTGCTGAAGAATCAGTTGATTAAGTTTTTCAGCGGCGGCCTTTTCTCGACTACTTTTGGCAGCTTGTTGCTCCGCTAGATGTAAGTGGCTTGCGAAGCGGTTAACAACGACGGCCGTTAGCATCAAAAAGGCGCTAAATAATCCACTGCTGTAGAGATCAATCTTCTCTTCAGTGGGGTAGCCCTGAGAGACTAAGCCATCAGTTAATAAACCTATGACAAATAATGATGCCACCACTAGCGCCAAAGGGTTGCCCAGTACCATGGTGGCAGACGCGACGGTTATTACACACAATAAGCTGAGTGCGGTAACCCCGCTGATGGCGCTGGTATGGAGCGCAATGACCAAAAACATGGTGTCAAATAGAAAGCCCCCAAACAAGGCTTGACGCCGCCACTCGTCGGGCACGCGCTGCCAGTAGCGTATGCCTATGATCGCAAGGACGACATAGCCGATGGAGGATTGTGTAAAAAGATCGGGGAAGCGCTGCCCCAAGATACCCTCTTTGCCTTCTAGCCAAAAAATGACGGCCAAACTAATAGCAACGAGGAGACGATAAACACCATAAATGTTGAGAAGGGTCGTCGTCGTTGCGCTAGTCTTGTTGATCACTATTGGTTTTCTGCTCGAAGTCCTGTTGGTGAGCGCTGCAACAGAACCATTGTGCCCCCGAGCTGATGGCTTTGTCTTTGGGGATATATGTGCCGCATTCGCTGCACTTAATCATAGTGCCACTTTGCTTTTCTTGCCTATCAAAGGCAGACACACGGGTTTTGTAGGCCTGGTAAAATTTGTAGACCAACCAAATAGCTAAGCCAAAAACTAATACGCGAATAAGACCCATGATTTAAGCCTCATCGTAGATAGTGGGTATGGGCTGACGCTTGTGCTGTGTCCGAGTGAAAATATCAATCAGACGTTTTTCCACTTCTGGCGTTACAGTTTTGCCCTCGAGAAAATCGTCAATCTCATCATAGGTTAATCCCAAGACATGCTCGTCAGCTTTTTGCGGGGCATCACATTCAAGATCTGCGGTGGGTGTTTTATTGACCAATTGCGGGGGAGCCCCTAAGAAAGCTGCCAGCTGCCGCACTTGACGTTTACTGAGACCAAACAGCGGGGCAAGGTCGCAAGCGCCATCGCCCCACTTGGTATAAAAGCCGGTAATGTTCTCAGCTGAGTGATCGGTGCCCAGTACCAATCCGCCGGTAAGTCCTGCTATTTCGTATTGAATAGCCATCCGGGTACGCGCTTTAACATTGCCTTTAACAAAATCAATAGACGCAGCAGAGTGATTGAGGAGGCTGGCCGATTGCATGGCGCCTAAAACTTCTTCGTGTATGCCATCGGCACCGAGCTTAACGTTTACGGCCATGGAGACAGAGGGTTGAATAAACGCCACTGCCATTTGTGCCTCGTGTTCGTCGTGTTGTACGCCGTATGGCAATCGTACCGCTATGAATTGAAAGCCCTTGTCATCGTTACCGTTCAGTTTGTCTACAGCCGCTTGAGCGAGTTTGCCACACAAACAAGAATCAATGCCGCCGCTGATACCCAGCACCAACGTTTTGCCACCAGCGGCCAACAGGCGCTTGGCAATAAAGTCGCGACGACGTTCAAATTCCACAGCTGGATCGATATGGGGTAAAACACGCATTTCAGCGATGATGTCTTTGCGAGTCATTATCCTCGGGTCTCCTTAACCACCGTAACGTTCACTGGTGTCAAATTTTGGAGGATTGGGCGGATCGATAAAACCAAATGACAACTGATTCAAAAACGAACGATTGCCGTCAACATCAAACTCACTAATAAACTGCCCATCAGAACCTATGGCGGGGTAATCTGGGAAGTTCAACGCTAAAATGTCTAGCGATGATTGTGCCTGATCGTCCAATCCTAATGACTTATACGCTTGAATCATGACGGCGAGTCCGTCGGCAACGGCGGGTGTTTTGGGGAAGTTTTCAACCACGTACTGACCGCGGCGTAAGGCTGATATGAAGGCGCGGCGCTTAAAATAGTAGTTGGCAACATGAATTTCGTGTCGTGCCAACAAATTGCGCAAATACACCATGCGTGCGCGAGCATCGCCGGCAAAGTTACTGTTGGGGTAGCGTGATAGCAGCTCTGAAAATGCGCCAAATGATTGCAGAGCAGGGCCGGGGTCGCGGTTGGCAACATCACCGGGTATGAAACGATCAAAAATAGAGGCGCCATCAGTAAAGGCCGCTAAGCCCTTGATGTAGTAGGCATAATCAACGTTTTCATGGCGTGGGTGTAAACGAATAAAGCGGTCGGCAGCGGCCATGGCTTCAGCAAAATCGCTACTGCGGTAGTGAGCATAAATGAGCTCAAGCTGTGCCTGTTCAGCATATTTGCCAAAGGGAAAGCGCGACTCTAACAACTGCAGTTTTTGCACGGCCATAGGGAAGTTTTCCCCACGCATGTGAGACTGTGCTTGTTCGTAAATGCCACGCTCAGTTCCTCGGATAGCGTCTTCTTCATCGACCGTGGAACACGCGGTGAGGGCAAGGGTTGAGGCGAGGGCAAGTGCACTTATGAAACGTTTAATATCCAAAGTAAATTCCTTAACAGGGCTGTCTGTGATGATGCCCAAAAATAAAACCTGTATTTAACCACATAGCGATGAAAACCAAAACGCTAACCATGGTAAACTTGCCAAAGTTTTCAACGACGGGCTTAACCGTATGGCAAGGAATTAGCATGAGCCAAGAGATAGACATCCAGGCCGTAGTGCCACCCGAGATGGATGAACAGCGATTTGACCAAATTGCTGCACAATTGTTCCCGGATTATTCACGTTCGCGTTTGCAAGGCTGGATCAAATCTGGCGAGCTCACGGTTGATGGTAAATTGTGCAAAAGCAAAGACAAGTTGTTTAGTGGTGTGACCTTATCCCTGCAGGCTACCCTGGCCGATGATGTCAGCTTGGAACCACAGAACATTCCACTGGACATCATTTTTGAAGATGATGACCTCATCGTATTAAACAAGCCCACCAATATGGTGGTGCATCCAGCGGCAGGAAATCCCGATGGTACGTTGTTAAATGCACTGCTGCACCACGAGCCTTCCTTGGCCCAATTGCCTCGATGTGGCATCGTGCATCGCCTCGATAAAGATACCACCGGAGTGATGGTTGTTGCTAAGACGTTGCCCGCACATGCGAGTCTTGTGGAACAACTTCAGTCGCGTGCCGTGTCACGCGACTATGAAGCTGTCACGGTAGGTGTGATGACGGGTGGCGGCACGGTCGACAAACCGATGGGACGCCACCCTAAAGATCGCAAGAAAATGGCCGTGCTTGAGTTTGGCGGTAAACGTGCCATAACGCATTATCGGGTTGCTCATCGTTTCAAACATCACACGCATGTCTATGTCAGTTTAGAAACTGGGCGTACACACCAGATCCGGGTGCACATGGCGCACATTAAATACCCCTTGGTAGGCGATGCAACCTATGCCGGTAGACCCCGGGTGCCGCGCCAAGCCGAGCAGGTACTCGTGGATTTTTTACAGCAATTTCCTCGTCAAGCCTTGCATGCCCGCCGTTTAAAACTAACCCATCCCCGCAGTGGCCAAGAAATGTCATGGAGCGTCCCTACACCTGATGACTTCTTAGAACTGCTAGATATGTTGCATCAATTTGATGATTAAGGCTCCCTGGTACACACCAAAATGGTCGCTTCCGACGGGTGTGCAGGCATTCGTCACCACCCGTGGGGAGGTTGGCGCAGATCCGATGTCGGGGTTTAACATCGCCATGCATGTCGGTGATGATCCGCAGCGTGTGGCTCAAAATAGGCAGCGTCTGCTCGATAATATGCCTGGTGCCCGCCGTATTGCTTGGCTTGATCAAGTGCACGGTCAACATGTCATTGACCTTGCGGAGTACTCGTACAATGATGTGCCGCCTCAGGCAGATGCGTCTATCTCATCAATTCCCGGTGAGGTTTGTGTGGTGATGACCGCGGATTGTCTGCCGGTCTTGTTTGTTGATGAGTCGGGAAGTCAAGTGGCCGCCGCGCATGCCGGATGGCGGGGGCTTCAGGCGGGCGTCCTGGAAAATGCCGTCGCAGCTTTTAATACTTCATCCCACCGTATCAAAGCTTTTCTTGGTCCTGCTATTAGTCAATTGTACTTTGAGGTCGGTGCCGACGTTCGCGAGGCGTTTTTAGATGTGGCGCCCAACCCGCTTCACGGCGCAATCGACGCAGCTTTTATTCCAAGTGATGACCAACCCGGCAAATACTTTGGCAACCTGTTTGCTATTGCCAGAGTTCGCTTAAAGGCTTGCGGCGTTGAAGATATTCAAGGCGGTGGGTTGTGTACGCATTTTCATGCCCCGAAATTTTATTCTCACCGCCGGGACCCCGGCAGCGGACGCTTTGCCAGTTTGATCTACATCACAGCACCTTAATATCGCTGTTCAAATAGCCCCTTTTTTTCTGTGGAAAACTTGAAGTCTCGTTAACTGACCTAATATCAGTTGCAACTGAATAACGTTTTCGCAGGAAATACTATGCGTTTAGATCGCTTAACCAATCAATTACAGGTGGCCTTGTCTGATGCTCAGTCATTAGCTGTAGGCCACGATCACAATTTCATTGAACCCGAGCACTTGTTGTTGGCCATGGTGGATCAGCAAGGGGGAAGTGCGATTCCCATTTTGACTCAGTCGGGTGCAAACGTACGCAAATTGCGCCTTGCCCTGAAGGACAAACTCAAGACGTTGGCCAAAGTAGCCAACCCCAGTGGCGATGTCCATACGTCCAACGATTTGGTTCGCACGCTTAATCTCGCTGATAAACACGCGCAGCAGAGCGGCGACAAATTTATTTCTACCGAAGCTGTATTAATGGCCATGCTGGCGCAGCAAGGCAATATTGCCCGCACACTTCACGAGGTGGGCTTGGATGAAGAAAGTTTGTCGAACGTAGTGAAATCAATGCGTGATGGCAAGTCAGTCGATGATCCAGAAGCAGAAGGTGCCCGACAAGCGTTGGGAAAATATACCATCGACCTCACCGAGCGCGCTGAAAAAGGGGCCTTAGACCCTGTGATTGGGCGTGACGATGAGATTCGACGAACCATTCAAGTGTTGCAGCGTCGCACTAAAAACAATCCCGTCTTAATCGGTGAGCCCGGGGTGGGTAAAACCGCCATTGTTGAGGGATTGGCGCAACGAATCGTCAATGGTGAAGTGCCAGAAGGCCTCAAAAATAAGCGCTTATTGTCTCTGGATCTGGGGGCCTTACTGGCTGGTGCTAAGTTTAGGGGGGAATTTGAAGAGCGTCTTAAAGCAGTATTGAATGAATTGGCCAAAGAAGAGGGCCGCGTCATTCTTTTTATCGACGAGCTTCACACCATGATGGGGGCCGGCAAAGCCGAAGGCTCTATGGATGCGGGCAATATGCTCAAGCCGGCGCTGGCTAGGGGCGAGCTTCACTGCGTAGGAGCCACAACGCTGGATGAGTACCGTAAATACGTGGAGAAGGATGCGGCCATGGAACGCCGCTTCCAGAAAGTGTTGGTCGGCGAACCGAGTGAAGAAGACACCATAGCAATTTTGCGTGGTTTAAAAGAGCGTTATGAGGTACATCATGGGGTCGACATCACCGATTCGGCCATTATCGCCGCCACCAAGCTGTCTCAGCGTTACATTACCGATCGTCAATTACCGGATAAGGCCATCGATCTGATCGATGAGGCCGCCAGTCGAATCCGTATGGAAATTGATTCAAAACCCGAGGAAATGGATAAGCTGGAACGCCGCCTGATTCAGTTAAAAATTCAGCGGGAGGCCATGAAAAAAGACGAGGATGAATCGTCTCGCAAGCGGTTGCAAAAATTAGATGAAGACATCACGGAGGTAGAGCGTCAATTTGCTGGGCTTGACGAAATCTGGCGTGCTGAAAAATCGGCATTGATGGGTGCACAGGAGATTAAAAGCAAACTCGAGCAAGCGCGTATCGAGCTGGATAACGCGCGCCGCGCCGGTAATCTTGAAAAAATGTCAGAGTTGCAATACGGCTTGATACCCGAATTAGAGAAGACCCTCCAAATGGCCGGTGATCTGGAGATGAAGGATATGCAACTGCTTCGCAACCGCGTCAGTGATGAAGAAATCGCTGAAGTGGTATCAAAGTGGACGGGCATTCCTGTTTCGAAGATGCTGGAAGGTGAACGCGAAAAGCTGATCAATATGGAATCACAATTGCGTAAGCGCGTGGTGGGTCAGGAAGAAGCGTTAACAGCGGTCGCTAATGCCGTTCGACGTTCTCGTGCTGGGCTTTCCGATCCAAATAGACCCAATGGCTCGTTTTTGTTCTTAGGGCCTACCGGTGTCGGTAAAACTGAATTGTGTAAGACCTTGGCTGAGTTTCTGTTTGATAGTGTAGAGGCTATGGTGCGTATCGATATGTCGGAGTTCATGGAGAAACACTCTGTATCGCGATTGATTGGGGCGCCTCCTGGCTATGTGGGTTACGACGAGGGGGGCTATTTAACAGAGGCGGTAAGACGTCGCCCTTATTCGGTACTGTTACTCGATGAGGTTGAGAAAGCCCATCCAGACGTCTTTAATATTTTATTGCAGGTGCTAGATGACGGGCGTTTAACCGACGGCCAAGGCAGAACGGTGGATTTTAGAAACACCGTGATTGTCATGACGTCTAACCTTGGATCAGACGTGATCCAGCAGTTAGCCGGTGAAAGCCATTACGAGCAGATGCGTGATGCTGTGATGAATGTGGTCGCGAAACATTTTCGACCAGAATTCATTAACCGCATCGACGAGAGCGTTGTCTTTCATCCTTTGGAAAAAGCACAAATCAAAGGCATTGCCAGTCTGCAATTGGATATCTTGCAGCGTCGATTGGCAGACCGTGAGCTTCGTCTAGAGCTAGCTGATGAAGCGCTCGATTATCTGGTTGAAGAGGGCTACGACCCGGTTTATGGTGCCCGTCCATTGCGTCGAGCTATCCAGCAGTTAATTGAAAATCCATTGGCAGAAGAGATTATTGCCGGTAAGTATCTGCCTGGAAGTGTGATTGAGGTGTCACGCGACGGGGATGTGCTCGCGTTTAGGGCAGGGGCTGTTCACTAGCCCCTAGTCCTATAGTATTAGTTTACCCAACCCCATCGATAAACTATCATTTGAATACATAATTTTTACAAAGTGAGTGCTTCAAATTGTCGATGCGGGTCCTGATCGTTGATGATCATCATTTAATTTTGGCTGGCCTATCCGAACTGGTCGAAGGTGCCTTCGAGCATTCTATTGTCGATGGAACAGACTCTGGGAAGCATGCCATCTCTCTATTGGAAGCGAATCATTACGATGTGCTGATTGCCGATTTGTTTATCCCTGGAGAACCTACTTTTCAGTTCATTCGCGAAGTGTGTCAGCGTTGGCCGGCGTTGCCTACCATTGTTTTATCCGGATCGGATAGCGATACCTATGTGACCAAATGTCTCGATGCAGGAGCGCATGGATTTGTTTCTAAATCCTCTTCGCAAGGTGAGCTCGTGGCTGCTATCGAAAAGGTCCTCACCGGCGGCGTTGCTCTGCCACAGAACTATCGCAGCCAGCAGCGGCATAGAACAGCGGCGGAAGGGGAAGATGTCGACGCCTTATTAGCCTCGTTATCCGATCGTCAGTTGGAAGTGGTGCGTGGCATACTCCAAGGTAAGTCTAATAAAGAGATCGCCTACGATCTGGGCTTGTCAGAGAACACCGTGAAGGTGCATGTCAGTGCCATTATTAAAACCCTTGGGGTGGAAAATCGCACAAAAATCAGCGTCTTGGCGCAAAAAGCTAATTTACTTTAAGGGGCTTTATGACTAAAAAAATTCTCTTTCTGGCGGTAGTGGCCGCCAATTGTGGTCACGCCAATTACGTGCTTGCTAATGATGACTTTTACGAAGACATCCCCATGGTGACTAGCGTGTCAAATTTCCCGCAAAAAATCAGCGAAGCACCCGCTGCTGTGACGATTATCACCCGTGAGATGATAGCCGCCTCAGGTGTCATCGATTTACATGATATTTTTCATCTTGTTCCGGGTTTTGACAGTTACCGTCAAAGTGGTTCCTTTGGCGGTGTAAGTTATGGTACGTACCCCAATGGCTATGCAAACAATCTAGAAATTAAGTTAGATGGTTTATCGATATACGAAGTGTTTCTCAATACGACTAACTGGAATAGTTTGGGCATTGATGTCGAAGATATCGAGTTCATCGAAGTTGTTCGAGGCGCTAACGCGTCCGTAGATGGCGCTAACTCTTTTACAGGTTCGATTAATATCGTCACGACATCACCACATGAACAAACCAATAATTTAGCACGCGCAATGGTGGGGAGCCGTGGAGAACGCGATGTAACCCTTCAACTGGGCTCTTACCGCGAGGGCTCAGCCTTTCAGCTGAGTTTAAAAAAACGTCAACACGATGGCTTTGCAGCTTTTCAAGGTGAACCTGTCAATGATCAACTCGATAGTCAGTCGGTGAGATTCAGAAGCAGTTTTACACCTTCTCTTCTAGATACGGTTGAAGTCCTTGCCGGATATGCACATACAGATCTTGGGATGACGGGAGGAGGTAAAGAAGATACGGCTGATGAAACCGAACCTTACACCATGGAGTCTTCTTATTTATCCGCTACGTGGCGACGCCAGTTGGGCGACAGTCAATATCAACTGAGAGCTTACCGTACCAGTAATACCGTGGAATATTATGATTTTATTGGTCCCTTTAGCCAGGTTGTTGGATTACCTCCACAAGTATTCTATCCCGATTTTCCTTACGCGGACTTTGATATTGAATTGGATACCCGAGACGAGTCATCGCATCGATTAGACGTTGAATTTCGGCATAACATGCAATTTTCGCCATACTCGCGTTTTGGTTGGGGCGTTGGGCACCGCCGCGATGCGGCAAGAAGTCGTCTATTTTTTACCTCTGATGACGAGATTAAAGAGACCACCCGTCGTGCGTTTGCTAACTCAGAAATAAAGTTTGCTGATGTCACCACCAACTTGGGTGCGGCATGGGAAGAAACAACCCAAGATGAAAGCGCGGTGAGTTTGCGTGCCTCTCTCAACTATCGCTTAGGTGAGACAACCACCTTGCGTGTGGCAAGGAATAACGTGGAACGCGGTCCGTCTCTGATGGCGGCTAATGAATATCGCACACTGAGCTATGAGGGTTATATTTTTAACCTTGATCGTTTATCTGACCCCAACTTGGGTAAAGAGACAAATCGTGTCACGGAGCTCGGTCTTTATTCCGTCTTTTTGAATGGCGACATGACATTAGATGCCAAAGTATATAATGAAAAAGGTCGCGATTTAATTGAAGTCTACACGGTACGTGGGACACCGCTTGATTTTGATAAGCGCATTGGATACCGCTCGAATACCACCTACGTTGATGTCGATGGGGCTGAATTGGCACTCACCTACACACAAGGCGTGTGGCACGTTTGGAGTCAAATGACCTATCGCGACATTCGTGGTGAAGCGCTACGTGATACCAATTATGTCAATGGTGAGGAAATTACTGCGGTAGTGACCGATATGTACAATGCAGCCCCGGGCTTAATGGGCTCAGTGTTGGTCGCTAGAGAGCTGGGTAATGATACTAAACTATCACTTAACTATCGCTATCGCGATGATGTCGAGTACCGCATTGGTGGCATTTTGCCCTCATCTTCACGCGTTGATGCTTCGCTTCGAAAGCAGTGGCGTTTAGGCAGGCATTCTCTCAGTACCGCTTTGCTGGTGCACAACCTTCTTGACAGTGAAATCTTTGATTACCAGTCATTCAATGTGTTTGATCGTCGTGTGTATTTGCGTGCAGAACTAGCTTTTTAGGTATGAGGCAAAATGCAGAGGGATAGGCAAATCAAAAAAGGTATTCTCTTGCGGGCGTGTAACGCGCTGGCGGGTTTACTGTGCCTGTTTTTCCTCCCGCTTGCCCATGGCCAATCGAGTATCCTTATTTATGCGGATGAAGGGGATAGTTTAGCTACCAGAACTGCGCAGGACGTGGAATTATTGTTAGCTCAGCGAGAGGTGTCGACACAACGATTTAATGAATTGTCGGCCTTAGCGTCGGCCCTTGTCAGCGATGTTAAAATTCTTGCGATTGGCAATAGCGCCTGTGATGATGTCGTGACGACGGGATTAGAGGCGCCCATCCTTTGTGGCTTGATTAATCACTATTTTCAGCCAGGTGACATCGGCATGAACAATATTGATTATCTGCCGTTAGAAGTGCCCGCGAAAACCTTCTTTGAGTTGGCAAAGTTGCTGGTGCCTGATGCTGAGACAGTCGGTGTGTTGTTAGGACCCAACTCGCATCACCGTGAACGTTTTTATTCTGCGTTAGCGCGTTCGGCAGGTATGAAATCCGAGTTTTCTTTGTTAACGCTGCAGTCCAACCCGGTCAATGCGCTAGACCCTGCCATGCGTAAAAGTCAGGTTTTTATGGCCTTGCCTGACGAGTCTGCTTTTAATAGAGCCGTCGCACCATGGGTTTTACAACTGAGCCTACGATACCGCATGCCCTTATTGGCGTATTCATTTAACTATGCCAACGCAGGAGCCATGGCATCGTTGTTTCAAACCCGTGAAAATTTAGCGAATAATTTGGTTAATCGTTTGTTTGATGAAGCGTCACGGCTTGAGTTCAGTATTCGTTTAAATTACGCCGTCGCGAGTAATTTAGGCATCGAGCTCCAAAGTGAAGAAGACTACCTGAACGCGCTGCAAGGAAGCGGACCATGAATTTGCATGCGTTGCGCCGTATTCGTTGGGTGATGGTCATTATCGCTACTCTGCCAGTGATGCTGGTGTCGTTATTTTTTACCGTTTATATGTATCAGCAACGCAGTAGTGATGGAGAGCAGAATTTGCTCACCAGTGGGTCAGACAGCGTGAAGTACATGGCATCTAATGCTGAGTTGGCAGTTTTCTCGGGAAATGCTGAGGCGTTAGAGCAACTAGCCTCGCAGGTGATGCAGCTACCGAGCGTAAAATATATTGCTTATTTTGATAGCCGCCGAGACATCCTTTTAGACAAGGGGGCGGTAAGTCCGCTTAGCATTAGTGATTTGTTTCAATGCAATGCGAGCGATGTTTTCTATCGCGATAATCTATGGTTTTTTTGTGAGGAAATTGTTGCGGAACTGCCCGTTATCGATGATTTTGGCGCTGGCCAAGAGAATCTTTCAAGCCGTATTGGGTGGGTGGCACTCGCCTTAGATACCGCACCATTAAACGCCTACAAACAACAAGTTCTGACGGCATCATTGCTGGCGGGATTACTGTTGATGCTATTCGGTGGCGTCCTGGCGGCACAATTTTCATTTAGTTTGGCCCGTCCTATTCATGCCCTGGCAAGGCGTGTTCAGCAGGCTGATGTCAACCTACCTCGACCTCATCTAGGAAGTATGCCTGTTGAAGAGCTTCAGGTGTTGAGTGACGCTATTGAAAATATGCTGCAGGACTCTGTGCGAAGCCAGGAGCTGCTGCGTAGTCAGGTTGACAAGGCCACAGAAGAGCTTCGCAAGGTGAACGAGGATTTACAGCATCGCAACGTATTGCTCCTTGGTACCCAACAAAAATTAGAAATGGCAGCAAAATCCAAAGATATGTTTTTGGCGCGGATTAGTCACGAGTTAAGAACGCCATTAACCACTGTGATTGGCTATGCCGGGCTGCTCAATGACATGTCACACACGGCGCTTGAGAACGAGTATGTTAAGAACATTACCGAGGCCACTAAATCACTGTTATATATTATCGATGATATTTTGACGTTATCTAAAGTCAGTGAAGGCAAGTTAGTGATCGATCAGCAGTTTCACGATTTAGAGGAATTTATTGAGGCCCTCATTAGTCAACATGCTTTTAGAGCCAGTGATAAAGGCATCGAATTATTGGTTAACATCGATCGTGAAGTACCTAAGAAGCTCTATGTCGATGACCAGCGATTAAGACAAGTGCTCAGCAACTTTATTAGCAATTCAATTAAGTTTACCGAGCAGGGAGAAATCGCTATTAATGTGCGTTTGATCCCTGAAGCAAAAGAGCTGTGTTTCTCCGTTAGAGACACTGGTATGGGGATTTCGCCCGACACTATTCAGAAATTATTTCAACCTTTCACCCAAGCTGACGAAACCATTTCGCGACGCTTTGGTGGTTCCGGCTTAGGTTTAGCAATTTCAAAGCAGCTTGCCCAACTGATGCATGGTCGTATTGAGTTAACGAGCGAGCTTAATAAAGGCACTGAAGCATTTCTCTATATTGCGTTGGATGACGAGTCACTCGCCAACATCGACCGAACGGCTATTATTCCATCATCGATTCTTGGCTTCGACGACTCACCTCTTACTCGAGGTTCATGGCGCCGTTTGCTGTTGCAGAAGGTGGCCGATGTGTCGCTGCCGGCAAGTAAGGAAAAGATGCTCAGTTTACTTGATGAGCAAGTCTTTGACGTGGTTTTGCTTGGTTTCTCTGGTCGGCAAATTAACGTAGCCAACATGTTGGCGCAGATCGATGCCATACGTCAACGGCACGAGGGATTGATCGCTGTCGCCTACCCAGTAGGGCAGATCAATGATACGGCGATAGAGCAGATATTCAATCACGATGCAAACGTTAAACTCATTCAAAAGCCCCTCATGGCCTCGTCGTTAAAGGCGATATTCAGCAACGTGGAGACGGTGCCGGCACTAGAAACCATGTCACATGATGTATTGCACGGACTTCATATCTTATTGGTCGAAGATCAGGACATCATCCGTCGTTTTATCACGTTGTTGCTCCAGAATTATGGTGCTGCTGTGACCGCTTTTGCGAGTGCCGACGAGGCCATGACAGCGGCGTCGAATAAAAAATGGGACGTTATTCTGTCTGATTTGCATATGCCTGACATTAACGGTGAAGATTTTTTCAAAAATCTCAAACAAACAATGGGATCAGCGCTACCTCCTTTCTTTATCGTTACCGCGGATAATGCTGCCAAAGAACATCGACGCTTGGAGTCGCTGGGGATTACCGGGGTCATCTCAAAACCTATTGTCGAAGTAGACTTCATCACAACATTGGCGCGTTATCAATCGACGGATGTGCCTAGTGCGGTTGGACGCCGAGGTCTGCTGGATGGATTGGTTGATCATGATGAGGTATCGAGGGAGTTATACCAGTTGTCGAATGAGGTTGCCGCGGCCCTTGCTGCCAGTGATTGGCTGGGTATTCGGGAAAATGCACACAAAATAAAAGGGCTTGCGGGTGTGAGCAATATGCCTGAGCTCATTCCTTTAACGCAAAAATTATCTGAACACGTGAAAAATCAACATATGGTTGAGGTGGCTAAATGTCTCGATGCGCTCTTCACGTTTATCGAACAATCTGAGCGCAATAACTAAGCTCTTTGACGAGTATTAATGGGTTAATCCCGTCGCATTAATGCTAAAGAATTATTTAAAAAAGTGGATGTTGTGACCATACTGCAATGGCGATAAGGGCATGATGCCCTGTAAGGACGAGCGCTAGGATAGCGCGTAACGCAAAACCCCCAAGGGACTGGGGGATATTCCTGACCCTCTATTCGTTTTTTTTCATTTCTCTAATCGTTCTTGTTTTGACTCTGCTGTGGCGTCGATTGACACACTCAAATACCCTTGCTTAAAACTACAATCAAACATTCTATAAATCCAAGGAACAGTCAACATGTTATATAGCGATCAGTCTTTGTCGTTGCAAATGCACGACGGTGGCATTGCCGAGCTGTGCTTCGATCTGGCGAATGAATCTGTCAATAAATTTGACAGTGCTACCGTCATTTCGCTTAGTAAAGCGATCGATGTCCTGGTGGACACTCCCGACATCAAAGGTTTGTTAGTGACAAGCGCCAAACCCGTGTTCATTGTTGGCGCTGATATCACCGAATTCATTCCGATGTTTACCCAAGCGGGTGATGCTGTAAGCAAGGCGCTATCAACCAACTCTGTCAATTTTCGCCGCCTTGAGGATCTTCCGTTCCCCACCTGTGCCGTGATTAATGGTTACGCCTTGGGTGGTGGATTTGAATTATGTCTCGCATGTGATTATCGAGTGATGAGCAGTGTCGCTAAAGTAGGTCTACCAGAAATTAAGCTAGGCTTGCTCCCTGGTTGGGGGGGAACCGTGCGTTTGCCTCGTGTGATTGGTATTGACGAGTCATTGATGTGGATTGCGGCCGCCGGCGAACAACGTCCTCAAGAAGCACTAAGGGTCGGCGCCGTTGATGCGGTGGCTTCGCCAGAA
Source organism: Pseudomonadales bacterium (assembly GCA_035458985.1). GTDB lineage: Bacteria > Pseudomonadota > Gammaproteobacteria > Pseudomonadales > JAHEIH01 > JAHEIH01. The sequence goes on from DATHYR010000224.1 coordinate 21,556, forward strand.
CAGCTGCGCGATATTGCCCTAGCTACCTTGCAGAACGCTATCAGTGGTGATCTTGACTATTGCGCGCGTCGCGTCGCAAAGCATGCCCCTCTGCCTATCAACACAGTGGAAGCCACCATGGCCTTCATGACAGCGAAAGCGCTAGTTGCACAACAAGCAGGCCCCAACATGGTAGCGCCTGTTGAAGCCGTGAACACCATCGAGAAAGCGGTCACCAAGAACTATGAGGAAGCCATAGCTCTCGAGGCTAAAGCCTTTGCCAAGTTAGTGACCACGCCTCAGGCGCGTGCCCTAGTGGGATTATTCCTGTCTGACCAGTTGCTAGGTAAGAAATCTAAAAAATGGAGCAAGGCCTCCACCGGTGAGCTCAATCGTGCGGCGGTGCTAGGTGCTGGTATTATGGGTGGGGGGATTGCCTATCAATCAGCATTGAAAGGCACGCCCATTCGTATGAAAGACATTGCGCAAGCGGGCTTGGATCTCGGTATGTCTGAGGCCTCAAAATTGCTGAGTAAACGTGTTGCCAAGGGTCGCATGAAACCCGAAGAGATGGCGGCGGTATTAACAGCCATTCAACCCACGCTGAACTATGAGGGTTTTGACAGCGTTGACGTATGTGTTGAAGCCGTCGTAGAAAATGCCAAGGTGAAGCACGCGGTATTGGCTGAAGCTGAAAAGCACCTGAGCGCAGACGCTATTTTGGCCTCCAATACCTCTACCATTTCTATTACCCATTTAGCACAAGCGCTTCAACGTCCCGAGAACTTTGCAGGTATGCACTTCTTTAACCCGGTGCATGCTATGCCATTGGTTGAGGTGATTCGTGGTGAGAAAACCTCAGATGCCACTGTGGCCAAATTGGTGGCCTACGCAAGTAAGATGGGCAAGAAGCCCGTGGTGGTGAGAGATTGCCCCGGATTCTTGGTTAACCGCGTCTTGTTCCCATATTTTGGTGGTTTTTCTGGTTTGATGCGCGATGGCGCTGACTTTCAAAAAATTGATAAGGTGATGGAAAAGTGGGGCTGGCCAATGGGTCCTGCCTACTTGATGGATGTGGTTGGTATCGATACGGGTGTTCACGCCGCCAACGTCATGGCTGAAGGGTTTCCTGACCGTATGACATACGATTACAAGCCGGTGTCTGAAGTGATGTTTGAGAATAATCGTCTCGGACAAAAAAATGGCATTGGTTTTTATGAGTACAGCAAGGATAAGCGCGGCCGTCCTCAGAAGGTTGTCAACGAGGTGGTGTACACGTTGATTGCTCCTCACGTTGGCGAACGTCGTGAATTCATCGAAAGCGAAATTGTGGCGCGCATGATGGTGCCTATGGCGATCGAACTTGCACGTTGTTTAGAAGAGGGCATTGTTGAGTCAGCCGCAGAGGCAGATATCGCGTTGATATATGGCCTCGGTTTCCCGACCTTCCGTGGCGGTGTATTCCAGTGGATTGATACTATGGGTGTCGCTAAATTTGTTGAGATGGCCGATCAATATGCTGATCTTGGCGCGGCTTTCCAAGTCACCGACGGCATGCGCAGCATGGCCGCTAACAACAAGTCTTACTACGGAATTTAAGGAGAGTCGACGTGAGTTTACAACCAAGAGATGCGGTTATTGTAGATTATGCTCGCTCGGCCATGGGACGCTCGAAAGAGGGCTGTTTCCGCCATGTCCGTAGCGATGAAATTTCTGTCGGTGTGATCAAGGGACTATTGGCGCGCAATGAAGCGCTCAACCCTGCCGAGATCGACGATATTATTTGGGGATGTGTTCTGCAGCGTGAAGAGCAGGGGTTTAATATTGCTCGCAATATCGGTTTGCGTGCGGGCTTGCCTTTCACGATTCCTGCGCAGACGGTTAACCGCCTATGTGGATCATCGATGTCGGCGCTTCACACCGCTGCTGCCAATGTTATGGCGGGTATTGGCGATGTGTATTTAGTAGGCGGCTCTGAGCATTTGGGACACCTGCCAATGATGGATTCAGTTAACCCCAATCCTAAGTTAGGCATAAATGTCGCGAAAGCGGCCGGTATGATGGGTATGACGGCGGAATATCTTGGTGCTATGCATATGATTGGCCGCGAACTACAAGATGAGTTTTCTCTGCGTTCGCATCAGCTAGCCCATGCCGCGCGTGAGAAAGGGCATTTTGCTCACGAAATTATTCCTATCGAAGGTCACGACAGCCAAGGTGCCTTGGCGTTAATTAAGCATGACGAAACCATTCGCCCAGAGACCACACTCGAGGGGTTGGCGTCGTTGAAGCCGGTATTTAATCCCAAAGGGGGAACGGTCACAGCAGGTAGTTCATCGCAACTGTCTGACGGCGCTTCGGCGATGTTAGTCATGTCCGCGGAGCGTGCGCAGGCCCTAGGATTAACGCCCATTGCCAAAATTCGCGCCATGACCTTGGCGGGTGTTGATCCTTCAATTATGGGGTATGGTCCCGTTCCTTCGACGAAGAAAGCGCTTAAGCAACTAGGCTTGTCAATGGACGATATCGACGTGGTTGAGCTAAATGAAGCTTTCGCGGCTCAAGCACTGCCCGTGCTGAAAGATTTAGGTTTACTCGATAAAATCGATGAGAAGGTGAACCTGCATGGCGGAGCCATTGCGTTAGGCCATCCTTTCGGCTGTTCTGGCACGCGAATCACGGGTTCTCTGCTCAATGTGATGGCGCGCAAAGATGCGACCTTTGGTATTTCTACCATGTGTATTGGATTGGGCCAGGGTATTACAACGGTCGTTGAACGTCTCTAGCACAATCGCTTCATCGTAAAAGCCCGGTTTATCCGGGCTTTTTTTGGGCAGGATTGCACGATAAATGAGGGCTTTTTAGCCGGTGTTTCGCATTCCGGCCGCCACCCCAGCAATGGTTACCATAATTGCATGCTCGATATTGCGATTAGTAAAATGTCGTGAACGTTTCAGCAATTCAGCTTGCAATAAGTTGAGTGGATCAGTGTAGATATTGCGCAGCTCAATCGACTCACGACCCCATGGCTGATCTTCCAATAATGATCCGCGATTAACAATGGTAAGTACCGTCGCGATATCACTGCGCACTTGTTGACGCAGTGATTCACCAATGGGTTTAAGTTTGTCTTCCACCAATTTAGCATCGTAATAACTCGATAAGCGTAGATCGGCTTTGGCGAAAACCATTTCGAGCATAGACAGGCGTGTGGCAAAGAATGGCCATTTTGCTGCCATGTCGCGAAGCATATCAACATTACCCGCATCGACCTGTTTTTGCAGTGCGGCCCCAGCACCCAGCCACGCGGGAAGAACTAAACGGTTTTGTGACCACGCAAATATCCACGGGATGGCACGTAAAGATTCAATTCCGCCACCCACTTTGCGTCTTGCAGGGCGCGAGCCCAGTGGTAAATTGGCCAGTTCAAGTTCGGGTGTAGCTTGGCGGAAATAGGGTACAAAATCGGGGTGTTCCCTTACCACGGCGCGATACGCATCGCACGAGTCTTTAGCCAGCTGATTCATCGCTTCTCGCCAAGCCTGTTCGGGTTCTGGTGGGCTGCAAAGGTTGGCACGAAGAATTGCGGCACTGTAAAGCGCCAAGGTTTTCGTTGCGATTGAGCTATCACCCAGCTTCACTCGGATCATTTCACCCTGTTCGGTAACGCGCAAGCCGCCTTTTAATGAACCCGGTGGCTGAGACAATAAGGCATCATGAGCTGGTGCACCGCCACGGCCAATGGTGCCACCACGACCGTGGAATAGCGTGAGGTGAACGTGGTTATCATCGCACACTTTGACTAAGGCTTCTTGAGCGCAATATTGCGCCCATGAAGCCGCTAACATGCCGGCATCCTTTGCAGAGTCGGAGTAGCCAATCATGATTAATAATCGGTGGTTAATGAGGTCTTTATAGCCAGGGACATCGAACAAGCGTTGAATGACTTGCGGGGCGCGTTGTAAATCGTCCAGTGTTTCGAATAGCGGGGCTACGGGGAGTCCGAAATCGCAGCCACATTCTTTGAGCAGAAGCTGTACAGCGAGAATATCAGAGGGTTGGCGTGCCATCGAAATTATATAACCCGCCAGTGCCTGCTCATTTTGGGCGGCAGCAACATAGCAGGTATCTAGCACCTCTTGCACGTCGGGGGAGGGTTGCCATTGGCGTGGAAAAAGAGGGCGTTTACTGGCCAATTCTTGCAGCAAAAACGCTTGCCGCTGTGTTTCATCCCATTCGGCGTAATTGCCGACACCGAGGGCTTGTGTCAGTTCGATAAAGACATCCTCATGGCGACCTGATTCTTGGCGTATATCGTGTTGCACTAAATTGACGCCAAAGCATTTGATTAGCCGCAGTAAGCGCTGTAATTGCTGTTCAGCAATAATTTCCATGCCGCATTCGCACAGTGAACGGTAGCAGGCAAACACGGGGTCCCACAGATCGGCTTCACGCTCGATGATGTTGGCAGGTTTGTGAACGTCCTCGCCGTCTAGACGCGCTTTTAGGTAACTCAACGTCGACGCTAAGCGAGTTCGAAGCGCACGCATAGTCGCTCGATAGGGCTCTCGAGCACCATCGGTCATATCACGTAACTGTTGGTTGGCAATAGTCATCGACATCTCTTCGACCAGCGAATTGACCTCGCGATGGTAAAGATCAGCTGCTTTCCAGCGACTCAAAAGTAGGACGCGCTGTGTGACTTTGGCCGTCACATTAGGATTACCATCTCTGTCACCGCCCATCCAAGAGGTAAACTTAACCGGTCGGGCGTCAAGCGCCACGCCTTCACCCGTGGCCTCTCGCTTGGCTTTATCGAGCCGTTGGATAAAATCTGGGATCGCTTTCCAAAGGGAGTTTTCGATCACGGCAAATCCCCACACTGCTTCATCCACCGGCGTAGGGCGAGCTTCTCTAAAGTCAAAGCTATACCATAGCTGGGTGATGAGGTTTCTTAGGCGTGTATGAATTTCTGCTACTTCACGTTCAGTCCGACCAACGAGTTCGAGGGCATTTAGGCACTGGTCAATTTCAGCGTACTTATGAATGTGGGAGCGACGTGTGATTTCAGTCGGATGAGCAGTCAACACCAATTCAATGGAAAGATCGTCTATAGCAGCGGCCAGAGCGGCGGGATCAGTACCTTTTTGCAACATTTCGTGCATGGCGTTTTCAAGCGTTAATAGCGCCGAAAACTCATGATCCATCTCGCGACTGATAGAGAAGTGCTGGTCAGCAATATTGGCAAGGTTCAAAAATTGGCTAAAGGCACGTGCGACAGGCACTAACTGATCTTCTTGTAGGTTGCCAATGAGCGCCTGCAGTTTTAAAAAAGCCTCCTGTGAGCCATTGCGAGAGTCCTTCGATAATAGCCGGATATCTTCAACAATATTAAAAAACGCTTCGCCATCGGCGTGTTTAATCACATCACCCAAAATTCGGCCTAAATCGCCAACATTTTTACGAAGTGATGCGTATTTTGAATCTGCTTGCTGCGGCATATAAGACAACCTTTTAGTGGCATGGCTTTGATTTTGTTGCGGTTTTTTTACAAAAACGGCGAGATTTGCCATATTGATGGCTTTCAAGAGGGGTGCAGCTTAAAAAACCTCATTGTTTTTTGCAATAAATCTAGGTCTGCGGATTTGAAACACTTATAATCGCCACTTTGTTTCCACGCGGGTCGAAAAACCTGCCGACACGAGGTTGAATACAGTGAATTCATCCCATACACCCACTCCTGCCAACACTCACGTTGGTTGGGACGCGGAAAAAAGTGCTCAACTTTATGGCATCAATAACTGGGGGAGTAACTACTTTTCCGTTGCCGACAATGGTGAGGTACAGGTTTCGGTAAAGTTTGGTGAAAAAACGGTCTCTGTTTCCTTGATGGATATCATTGATGGCATGCGCGCTCGCGGTCTGGAAATGCCCGCGGTATTGCGTGTTCGTAACGTGCTCGATGACCGTATTGAGACCCTCAATACCGCCTTTGCTAGAGCTATTGACGCCGTTGATTACAAAAACGTTTACCGTGGGGTTTTTCCCATTAAAGTCAATCAACAGTGCCATGTGATTGAAGAGATCGCTGACTATGGCCAGCGTTTTCATCATGGTTTCGAGGCCGGTTCAAAAGCTGAGCTCATTATTGCCCTGTCTCACCTGAAGGATCACCAAAGTTTAGTGGTGTGCAACGGCTATAAAGACGCCGAGTTTATTGAGCTGGGTTTGTATGCTCGCCAAATGGGTGTGCAGTGTTTTTTTGTTCTGGAGAGCTTGTCTGAGCTTAAAACGATAATTTCTGTTTCCCAGCAGCTCAATATTAAGCCGCTGATTGGTGTGCGTATTCGCAGTAGTGTTGAGGTGGACGGTCATTGGAGCAGTGACAGTGGCGACCGTTCAATCTTTGGTATTTCAACGACCGACTTGTTACAAGTGGTCAGCATGTTGCGCGACAACGATATGTTGGATTGCCTGCAGCTGTTGCATTGCCATTTAGGTTCGCAGATTCCCAATATTCGCAACGTACGCTTTGGGGTGCTCGAAGCGTGCCGTTTTTATGCCGGGTTGGTGCAAGAGGGGGCTCCTATGGGGTATCTCGATCTTGGTGGCGGCCTAGCGGTGGACTACGAAGGGGCACGTGCCAGTACGACACACTCGATGAACTACAACATCGATGAGTATTGCGCCAATATTTGCGAGAGCATCATAGAAACTCTCGACCCTCTGGAAATTTCACATCCTGTGATCGTGTCCGAATCAGGACGTGCGACAGTCGCCTATTCTTCGATGTTGCTGTTCAATGTTTTAGACGTGCGCCATTCCGTCCCGCCGGCGGTTAATGAGGCGGATCTCCCCGAAGACAGCTGTGAGTTATTGCGCAACTTGTTTGAGGTCGAACAAAATTTTGATCCGGAGCGTTTTCAAGAGTGTTTTAACGATGCCTTATTCTACCGGGATGAGGTGCGTGAGCTCTTTTACCACGGTCAGGCCTCGTTGCGTGAGCGCGCGCTCGCCGAAAGTCTCCATGAATCGGTATTGCAAAAAGTGAATGCACTGCTACCGAGCCTTCGTCGTGTGCCGCCCGAACTGGAAAATTTGCCTGACCAAATGTCGGATATTTATTACGGAAACTTTAGTTTGTTTCAGTCCTTGCCGGATATTTGGGCAATCGACCAATTGTTCCCGATTATGCCTGTGCATCGCTTAACAGAAGAGCCGACGCGTACCGCCACGATTGCCGATTTGACCTGCGATTGTGACGGCAAGATCGATAATTTCTCTACCCCTGACGGCAATAGCAAAACGCTGCAGTTACACCCTGTTCGTGAGGGTGAAGATTATTTCTTGGGTGTCTTTTTGGTGGGTGCTTATCAAGAAACCTTGGGCGATCTGCACAACTTGTTTGGTGATACCAACGTTGTCAACGTATCCATCAACGAAGATGGCAGTTTTGACTTTGTACGTGAATTCCACGGCGACAGTATTGCCGATGTACTTAGCTATGTGGAATATGAGCCCAAACAAATGCGCGAGCAGTTCCGCCAAGTCGCAGAAGCCGCTGTGCGCAGTGGTAAAATTAATGTTGCTCAACGCCAGAAAATTCTCCGTGCATTCTATGACAGCATGTACGGCTACACGTATTTTGAACACATTTAGCGCGGCGTTGCCGTGCCAACAAGGAGCGAATCATGTCTAAAGTTGTGATTATTGGAGCAGGTGGTGTTGGTGCTGTTGTGACCCACAAGTGCGCCCAGTTACCTGACGTTTTTACCGAGATCGTTTTGGCGAGTCGTACCGTGTCTAAGTGTGATGCTATTGCTGCTCAGTTGGATCGCCCGATTCGAACAGCGTCGATTAATGCGGATGACGTACCCGCGTTAGCGGCTTTTTTGAAAGCTGAAAAACCTGATTTGGTGATTAACGTTGCATTACCTTACCAAGATCTAACCATCATGGATGCCTGCCTTGAAGCCGGAGTGCACTATTTAGATACCGCCAATTATGAGCCGTTAGACACAGCAAAATTTGAGTACAAGTGGCAGTGGGCTTATCAAGATCGCTTCAAGGACGCCGGGTTGACGGCCATTTTGGGGAGTGGATTTGATCCCGGCGCTACCAACCTTTTTACGGCGTATCTGGCAAAACACTATTTTGATGAAATCCATGAGTTGGACATTATCGATGTGAACGGTGGTGATCATGGCTATCCGTTTGCGACTAACTTCAACCCAGAGATCAATATTCGCGAGGTAACGGCGGAGTGTCGGCACTGGGAAGGTGGCGAATTTGTGACAACGCCCGCCATGTCTAAGAAGGCGCGTTTTGAATGCCCCGACGGCGTGGGTACCTTCAACATTTATCGCATGTACCACGAGGAACTCGAGTCATTGACCAAGCATTTCCCTAGCTTGCAGCGCGCGCAATTCTGGATGAGTTTCGGCGATAGCTATCTGAAGCACTTGGAAGTATTGGGTAATGTAGGCATGACCGGTATTGAGCCGGTGGCATTTAATGGCACTGAGATTGTACCCATTCAGTTCTTAGCTAAGTTGCTACCAGACCCCTCAACCCTTGGGCCGCGCACTAAAGGTAAAACTTGCATTGGATGTATTGTGCGAGGTTTAAAAGACGGTAAAGAACGCCTGGTATATCTCTATCAAATCTGCGATCACGAAGCCTGTTATGCGGAAGTTAAGTCACAAGCGATTTCTTACACCACGGGTGTGCCAGCGATGATTGGTAGTAAGATGGTCGTGGAGGGGAAATGGCGTGAACCTGGTGTGTGGAACGTTGAGCAACTTGACCCCGATGCCTTCCTTGAGGATATGAACAAGTATGGGTTGCCATGGCAAGTGGTCGAGCTCGACCCCAATTTCCGTCTCGATGTGACCATGGGGCAGGATATTTAGTCGATGCAGTTCACCGACTTTAGCAAGCTGGACCTTCGCCGTGTGCCATCGCCAGCGTTCGTTGTCGATAAGGTCGCCATTGAGCGCAATCTCAAGATTCTTCGGCATGTGGCTGATCAGAGCGGTGCCAAGGTATTGGCAGCGCTGAAGGCGTTTTCCATGTGGCACTTAGGCGATCTAACCAGCCAATATCTGCATGGTACGTGTTCGAGTGGTTTGCACGAAGCGCGCCTAGGGCATGAGCATTACTCTGGCGAAGTTCATGTCTTTTCAGCGGCCTTTGCGGAAAAAGATTTACGTGAAATTCTCACCTTTGCTGACCATATCGTATTTAATACGTGTGGTCAGTGGCAGCGTTTTCAGCCACTTATCAAAGCGGCCCTTGCTGAGCGTCCGTCGCTGGAGTTTGGTCTGCGAATAAACCCTGAGCATTCCGAAGGTGAAGTGCCTATTTACGATCCGTGTGCGCCTGGTTCGCGGCTAGGTATTCCTCGCTCACAGTTAGATGAGAGTACGCTCGACGGTATCAGTGGGTTACATTTTCATACCTTGTGCGAACAGGATTTTTTACCCCTAGAGCGAACGCTGAAAGCGGTTGAAGAGCGCTTTGGCGATTTATTGCACCGTATGAAGTGGGTCAATTTTGGTGGTGGCCACCACATTACTAAGCCCGGTTATCAAGTCGATGCCTTAATCGAGGCCGTTAAGGCGTTTTCCGCTAAATATGACGTTCAAGTCTATTTGGAGCCAGGAGAGGCCGTGGCCATTGGTAGTGGTGTATTGGTAAGCGAGGTGCTCGATATTGGCTGGAATGCATTGCCTCAAGCCATTCTGGATACCAGTGCCACGTGCCATATGCCGGATACCCTAGAGATGCCGTATCGTGCTGACATCATTGGATCAGGTCATCCCAATGAATTAGCGCACACCTATCGTTTAGGCGGTTTAACCTGTCTAGCCGGTGACGTCATGGGGGACTATAGTTTCGCGGAACCCCTTCAGATTGGTCAGCGTTTGATGTTTGGTGACATGAGTCACTACACCATGGTGAAAACATCCACTTTTAACGGCACACGTTTGCCTGCGTTAGTTGTGTGGGATTCAAGTACCGATGCGTTAGAGATCGTGCGCGAATTTGGATACGACGATTTTAAACACCGTTTATCTTGAGTGAAATCGATGAGTCATAGTGAATTTGATACAAAATACCCCCACTTTATGGGGTCGGAAATTCCTCAGGGCGATCCACACGATGCCTTTTTTCACGTACTGCCTGTGCCCTATGAAAAAACGGTCTCTTATGGTGGTGGCACGGCGTTGGGTCCAAGTGCGATTCTCGAGGCGAGTTGGCAATTAGAGTTGTGGGATGGTCACGGTAAGCCCGGTGAATGCGGTATACACACTTGCCCCCCTATTGATTGCTCGCAACCCGCGGATGATGTGATTGAGGCGATTGCCGATGCGACGTATAAGATATGTCAAGCCGGTGGTATGCCCGTCATTTTAGGTGGCGAACACACCGTTACTTACGGTGTAATGAAGGGTTTACGTCGTGCCGGGTTTGATGATTTTGGTATTGTTCAAATCGATGCTCATGCGGATTTACGTGATGCCTATGAGGGCGATAAATTAAGTCATGCGTCAGTCATGAAGCGTGCGGTTGACATGGGTATTCCTCTGCTGCAACTGGGCATTCGAGCATTCAGTGAAGAAGAGGCCGCTACCCGTAAAGCTTTTGGTGTCTACCACTACGATGCGGATGTCTTAGTACCACAAAATATTAGTGACTTGGTCTTGCCAGAGGGTTTCCCGCAAAAAGTTTTTTTCACGCTCGATATTGACGGTATGGATCCATCCGTATTTCCGTCAACGGGAACGCCCGTGCCGGGTGGTCTGGGTTGGTATCAAACGCTAGGCTTGTTTGAATCGCTCTGCAAGCAACGTGACATCATTGGCTTTGATGTTGTTGAATTTGCGCCTATCGAAGGTTTCCATGCGTACGATTTTGCAGCGTCACTGTTAACGTATAAATTGATGGGTACGGTGCTTAAACACAAAGCATAAGGCTGTAGGCGCTATCCTAAGAGATGGCGCCCCAGTAGTACTGCCCAAACGACACCTGTAAAAATCATGGCGAGGAAAACGGCGGCGGATCCTAAATCTTTGGCGCGGCCACTGAGTTCGTGATATTCAAAACCGATTCTGTCCACGGTTGCCTCTATGGCCGAATTGAGCACTTCCACGGTTAATAGCAGCATTAAGCAGAACCACATGGCGAGTCGTTCGGTAACCGCCATGTCAATGATGAGAAGAAAGAGGGTGCCGAAAACCAAAATCCATGTCTCCATGCGAATGGCTTCTTCGTGTTTATAGCCTGCAGCGAGACCTTTGAGCGAGTTTTGGTAGGCTTTGATCAAGCGAGTCATACCTAAATGGCCAGGTTTACCGGAAGGCTGATGGTTCATATTTCTCTCTCATTTTTATTTTCGTCGATTAAGACCTTGTTTCATGGCGCCATTTTACCTAGGATCACCCAGCTATCCTAGTCTAACTTTTTAGGAGCTAATTTTGTCGGATGCCACCAAGCTTAGTTTAAGTAGTAAGATTTTTATTGGCTTGATCGCCGGTACTGTTGTGGGCTGGGGGTTGTCTCTGGCTGGCGAGTTGCCCGGTCTTACTTTTCTTGTCGACACATTGACCATCATCAAATCCCTGTTCGTCAATGCGCTCAAAATGATGGTGGTACCTCTGGTGTTGGTGTCGCTTATTTGTGGTACGGCTTCACTGAGCGACCCCAAGCAGTTGGGGGCTATTGGTGGCAAGGCCTTCGGTTTGTATATTCTCACCACAGCTATCGCTATTACGATGAGCTTGACCATTGCTTATTGGATTAGTCCTGGCGCTGGTTTAGAGAGTGCAGCGACGGGTTATGCGGGGGCAGAGCCTCAGCCGATGACGGCGGTGCTCGGGGGACTGGTAGCGGCTAATCCCATTCAGGCGATGGCAAGTGGCAATATGTTACAAATTATTGTGTTTGCCATTTTGCTCGGTTTGGCGATGAGTGCCAGCGGTGAGAGTGGTCGCCGAGTGGCTGGCTTTTTCAATGACTTTAATGATGTGATCTTAAAATTAGTGACCATCATTATGAATCTTGCGCCCTACGGCGTGTTCGCCATCATGACACTGGTCGTCTATGACCTCGGCTTGGACGCTATCACCAAATTAGCGACCTATTTTATGTTGATGCTAAGTCTATTGATTTTGCACATGGTGGTGACATATCCAGCCCTTCTGACGGTATTTGGGCTTAACCCCATACTCTTTTTAACCAAAATGCGCCCAGCGATGCTGTTTGCCTTTAGTACTTCGTCAAGTGCGGCCACGTTGCCTGTGACCATGGAGGTGGTGAGTAAGCGTTTGGGGGTAGGACGCAGTACCGCCTCGTTTACGTTACCCTTGGGGGCCACAATCAACATGGATGGCACTGCCATCATGCAAGGGGTGGCCACGATTTTTATCGCCAATATGGCGGGAGTCGACCTCCAGTTTGGTCAGTTTATTACCATCATTTTGATGGCCACCATGGCTTCTATTGGCACTGCTGCAGTGCCCTCTGCAGGCATGGTGACGCTGACGATGGTACTGACTCAGGTGAACTTACCTGCTGAAGCTATTGGCATGTTACTGGGGGTTGATCGCTTGCTAGATATGGTGAGGACCACGGTCAACGTCACTGGTGATGCTGCCGTGTCAACGGCCGTTGCTAAGTTGAATGGTGACCTGAATCATGCGGTCTACCGTGACCCGATGGCGGGTCAATCGTTTGAAGAAGATCATTTTGAGCCTATTGAGGAGAAACACATTGGCTGAGTTATTGCGTACCCCACTGCACGGATTGCACCTTGAATTAGGCGCCAGAATGGTGCCTTTTGCTGGCTATGATATGCCCGTGCAATATCCGTTGGGTGTTCTAAAAGAGCATCTGCATACTCGTGAATCTGCCGGTCTATTTGATGTCTCTCATATGGGTCAGTTATTAATAGAAGGTGAGGGTGCCGAAGCGGCGCTTGAGACGCTTATCCCAGTAGATCTAAAAGGGCTGCCTGTTAATAAGCAGAGCTACGGTTTATTGTGCAATACCGCTGGTGGTATTCTTGATGATTTAATCGTTACCCGTTGGGGTGAAGACAAGTTTTTCGTGGTTATTAATGCGGCCTGTGTCAATGCTGATATTCCACATATTCAGGCGCATTTGCCTGCTAATGTCTCGCTCAATTATATGCAGGGCAGGGGGTTGTTGGCGTTACAGGGGCCAGCGGCTGTTGCCGCCTTAGCTGAGTTGGCGCCAGATTGCCGTCAGTTGACCTTTATGACGGGGGCGCACATGTCAGTAGCCGGTGTGATGTGTTATGTGACGCGCTCGGGCTACACGGGAGAGGATGGCTTTGAGATCTCAGTGCCGGCGGAAAGTACGGAAGCGATTGCTAGAAAGCTTTTGGCTGATGATCGTGTTGAGGCCATTGGCTTGGGCGCGCGTGATTCGCTACGATTGGAATCTGGTTTGTGTTTGTATGGCCACGATTTAGATACATCAACAACGCCCGTTGAGGCGGGATTGTGGTGGAGTATCAGTCCGGCAAGGCGAGAGGATGGTGTGCGTGCGGGGGGATTCTTGGGGTCAGATGCTATTTTTGCGCAACGCGCAGCAGGGGTTTCTCGCCGCCGAGTGGGTTTGCAGATAAATGGCAAAGCACCCGTGCGTGAGGGGGCTGATATCGTTAATAATAGCGATGAGAAGGTCGGTGTTGTGACGTCTGGTGGTTTTGGTCCCAGTGTGAGTGCGCCTGTAGCCATGGGCTATGTGGCGGCTGATGCGGCCAGTTTAGGGACTTCATTGTTTGCCCTGGTTCGCAACAAGAAAATCCCGGTCACCGTTTGCAAGATGCCTTTCGTTACGCAAAATTATTTCCGAGGCTAACGCTTCCGACAAAAAAGGCCAGCATATGCTGGCCTTTTTTGTGCGTAGAATTAACGCTTGTCGATGCTGACGTAATTGCGTTGCACCGGGCCGGTATAAAGCTGGCGTGGGCGTCCAATTTTAAGTGGGCCGCTCATCATTTCACACCAGTGAGCTATCCAGCCTGGGCAACGACCAAGGGCAAAGATAACCGTAAACATGGCGGTTGGAATACCAATGGCCTGCAGAATAAGGCCTGAGTAAAAATCGACATTGGGGTAGAGTTTACGCTCAGCAAAATAGCTGTCCTCAATGGCAATACGTTCAAGGCGTTTGGCAATCGCAAGAAGAGGTTCGCTTTCCTTGCCGAGTTCGCTCAACACTTCGTCGGCAGAAATCTTCATGACGCGCGCACGTGGATCCAAGTTTTTGTATACACGATGGCCAAAGCCCATTAGGCGGAAGGGGTCATCACGATCCTTGGCGCGTTCAATGAAGGTGTCAATATTACTGACATCGCCGATTTCATTGAGCATTTCTAACACCGCTTCGTTGGCACCACCATGAGAAGGGCCCCATAGCGCGGTAACACCGGCAGCAATAGCGGCAAAAGGATTAGTGCCTGTAGAGCCAGATAAACGCACTGTCGAAGTAGACGCGTTCTGCTCGTGGTCAGCATGCAGAATAAAGATGCGATCCATGGCTTTGGCCAATGTTGGATTAATCTTTGCGTCAGGGCTGCCGTCGCCAAACGTCATATTCAAATAATTTTCTGCATAGTTTAGATCGACACGGGGAGCAATAAAGCTAAGGCCTTTGCTGTAGCGATAACACATGGCAGCAATCGTAGGTGTCTTGGCAATCACTTGAATCGCGACTTTACGGCGATGATCAGGATCATTGTTGTCAATGTCGTTGTGGTACTTTGCCGCCAGCACACCAAATGCAGAAGTGAGCATGGCCATAGGGTGCGCATCGCGCGAAAAAGCATTGAAAACGTTACCCAAGTCTGGGTCGACAGCCATTTCAGCGTTGACGTCAGCTTCGAAGGCTGCAAGTTGTTCGGCATTTGGAAGTTCGCCATTAAGTAACAAGTAGCAAACTTCCATGTGACTTGATTGCTCAGCCAGTTGGTCAATGGGGTAGCCACCGTGAAGCAATATGCCCTTGTCACCGTCAATATACGTTAGCTTTGATTCGCAGGCGGCGGTAGACACGAAACCTGGGTCATAGGTAAAGCAGCCCTGAGACGTGAGCTTGGCAACGTCAACAACGTCAGGTCCAAGATTGCCAGAGTGAATGGGCAGCTCAATGGCATTGCCATTCACGGTCAGAGTTGCAGTGCGGTCTGTCATAAAAGCTCCTATTACCGATTGGCGTGACGTCGGTGCTTGGCCGGGCCACTTTGGGTGTGTAAAAGACATGTTGCATCTTTATACGCATAAAAAGGATCGCAAGTATAAACCAAAATACCTGACGTCTGGCTAGTCGTGTTACCAATATTTCCTTTAGTCGCATTATGAATCTGCTACCGGTGAGGCGTATCGTTATAAATACAGCGGGATGCTTGAAAATTAGATGTTACTAAATTACTCAATTTATACTCACAATTCGGCATTTTGCTTTGTGTTTTAAAGCGCTGGGCCATATAATCCGGCCGTTTGTAAATTCGCTTATAGAATTTTGCATTCGTATGTTCACGTCCATTAACGTCCACTGAGTGGACACTGATATAAGTGTGTGAAGCCGTGACTGATAAAAGACCCGTAAACTTAGATTTAAATGCGTTTCATTTCCCGCTCCCTGCCATCGCGTCAATTACGCACCGTATTTCTGGTGTTGCGCTCGTCGTTGGCATGGGTATTCTCATTTATATGCTCGACCAATCACTTAGCAATGAAGCTGGCTTCAATGCACTTAAAGAGTGCATGACATCATTTTGGGCCAAGTTGATCGTCTGGGGTGTGTTGGCTGCACTGATTTATCACTCAGTTGCCGGTGTTAAGCACTTGGTAAATGATGCTGGTTATGGTGAGACCCTCGAAGGTGGTCAATTGGCAGCGAAAGTTGTCTTTGCCGTCTCTGCCGTCTTGATCTTTTTAGGAGGTTTGTGGATATGGTAACGTCAATTACAAGTTATGGCCGCAGCGGTACCGCTGATTGGTTGATGCAGCGTGTCAGCGCCGTCATTCTATTGGCCTACTTTTTGTGTGTGGGTGGTTTTCTGGTGATGACCTCGGACCTAACGTTCGACGTCTGGTCTGCCTATTTCAATACCCGCGCCATGCGTATCTTTAGCTTGTTAGCCATTATTTCATTGGCAGCTCATGCTTGGATTGGAATATGGGGTGTTTCTACCGACTACCTAACCACCCGTATGGCTGGACCAAAAGGCGATACACTTCGTTGGATCTTCCAGGCCGCTTGTGCCGTATTGATCTTTGTGTATTTTGTTTGGACTATTGAAATTCTCTGGGGCGTCTAATTATGGCAACAATCAGAACAATGACTTTTGACGCGATCGTGGTAGGTGGCGGTGGTGCCGGTATGCGCGCATCGTTACAGATGGCGCAGTCTGGCTTCAAAACAGCCGTTGTGACAAAAGTTTTCCCAACGCGTTCACACACTGTTTCAGCGCAGGGCGGCATTACCTGTGCGATCGCTTCGGCGGATCCGAATGATGATTGGCGCTGGCACATGTACGACACCGTCAAAGGGTCTGACTACATCGGTGACCAAGACGCTATCGAGTACATGTGTAGTGTCGGCCCTGAGGCAATTTTTGAATTAGAGCATATGGGTTTGCCATTCTCTCGTACCGAAGAAGGCCGTATTTATCAGCGTCCCTTTGGTGGTCAGTCCAAGAATTTTGGTGAGGGCGGTCAAGCGGCGCGTACCTGTGCAGCGGCTGACCGTACCGGTCATGCGCTGTTGCATACGCTGTATCAAGCGAATTTAAAAAATGGCACTGTTTTCTTGAATGAGTGGTACGCCGTCGATTTGGTGAAGAACGCCAAGGGTGCGGTAGTGGGTATTATTGCGCTGTGTATTGAGAACGGTGAAACAGTCTTTATCAAATCTAAAGCGACCGTGCTAGCCACTGGTGGTGCAGGCCGTATCTATGCCTCAACAACTAATGCGCACATCAACACTGGTGATGGTGTCGGTATGGCGCTGCGAGCAGGTTTCCCTGTGCAGGACATCGAAATGTGGCAGTTCCATCCTACGGGTATTCACGGGGCAGGTACGCTTGTTACTGAGGGATGCCGAGGTGAGGGTGGCTACCTGATCAACAAAGATGGTGAACGTTTTATGGAGCGATACGCCCCTAATGCCAAAGATTTGGCGGGCCGTGATGTTGTTGCTCGTGCGATGACGCTGGAGATTTTGGCGGGTCGTGGTTGTGGTCCAGAGGGTGACCACGTGATGCTGAAGCTCGATCACCTTGGTGAAGAAGTCCTTGAAAGCCGCTTGCCCGGTATTTGCGAATTATCTCGTACCTTCGCTCACGTTGACCCCGTTAAAGCACCAATTCCTGTGGTTCCCACTTGTCATTATATGATGGGCGGTGTTCCAACCAATGTTAACGGTCAGGCATTAAGTGTTGATGAAGCAGGTAACGACGTCGTTATTGAGGGCTTGTATGCGTGTGGTGAAGTGGCATGCGTATCCGTTCACGGCGCCAACCGCTTGGGCGGAAACTCGTTGTTAGACTTGGTTGTGTTTGGTCGTGCGGCGGGTCTTTACATTGAGAAAGCACTGCGTGAAGGTATCGAGCTTGATGAGGCGTCTCAGCAGGACATTGAGCAAGCCATGTCGCGCTTGAATAAGGTCAATGCAAGTACCGACGGTGAGTCTGTTTCTGTGTTGCGCAAAGAGCTGCAAACCATTATGCAAAATTACTTCGGTGTCTTCCGTAATGGCGAATACATGAAAAAGGGCGTAGCGCAACTCGCTGAGCTGCGTAAACGTATAGAGAATGTGAAGTTGGAAGATAAGAGTGATGCTTTCAATACAGCGCGGATTGAAGCGTTGGAATTG
Source organism: Pseudomonadales bacterium (assembly GCA_035458985.1). Classification (GTDB taxonomy): domain Bacteria; phylum Pseudomonadota; class Gammaproteobacteria; order Pseudomonadales; family JAHEIH01; genus JAHEIH01. The sequence continues at coordinate 39,445 of DATHYR010000224.1, forward strand.
GCTAACTTGTTTGAAGTTGCCGAGGCAACAGCCATTGTTGCTGAAGCGCGTGACGAGAGTCGCGGTGCTCACGCGCGTGAAGATTTTACCGAGCGTGACGACGAAAACTGGTTGTGCCACTCAATTTATTTCCCAGCGGAAAAGCGTGTTGGTAAGCGTGCGGTGAACTTTGCACCCAAAACCATGGACGCTTTCCAGCCCAAAATACGCACCTATTAAGAGGATGTGAGATAGATGTTGAATGTAAGTATTTATCGCTACAACCCAGCGACAGACAAAGCACCATACATGCAAGACATCCAGGTTGACACGGGTGGTCGTGACATGATGGTTCTCGACTTGTTGGAAATGGTAAAGACAACGGATGCTACGATGTCTTATCGCCGATCATGCCGTGAAGGTGTGTGCGGTTCTGACGGTGTTAACATGAACGGGAAGAATGGCTTGGCGTGTATCACGCCACTGTCGGAAGTGGTTAAAAACAATAAGCTCGTTCTTCGTCCATTGCCTGGTTTGCCAGTTATCCGTGATTTAGTAGTGGATATGGGGCAATTCTATAAGCAGTATGAAAAGATTAAGCCTTATTTGTTAAATGACACACCGGCACCCGCCATTGAACGTCTTCAGTCGCCTGAAGACCGTGCTAAGTTGGACGGTCTTTATGAGTGTATTTTGTGCGCGTGCTGTTCAACGGCGTGTCCTTCCTTCTGGTGGAACCCTGATCGCTTTATTGGTCCATCCGGTCTGTTGCAAGCCTACCGTTTCTTGGCAGATAGTCGCGACTTAGCCACGGAGCAACGTCTCGCCGAGTTGGATGATCCTTTTAGTGTATTCCGTTGTCATGGTATTCAAAACTGTGTGTCTGTTTGCCCTAAAGGACTCAATCCTACGAAAGCGATTGGTCACATTAGAAACATGTTGTTGGGAAGAGCAACCTAATTTGCTTAACAGCGGTTTATTTTTGCTTTAAAATCCCGCATCTGACTTGGGTCGCTCTTGAGCGACCCATTTACTAATACGAGCTCTGTTTTGAAGAGCGCGCGCTGCTAGTGGCGATCCCGTTGGTGTGTTATTTAGTATTGACCATAATGGTCTGAGGAACCCAAATGCATGAGGGCATGATGGAGCTTTTTTTTAAGAGCTCACACATCTCAGGTGGCAATGCCGCCTACGTCGAAGATTTATACGAACAATTCCTCGTTGACGCCAATTCTGTCCCTGAAGAGTGGCGTAATTATTTTGAGCAACTTCCTGTTGTTCAAAACGCTCTCCCTGTTCAAGACATACCTCACTCCACAATTCGTCAGCAATTTGAGTTGCTCGCTAAGCAACGCTTGCGCCCTGTGGCGTCGTCGCTAGAATCGCATCATGCGACGGAGTATGAGCGTAAGCAGGTCCGCGTCCTACAGTTAATCAGTGCCTACCGCCAACGAGGCCATCAAAAAGCCAATCTTGACCCGCTCGGTTTGTGGCAGCGTCCAGTGCCCGCTGATTTGGATTTGGGTTTTCATCATTTGACGCAAGCTGATTACGACACGCTTTTTCAAACGGGTGTATTCTACATTGGCAAAGAAGAGGCAACGCTTAAAGAAATTCATGAGGCCCTCGAGAAGACATACTGCCAATCAGTAGGTGCAGAGGTGATGCATATCGTATCTACCGAAGAACGTACCTGGTTGCAGCAGCGCATGGACAGTGTTCGTTCGGCTCCTGAATATTCAAAGGAAGTCAAACTTCATCTATTAGAACGTCTGACAGCAGCAGAAGGTCTTGAAAAATATCTAGGTTCCAAATACCCCGGTACCAAACGTTTTGGTCTTGAAGGCGGCGAAAGTTTGATTCCTATGATGGATGCGCTGATCCAGCGCGCCGGTTCCTACGGCACCAAAGAAGTCGTTATCGGTATGGCGCACCGCGGCCGTTTAAATGTGTTGGTCAATATCCTGGGTAAGAATCCCTCCAATCTCTTTGATGAGTTTGAAGGTAAGGTTGAATACAAAGGATCTGCTGACGTTAAATACCACCAGGGCTTCTCGTCCAACGTGATGACGGAAGGCGGTGAAATGCACCTTGCTATGGCATTTAACCCCTCACACCTTGAAATCGTGTCGCCGGTGGTCGAAGGTTCAGTACGCGCCCGTCAAGATCGTCGCCGTGATAACGAACGTGGCCTTGTGGTGCCTGTTTGTATTCATGGTGATGCGGCCTTTGCAGGTCAAGGCGTCGTCATGGAAACCTTCCAGATGTCTCAGACCCGCGCTTATGGAACGGGCGGTACCGTTCACATTGTTATCAATAACCAGGTGGGTTTCACCACCAGCAAACAAGAAGATGCCCGTTCTACTGAATACTGTACGGACATTGCCAAGATGGTTCAGGCGCCTATCTTCCATGTTAACGGTGATGATCCAGAAGCTGTCTTGTTTGTGACTAATTTGGCGGTTGATTACCGTCAAACCTTCAAGAAAGACGTGGTGATAGATTTGATCTGTTACCGTCGCCGCGGTCACAACGAAGCTGACGAGCCATCAGGGACACAGCCGTTGATGTATCAAAAGATCAAGGTTCAGAAAACCACCCGCGATCTGTATGCTGAGCGTTTGATTTCGCAACATATTTTGACCAAAGCTGATGATCAGGCGTTGATTGACGATTATCGTGTGGCGCTTGATACGGGTAAGCACGTGGCGAAAAGTTTGGTTCTCGAACCAAACACGGAGTTGTTTGTCGATTGGACCCCTTACTTGGGTCATGAGTACTGGTCGTCTGAAGTAGACACTCGACTTTCAGTGCCCAAGTTGCAAGAATTGGGCAATAAACTGTTGCAGATTCCCGAGGGTTTCTCTGTACAGCGCCAGGTCGAAAAGGTGTACCAAGACCGAGCCTTAATGGCCGCCGGTGGCGAACCGATTAACTGGGGTTTCGCTGAGCTGTTGGCTTACGCGTCGCTCATCGATGCAGGGCAGCCCATTCGCTTGACTGGTCAAGATGTGGGCCGTGGTACATTCTCTCACCGCCATGCGGCGCTGCACAGTCAAAAAGATGCCAGCACGTATGTACCGTTACAGCACTTGTCTGAAGACCAGCCTGACTTCACGATTCACGATTCTTTCTTGTCTGAAGAAGCGGTGCTGGCCTTTGAGTACGGTTACGCGACTACTACGCCCAAGTCATTAGTCATCTGGGAAGCGCAATTTGGTGACTTTGCCAACGGTGCGCAGGTGGTTATCGACCAGTTTATTACCAGTGGTGAGCACAAATGGTCGCGTGTCTGCGGTTTGACCATGCTATTACCCCATGGGTATGAAGGGCAGGGGCCGGAGCATTCCTCAGCTCGCTTAGAGCGCTTCTTGCAGTTGTGTGCCGAACACAATATCCAAGTGGTGGTGCCTTCAACCCCCGCACAGGTTTTCCATATGTTGCGCCGTCAGGCGATGCGTATGATTCGCAAGCCTTTAGTGGTTATGTCGCCCAAGAGTCTGCTGCGCCACAAAGAAGTGACCTCTACGCTCGACGAGTTAGCCAATGGCCAGTTTGAATGTGTCATGGCGGAAACCGATACTAATGTGGATCCTGCAAAGGCGACCCGATTGGTGATTTGTAGCGGTAAACTGTACTACGAATTGCGTGCC
>DATHYR010000225.1:0-1625 GCA_035458985.1 Pseudomonadales bacterium
GATGTTTGTGACGCTGTAGTCCGCTAGGTCAACCTTCTTGGCTACCGTATCTAAGGCAATGATGACATACTCCTTATTGCCAGTATTGGGGTCGCTAAACAAACAGGACGCTCGGACGTTGGCGTTAGCGGCATCGTTGATCGGCATCTGGGACAATGTGCCAGTAGTGTCGGTAACAGATGTCACTCCTGCCACCGTGTACTGCAACGTATTTGCATCAAAATATGACAGCAGATAATCTCCATTAACCGCAGAATCTAAGCCACTTATGGTCGCCCAACCAGTAGACCCAGCCTCAAATCCATGAGCCGTAACCGTAATGCGGATAGTTCCAGTCGTTGGAACCGTCACATTGGAGATAGTCTTGGGAGAGTCAATCAAGTAGAATGGCAACTGCAACGGAGTGCCACCAGTAGTAAACGCACTGGTCTTCTCCACGATCCCTTTACGAGGTTTCCAATAACCCTCCATGCGCCCATTCAAGGACTCTCTTACCTCACCTCGCTGCAACTGGTTAAGCTGCAACCTCTGGTTCACGCCAATAAAACCCCGATCACCATCCTCGGCAATCGAGTCGTCCATTCCACCCATGGAACGGAATTGGGACATTATTCAAAGTAGACAATGACAACGCCAGAGGTCAATGTAACCGACGAGAATCGGCCTCCAATGCCCAATCCAGCAGGAAGGGTGATGGACTGCAAACGGGTAGGCCCAGTCACATTTCCAGAGGCACTAGCCACAGAACTAAATACCGCATCGTTTACCACTTGAATCCAGCGGATGTTGCCAGTGTAGGTAAGCGCAGTAGGCGAGGAAACAGACGAAAGCACAACACTTCCATTCTGGCCCTGTAAATGATAGTCAGCGGGAGTAGACATAAATAATTAAAGGTACACCCCCACACACCGTGGAAGTTCAACCACAATCTACACAAATCCATACCCCATGTCAACAACATCGTTAAGCACCATCATAACCACAATATCAACCCTCATCGCTATCATCAAACTGCTAACGCTAATACCCGCCCTTTAAGCATTTTTTGTGGGGGTGGTGGACCGCTACAGAAATAATCGTCAGCCTGAAACGCGACCCCCTCCCCCCGTGTTCGTTTGAGCGGTGTTCGTGTGATCAGTGCTTGCGTGTCGGTGCTTGGCTTGCGTGTTGCGTGTCCGAGCGTTGCCTTGCGCGATGCCGGTGAATCCTTAGTGCCGCGCTAATCATTAGTTGCCTGCCTTGGATTGCGTGCTAATACATTAGCGGCGTGCTACACTATGGGTTGACGTTCTGGTGAACAATGTTCGCTTGAACGCTATGGGTTGCGTGCTATGCCATATGTCAATATCTTGCCAATAAAGAAAAAGCTTGACGGATTTTGATGCCTTGATAAAATCGCTGTGCGTTCCGAAAGCCAAAGCCATCACGCCCTAGCGGGATGTGCGACGCGTCAAGACTTAAGTCTTTAGTTTCCATCTTAAGCAAGTGATTCCCTCGCGTTGGTGATTTTCCTTCATGAAGTGAAATGGATTCCAATGGCCTTTGATTCGTTCCTTGGCCTTGCTTCTCTCGCCTCTCGATTTTCGTTCATCACCTAGCGTTCAAAGGGAATGTTCCTTGCGTGT
>DATHYR010000226.1:0-1511 GCA_035458985.1 Pseudomonadales bacterium
ATTGATCAAGGTGAGACGCTTCTTCGCCAGATAATGGAAAATGGTGATTTGCGTGCCAACTACCTATGTAATAGGTGGCAAAAGCAGCCCCGCGAATGGCGCCAATCCTGCCGTGACACAAAAAGCGGCGGTGAAACATACACCAATACGTTGACCTTTAATGCGCAGGGTGAACTCAAAGAAATTCAACAAGTCATCAACGCTTCAGGTAAGCGGGTGCACTTGAATAAGCATTTTTAAAGTAGTACATCTAGGGAAGGGAAAAACCGTTGTTTAAATACACTACCGCTATTGTAAAAAACATCACCACCGCGAGTTTAACTGTTGCCTTACTAAGTGCAGCCAGTCTTACACAAGCACAGACCATTAGCCCTGCGATGATTGAGCAATTTAAAAATCTGCCTCGCCCGCAGCAGGAAGCGTTGGCTAAGCAATACGGCATCAATCTAAGCGATCTTGGTCTGGGTGCTACTCAAGCGGGCACCCGCTTAGCGGCTCCCGGTGAGTCCATTGAGCAGGTAGACACTGAGCAAATGGCGCTTGAAAAAGCTTTAAAAGAGCGATTAGCTGAAAAGGAAAAAGCCGAGCAAGAAGAAGAGGGCGAACTTCCTCGTTATGGCATAGCCTTATTTGATCGCGATGTTTCGACCTTTGCCCCTACCGATAATGCTCAGGTGCCCGATGACTACCGCCTGGGTGTAGGCGATGAATTGGTGGTACAGCTTTTTGGCAAAGACAACGACCAGCTCAACTTGGAAGTAAACCGTGAAGGGCAAGTGAGCTTCCCCAAACTTGGCCCCGTTAATGTAGCCGGCTTCACCTTTGAAGACGCAAAAACATTAATCAAGCAGCGTGTGGCTGAGCAGTTGATCGGTGTAGAAGCAGTGGTCTCTATTGGTCGTTTACGTGCCATTAACGTTTTTATGGCCGGTGAAGTGGTTGTACCAGGTGCCTATTCGCTCTCTGCGTTGGCGACGGTGTCGCAAGCGCTATATCAAGCCGGCGGTGTTACCGATATTGGTACTCTACGCAATATTCAGGTGAAGCGTAACGGCAATATCGTTGCCGATTTTGACGTGTATGACCTGTTATTACGTGGCGATGCGAGCAGCGATGTACGCCTTCGTTCAGGCGATGTGGTATTTGTGCCCCCTTATGATCGATTGGTGACGGTGGAGGGCGAAGTGAAGCGCCCAATGCGTTACGAAGTAGAGAGCAACGAAACTATTGCTAATGCTATTGCCATGGCCGGTGGCTTCAAAAGCTCAGCCTTTAAAGGCACGGCTGTGTTAGTGCAGCAGGGTGGTACCAATGGCTTGCCTGTTGTGAAAAATATAGCGTTGAATAACAAAAATGCCCTTAGCTCAAGGCTGAGCGACGGCGATAGTATTCGTATTATGCCCATCGGTGAATCTTTAGATGATGCGGTGCTAGTAAAAGGTGCCGTGGTACGACCCGGCGCGTATGGCTGGCAAGAAGGTCTTCGAGTGTCAGACATTATTGGCGATATT
>DATHYR010000227.1:0-1259 GCA_035458985.1 Pseudomonadales bacterium
TTCAAAATACTGAAATTGAAATGTTGGCTAGAAGTGGTATCCAGCGTGTACGAACGCAATTCGCAACGATCAGTGATGCCGTCATTCTTTTACAGGTTCTGATGAAAGGTAAGCACCTCGCAGTTTTACCGGTTTTGCCGATGCGTCTGATGCACTCTGAATACCCGGTGGTCGAAATCCCACCACCGGCGGGGACCAGTCGCCGTGATCTGTTTATTTGGTATCGACAAGAACTACATGATGATCCAAACTTTCAAGCGGTCTACAGACAGTCGGTTGCGACCATAGCCGCGATGAAGGTTGGGGCGTAAATTCCCCAATTGGCATCCGTTTTGTAGCGGCCTATCATGCAACGGTTGGAGCCCTTACTGGGGGTGCTTGTCGATCTAACGGGGACCGATATGCTTTCAAACGAACAATTGCTGAACTATGAGCAGGTGGGGTTCATACCCGCCGTTGATGTGATGTCGGCTGACGAAGCGTTGGTGATTCGGCGTTCTCTCGAAGCTTTCGAGGCGACGCAGGGAGGTCAGTTAGACGCCTCACAACGGAGCCGCGCATTTTTGTTGTTCAAGTGGCTTGACGATTTGATTCGCGATCCACGTGTGCTGGATCCCATTGAGCAACTGATTGGTCCGAACATCCTGTGTTGGAGCACCATTTTTTGGATCAAGGAAGCGGGGTCGCAGAGCTTTGTTGATTGGCACCAAGACAACACCTATTGGGGGCTATCAAGTCGCCGTGTGGTGACCGCATGGTTTGCAATTTCAGATGCCAGCACAGAGGCGGGGTGTATGGGCGTCATCCCGGGGACGCACAACGGCGACACCTTGGCGCACGAAGACACCTATGACAAAAACAACATGCTGTCGCGGGGGCAGCGCATTATGAATTTGGATAAAGACAAAGCCGTGCTCATGCCGCTGCGGGCGGGCCAAATGTCGTTGCACAACTATTGCTTGGCGCACGGCTCAGGGCCCAATGTCTCGGCTGACAGGCGTATGGGTGTCTCGATGCACTTCATGCCGCCCGAGACGAGCCAAGTGGTTGGGTCATGGGATTGTGCATCGCTGGTTCGTGGTGAGGATACCTATCAGCACTTCGTACACGCGCCGCGTCCACGCTTTGACATGGATCCAGAGTCCGTCGCGTTTCATGAAAAGGCGGCAACCGCCATGCGCGACGTGTTGTATGCTGGCGCTCAGCAAAAATTAGCGCGACTCTGATTGATGGCCAATTACCCTGACTTTGTTCCTTAC
>DATHYR010000228.1:0-10682 GCA_035458985.1 Pseudomonadales bacterium
TGCAGATATTGTGGTGCATTCGTTAACTAAATATATAGGCGGCCACGGTACATCAATTGGCGGCATCATTGTCGACTCGGGTAAATTTGACTGGGCAGCAAACAAGGAACGCTTTGCCATTTTGAATGAGCCCGATCCGTCGTACCACGGCGTGGTTTACACTGAAGCCTTAGGGGCCGCCGCCTTTATTGGCCGTTGCCGCGTGGTTCCCTTGCGCAACACCGGAGCAGCAATTTCACCAATGAACGCCTTCCAAATTCTGCAAGGCTTAGAGACGCTTGGTCTGCGGATGGATCGCCACTGCGAAAATGCAGAAAAACTAGCCGCTTATTTAAAAGACCACCCCAAAGTGGCCTGGGTTAACTATGCAGCTCTACCCACCAGCGAGTACTTTACCACCTGCCAAGAAATTACCGGAGGTAAAGCCTCGGGCATTTTAAGTTTTGGCGTCAAAGGCGGTATCGAGGCGTGCGCCACCTTTATTGATTCGCTGCAAATGATTCTTCGTCTTGTGAATATTGGCGATGCAAAATCATTGGCCTGCCACCCTGCGTCTACCACCCATCGTCAGCTAAATGAAGCAGAGCTGGCAAAAGCTGGGGTATCTACTGACCTTGTACGCATTTCTGTCGGCATTGAGCATATTGACGATATTATTGCCGATATCGAACAAGCACTGGCGAAAGTGTGAAGGCAATTCAAGATCTGCCCCCAGGGCAGATCTTACTAGTGTTCAAACACGGTGATCTGACCTCGACCCGATGCCACTGAAATATACAACGCTGCATCGGCGCGGGAAATAGCCGATGCCAAGATGTCCTCGGGCTGATTTTTTGCCGTGGAAAGACTCACCACACCGATACTTAACGTTAGGGAAAATCCCTCCGCCGTGATTGATTCCGCGATGTTATTCAGGTCATCGCAAAGTTGATGCGTTACCTCTACTGTCGCGTCATAACACATGACCATCAACTTGGTCTCACTCCATCTTGCTACCACATCTACACTACGAAATACCCGACCCATGGCATCAGCAAGATGTTTTAATACAGCATCGGCACTCGACTGCCCCAATTGCTGCCGAATAGATTCCAATTGGTCAATTTCGATAACCACTAACGTAAGGGGAGCAAACACACGTAGGGTTTTTGCGAGCATACCCAGCATCCTTGACTCTGCTGCCCGGCGGTTGAATAGCCCCGTGAGCGCGTCAGTAGACGCCAGCTCATTTAATCGAATGGCTTGCTCCTCTAATTGGTCCCGAGCATCGATGAGCTCTTGGTAGAGTTTATCTCTCTCTACCGCTGAAAAAATGGACCAATACACATGTCGCTCGCCGTCATATCGGACATTCGCCACAATAGGTAATCGATGGCCTTCATGGGTCTTTATTGTAAGCTGCAGTTCACTGTGGATGCCTTGATCAAGCAGCGATGGGTAGACATAGCTTTCCATAAAGATCATGGAAGCTTTGGACAGCAAGACAGATAAGGGTAAACCTAGCAAAGCACTCTCGTCGCATCGCGTCATATCAAGGATATAACCATTCACCTGTAAGATATGCCTATCATGCAGGTCGGTGATCATTAAACCGCAGGGAAATTCCGCGTCCATGGTCTGTTATATCACGCGGCTAAAATGCCGGAAGGCTTTCACAACCTGCTCGGGATGGGTCATGTGTAAACAATGACCGTTAGCGTCGATAACCTTTAAAACTGCCGTGTGAAGATGCTCTACCATGTACTTGCCAATCCTCTCACTCGCCAGCGAATCGTTAGCACTTTGAATCACTAAGCAAGGTATATGACACGCTGCAAGATCTTTGCGGTGATCAGAAAAAAAGGTGGCCCTCGCAAAGGGTTTTAGGAACATGGGATCCGTCGAACAAAAGCTGTTGGCTAACAGGGTCGTCATCTCTTGCTGAGGATTTTCACCGATGACCAACGGTGCCAGATAATTCGCCCAACCCACGTGATTTTTGTCCATCAAATTAATGAGCTCTTCAAGGTCCTCTTGCTCAAAGCCCCCTTGATAATCTGGCGGAAAATTCAAAAAACAAGGCGAGGGACAAATTAACACCATCTCGGCAAATAATTCGGGGCGTTGACAAGCGGCAATCACCCCAATGGTGGCACTCACCGAATGACCAAAGAATACCGCAGATTCTATACCAAGGGCGTCACAAACCTCCGTTAAATCCTTCGCATATCCCTGCAAAGAACTGTATCGCTCACGATCGAAGTGGCTCACATCTGATTGGCCACAACCTGTGTAATCAAACAAGACAATTCGAAAATCATTCTCTAAGTATGGCTGCATAAATCGCCACATGGTTTGGTCGCAGCCGAATCCATGCGCCAAAACAGCCACATGCTTACCTTTACCGATGATGTTGACATTATTTCGCATCAACACTGGATCGGTCTTTAATCTTTCAATATGCATGATCGTCCTCGCATGGGAAAAAAATTCATAAAACGATTGTAGTTAATAAATGACAACAGGGATCGGAAATCGTCCGATTTCGACTCACTGCAGGAGCAATGCTCAAAGCTATACCAATAGAGGATGAAGAGTATGTTGATAGACGGCAAGATAAACGCCCCCTCAAGCCCCTTAGAAGAGAACTATTCCCTCAGAAAGCTTCGCAAAATATCAAAATTTATTCGTTAATTATCAAGCTATGCCATGCCAAATAGCCTACATTGGCGAGTGAAAATTGAGTGTGTACCTAAAAATTATCACTAACCCTTTACGTGAAGTCGTGCGATTGCTTGCCTATGCCACACCACCAAAAACCATGACGGCGACATCGCACATTACGCTTTTAAACATCTGCCTCGCGATAAATCAATGCATAAAAAAACGTATTCCATATTCTTGTTGTGCCTCCTAGGATCATCGCTTGGCCTATCGGCTCACGCCGAACCTGAGCATCGGAGATTGCTTTGGGGCGACACCCATCTGCATACAAGCAATAGTGCCGATGTGTACATGTTTGACTTACGCACAGCTACTCCAGACATTGCCTATCGTTTTGCCAAAGGGCTTCCTGTCATTTCCCCGGTCACCAATACCATGGTTCAACTTGATCGACCCCTAGACTTTTTAGTGGTGGCAGACCACGCCGAATTATTAGGCAGCGTGCAACGAATTTTCAATGGCGACAAAGAGTTCTCCGACAGCACTACCGGAAAAATCCTACGTGACATCGAGCGTGAGCAGGGCAGTTTGATCACCGCCTACGGTAATATTTTGAGTGCGCTGTTCCGCAAGAAAGACCCTGTAACGGGCCTAACAGACCAACAAGTCATGGCCGACTTACATGCGGGTAATAAGAGAAAAAATACGTGGCAGGAAAATACAGCGGCCGCCGATCGTTACAATGACCCCGGTCAATTTACAGCCTTTATCGGATGGGAATGGTCGTCGATGCTTAATGGCGCCAATCTGCACCGAGTGGTACTCACGGACAGCGGTGCTGAACAAGCTAATCGCTATCTACCCTTTTCTCAATTTGATAGTAGTGATCCCGAAGACTTATGGCGCTGGCTTGCAAATACAAGCGAAGCCACCGGCGCACAATTTTTAGCCATTCCTCATAATCCCAATATCAGTCGCGGCCAGATGTTTGCCACCTCAAAGTTTGATCAAATCACCCCCATTGATCGAGCCTACAGTGAAGCACGACGCCAGTGGGAGCCTTTGCTTGAAGTAACTCAAATTAAAGGCGATAGCGAAACACACCCCGTGTTAGCACCCAACGATGAATTTGCCAATTTTGAAAGATTTGATTTCGTCATGCTGCCCACTGGCGAGCGTGACGTTCCCACGCCTGCTGATTACGCCCGTTCAGCACTTAAAACGGGACTCGAGCTCGAAAAAGGTATCGGTATTAACCCGTTTAAATTTGGCATGATTGGCAGTACCGATTCACATACGGGTATGTCGGCGGTGGATGAAAAGGCCTTTGCGGGCAAATCACTGCATGACGGCGTTCCACAGCAACGCCATGAAAAAACCGGTATTGGTGCTAGCGTAGGCTGGGATATGTCGAGTGCCGGTTTTGTGGGTGTCTGGGCAAATGACAACACGCGCCAAGATATTTTTGCCGCCATGAAACGAAAGGAAGTGTACGCTACGACGGGACCACGCATTGCGTTACGTTTCTTCGGTGGCTGGTCCTATACAGCGGCGGACCTCGAAGCACCCGAGTGGGTTAAACACGCTTATGCCAGTGGCGTACCGATGGGCGGAGATCTTCCCGAACCACCTCATCGTGAGGCTGCTGTCGCTCCTAGTTTTATGATTGAGGCGATGGCCGATCCTTTTAGTGGCACCCTTGAGCGCATTCAAATCGTCAAGGGCTGGCTCGACGACCAGGGAAAGGCCCAAGAAACCATCTTTGATGTGATCGGCGCCCATAATCAACTACCCAATGCCACGGGACATATACCCGCGCCTCAGAGTACCGTTGATGAAACGACAACTTTTTACGACAGGCAACACGGCAGTAAGACCTTATCTGCTGTATGGATAGACCCAAGCTTTGATCCATCAACACCTGCGTTTTACTACGTGAGGGTGTTAGAAATTCCGACACCCAGGTACTCCCTATATGACACCGTGGCAATGAATATTGATGCAGAGACGCCGGGAAAACCGACCACCATACAAGAGAGAGCATACAGCTCCCCTATTTGGTACAAATCTTATTAGCAAAACCTTTTAATCACTGCACATAACATCCGATTCAGCCACGGCTGGGTCTCACTGAAACAGAGGACAAATAATAATGAACCATGACAATGCTGCCATTGATGAATTACACCGCATTTTTGCCTTGCAACGCGCTGCTTTCCTTGAACAACCGGAACCAAGTGCTGCACAACGCATTGAAAGGCTTCAACGCATACCTCAAATGCTGGCTGGTAGGCATCAACAGGTGGTCGATGCCATGCATGCTGATTATGGCAACCACCCCGCGCTAACCACCACCCTGTTTGATTTTTTAAACATTTTTGAACGCACGCAACATGCCATCGATCACGTTGAACAGTGGATGCAGCCAGACAATCGACCACTTGAAACAGCCTTATATGGTCATTCTAGCGCCTATATTCGTCACCAACCCAAAGGGGTGATCGGTAATTTGTCGGCTTGGAACTTTCCCTTTGATCTGTCATTAGGCCCATTAGTAGATATGCTCGCCGCAGGTAACCGAGTCATCATCAAACCTTCTGAGCAGGTCCCGGCGTGTGGAGAGCTACTTAAAAGCATGATCGCGGATACGTTTGCCGAGGACGAAGTCGCCGTGGTAACAGGTGGCATAGGACTCGCCAGCCATTTCAGCACCTTGCGCTGGGATCATTTGCTCTACACGGGCAATACAAGAATCGGCAAGGAAGTCGCACTCAAAGCCGCTCAAAATCTGGTTCCAGTGACACTCGAACTGGGTGGTAAAAATCCTGTCATCATGACCGAAGACGCCGTGACAGCAGAAAACGTTAAGAACATCTTGGCGACAAAAATTACTAAAAATGGCCAGATCTGTATTAACGCCGATCACGTCTATGTACCCAAAAAGCAAATGGCACACTTTATTGAATTGGTTAGCGCCCAATTAGCCGCCTGGTTTGACGACTACACCACAAGCGACGATATATGCAATATTCTCAATCATCGCCAATGGACCCGCCTACAGCATCTTGTGGAAGAAGCAAAACAACACGATCCTGAGGGCGTGATTGAATTTGGTTCGCCAGCATCGGCCGAGCAAGGCTGCCGAATGCCTTTCACCATGGTGTGTAATCCCTCGCGCGACCTCGGTGTATCTACCTCAGAAGTGTTCGGGCCTATTTTCCCTGTGTACAGCTACGACGATATCGAGGATGTCATTCATCACGTTCAACAAGGCGAGCGTCCGTTGGGCATTTACATGTTTTCCAATGACACTCACGTGATCGAGCGCGTTCGCAGCCGAACGTATTCTGGCGGCTTTACCGTGAATTGCGTCGCCCTACACGGTGCGCAGTCAAATTTAGGTTTTGGCGGAGTAGGTCACAGCGGCACGGGACGACATCACGGTATAGAAGGATTCAAGGAATTCTCGAATCCAAGAGCTTATCTCGAACTTGCCAGCGATGCTCATGTAGAACCCTTACTCGCACCTCACAGACAGACAACAGCCGACTTGATCAAGCACCTCATGGGCGGTTAGGGCGGTTATTTTCTTGGTCTTTAACATAGGCAGGCATGATGAAAAGCTTCGTGTGAAAGACCAAGGTCATTCCCAATAGGACATACCACATGCTGCTGCTAAAACGCCTTACCATAGCCAGCCTAGCCAGACTGGTGAGTATGAGTATCGCGAGCTTACATGCAGAAGAGAATCACAACAAACACACCCCGGTGAAGCCGAGAAACTATTAGCAGCATCACTTAAAAAGTGGGCGCCAAAGACGCCGATGGACTCAATCCTCAGTTTCATGTCGAATCAAAATTAGTTCACATGAGCGGTACCTGGAAAAACGCTCAAGAACTCGACATCATCCGAGAAGGCAGCATTTGGTATAAAAAGGCTCATATCCATAACACTGATGAAGCAGTTATTGGGAATACCGCTGTGGTGTGGAGCAGAATCACGCTTTATGCCCATGTAAAAGGCAACGATGTCTCTAATGAGTTTACGGTGACCGAGGTATTTGAAAATCACAAGACCACTGGCAAGTACTAGCGCTAACCTTCAGTAGCGTCCGCGATACCCACAAGATCGAACATTAATCTGTCACGATTGTGCCGAAATCAGGTCCAATGAGTTTACACCGTATCTGGGATCGTTAAACGTCACAGATACGAATAGCATTTGCCAATGCTTGAGCTCGCCCACCTATACTTTGAGCACTGGGTATAAACTCTTGTGAAACGTAACCATCAAAACCCGCGTCTACAATGGCTTTGGCAATGGCGGGGTAGTTTAACTCTTGCGAATCATCAATTTCATGACGACCCGGGACACCTGCCGTATGGAAGTGTCCAAAGTATTGGATGTTGTCACGGATGGTGCGAATGATATCACCCTCCATGATCTGCATATGGTAAATGTCATACAACAAACTAAAGTTTTGCGAACCAAGTCGCTTGCACAACTCAATCGCCCAAGGTGAATTATCGGCCACGTAATCAAGATGGTTGACCTTGCTATTGAACAACTCCATAAACAACACCACACCGCGCTTTTCAGCGTATGGCAGAATCTGCTTCAACCCCGCCACGGCATTGTCCCAGCATTCGTCGTCACTCATACCACGGCGGTTACCGCTGAACAAAATCAAGTTGGTATAACCGGCATCGGCGACAAGATCGATGTGCCGTCTATAGCGCGCAATCAGATCATCATGAAACCGAGGGTCGCACCAACCATCTTCTAGATTAAGCTCAGCACCATTACACATAGATGAGTCGATGCCATATTTCTCGAGTACGTGCCAATCTTCCGGTCCGACCAAATCTATCGCGCTAAAGCCAATCTTCTTAACCAATTGGCAAAGCTCCTCGATGCTAAGGTCCTGGTAGGTCCAGCGCGCTACAGCATGATTAATATTACCCTTAAGGCCCGTTGTAACTGTATTACCCGTGGTGGCTTGTGTACGCCAAGGCTGCAACAGCGCCAATCCAGAGAGGCCCATAAATTTCAACGTATGCCGGCGTGAATTAAGCAACCTCGAGCCTCCTTTCTTTGTGAATAACTTTCATACCAAACAGCCTGTAAAGATGTCTGAAACGTATCGTGAAATGTTTAACGGCATAATAAATGCACCATTAGGCTACTGAATAGCTTTTTAAACCCTCCTTGTCGAGCACCTCGATATATCCATAGGCTTGGCGAATCACCCCAATGCCCTGCAGTGTTTTCAAACTTTGATGCAAAACTTGCCTGGAGCAGTTAGCAATCTTTTGCAACTGCTGATGAGTAAGCAATATCTTTGGACGCTCACTGATATCACCACTGATCTCAACAAGCATCAACAAATGTGTTGCTAAACGATGCGTGCGCTTAGGGGTTAGCACTAACTGGGTCAAATCCAGCGCTGCCCTAAAACGACTACCTTCGTATTGCAAAACCAGAGGGTACAATTCGGGCTGTTTGATCAATAACTGTCGTAATACTTGTGCTGGGATAGCGAGTACGCGTGTATCTGGTGCTGCGATTAAATCACGGTGTGCACCCCCTTCTAAATACATCGCCACCCAACTACTCATGCTTTTGGGACCTAACACGGCTATGGTCATTTCTTCGCCTGCTGTAGACGTAGCAACCATCTCGAGCTTGCCTGTTATGACCACGTAGAGATGGTGATGGGGTTCACCACTGCGCTGTAATGTTTGTCTTTTTTCAAAGCGTTCGATAGCGCTCTGCTGGAGAAGCGCCTGGCAAACTGTTAACGATAGCTGATCAAACACTGGGATACTTTTCAAAAACATAGCTATGTCTGCTGTATGTTCCACGCTGATACCCCCGTTACGTAATTAATCAATAATGTCTAAATTTAGACAATATTACTGCACCATACTTGTTAAACTCATTAAAAACAATGCTCCATTTTTGTGACGTGTTAACCATGAACAATACCTCTGCCTTGCAATGCTTTGATCGCCCTGCACTTAAAACACAACTGGAAGAACACACATTCGATCTCGCCGTCATCGGTGGTGGCATTACCGGCGCGGGCATTGCAAGGGATGCAGCCATGCGAGGTTTAAAAGTGGCCTTGCTAGAAGCACAAGATTTTGCCAGTGGTACCAGTAGTAAAAGCTCAAAAATGATCCATGGTGGGCTACGCTATTTACTCAGCGGCGAGCTTCAAGTGATGAAGGAAAGCGTTGCTGAACGCACCGCTGTTCATAACATAGCACCTCATTTAGCGGAAAAAAGTCACTTCATTCTTATCGCTCGCTCTTGGGCTGAATCTTTAAAACTGCGCGTCGCCCTATCCATTTACGAATATTTTGGTCGGGTCGCCAAGCAAGACCGTCATGTCAAGTGGTCGGTCGCAGAATTGCAACAGAAAGAACCCCATTTCAATACCGAAGGGGTTTATTGTGCATTGGTATACACCGAGTACTTAACCGATGATGCACGTCTGACCCTGGCGACCCTGCGCTCCGCCACAGAAGCGGGCGCGGTGATCGCCAACTATTATCGCGTTGACAGCATAACCAAACAGGGTGAACTAACCACCCTGCATGCCGTGTCACAGCTACCTGAAGAGCAAAGCAGCATAACTCTGAATGCAAAGATGGTGGTGAATGCCGCAGGGCCATGGGTCGACCAAATTTGCCAGCAAGAGAACCCAGCGCAAGCAGCACGATTGGCTTTGAGCCGCGGCATTCATGTAGTCGTACCACGTGAAAAATTACCCATTAATCACACCGTTGTGATGTACGCTGCCGATAAACGAACAATCTTTGCCGTCCCCAAAGGCGACACTACTTACCTTGGCACCACGGATGAGTTTTACCCCAAGCATGAATATTGGCCCGCCGTGTACCAACGTGACGTTGAATATTTATTTGAAGCATGCCGACCATATTTCCCCAGTAATCCGCTAAGTAGTGAAGATGTTGTGGCCGTATGGTCAGGGGTTCGCCCACTGGTGGGGAGTATGGATCAAAAAGCCACTGAAATTTCCCGTAAAGATGAAATTTGGGTGGGGTCGCTAGGCGTTCTCAGTATTGCTGGTGGAAAACTCTCGGCCTATCGCGCCATGGCAGAGCGCGTTGTCGACAAAGTGATTGTCCTAGGTGCGTTTAATGCGCTGCCCTGCCGTACCGCCAACACGCCTCTGCCAGGAGGCATACAATCCCATACCACATCAAACAACGCCTTACCAAAACGGTTAACGCCGCGCTATGGTTTTGAAGCGGCCACTATTTGTGACATGGGGGGCGACTTAGCCGCAGAAGTTAACTTTGCGGTGCTGATTGAAGGCGCTGTGCGACTAGAGGACTATTGGGTTCGCCGCAGTAGCCGCGCATGGTTTGATCTAGATGCTGGCATGTCCTGCTTGGCGCCTGCCGCTGCTATCATGGCACAGCAACTAGGCTGGTCAAAAACACGCCAACAACAAGAAATTGAACATTGCCTCAAGATTCATCAAAACAGCTTGCAAAACATAACGACAAAAATGAGATAACAACATCATGAACACGTCACTGCTTGAAAGACTCAAATCCCTGCTGCCCGATAAGGTCATCGATCAACACGATGACCTCGACGCCCATCGTTTCGACCGCTGGTGCATTAAGCACTATCGTGACTGGCAAGCGCAGACGATCGAGCGTCCTGCCTGCATCGTCAGACCCTCTTGCAGTGCCGATGTTCAGGCATTAATGCGTTTTGCCAGTGAACACGCACTTAGCGTGGTGCCTTTTGGCTTAGGCAGTGGCGTCTGTGGCGGCATAGAACCCACTCCCCAAGATATTCTGCTCGATATGCGCAGTATGAATAAGGTGTGTGACATTAATAGCATGGATTTACTCGCGACGTTCGAAGCGGGAATTAATGGCCTCGAAGCGGAGGAGGCTGTTGCCAAGCATGGACTCACCATCGGCCACTGGCCGCAGTCTATTGCCATTAGCAGCGTCGGCGGTTGGGTATCTACCCGCGCGTCAGGCCAATT
>DATHYR010000229.1:0-1438 GCA_035458985.1 Pseudomonadales bacterium
CCGCCGCCCCGGCCCCAACGATGATGGCATCCCAACGCATAGTGTCTTCGCTAACCTAAGGGCACCATTGTGAGCGATAACTTCGGGCAGCAGCAACTCACGGATCTACGGCAGCTCAGTTAAGCCGCTACGCTATTGCCTGCCATATTCCCGCACCACTCACTATCACAAGGGCTGCGCCCAGGATTCTAAAAAAGGTGGGGGTCTCGGACGCCAGAATCTTTTCGTGAAGTCGCTCGCCAAGCACATGGCCCACCAAAGCACATGGGAGTAGCCAGAGATGATGAATGAGTTGGAGATCCACTCCAACGATCACGAAGGAGATGAGTTTTATCGAGGTCAGAATAAACCACAGCACAAACAAGGTGTCGCGTAACTGGTGTTTGGGCACATGCGCGGCAAATACGGTGATCAGCAGCGGAGCGCCCGTAAGCGACGTGCCACTGATATAGCCACCAGCGCTCAAGAGCGCGACATCAACCGCCTTGCTTTGATGACGTATCGGGCGATTAATGATGTAGCCAATGGCATAGCCCAACACAATCGTAAAAATAATGATGCTCATCAGCTTGGGCGATAGCGTTAAAAGCCCGATCACACCCAAGATCTTTGGAATAATGATTATGCGCAAGGCTCGGCGAAGGTATTGCCAATGGATGGTGCCTCCGGCCGCAGACGACCCACCCGAGTGTTGCTTGCGATAGTGGGCCTTTAGCGCAATCCATCCTGATAAAATGAGCAAATGAACCGCAATGATGGGCAAGAAAATCAGCGGATCGTTAACGATGAGCAAAAGAAAAGGCAAGGCCAGCACAGCGCCCCCAAACCCAAGCCCGCTTCGAACAAACCCGCTCCAGACAAAAACGAGCCCGATTAATACTATTTCATACCACTGAAGATCTGCCATTAGGTCAACAGTACCTTTCCAAGAACAAGAACTACCATGACTTTTAGGAATGTTTTTAACCACCGACGGTAGGTCTCGACATCGGTTCGCGCACGGCGTTGTGCCCCCATCCGGCACAGCCAGATACAGAGCGGCGCAATGAGAAGCCCGGGAATCCACTCGCTCGGCAAGACTGCCGCAAATGTGGGGCCCCCAACCGAGAGTGTGATGCTATGAATAATCTTGCCGGTAAAGAAACATAAATTAATCGACTGAACCACCACCAGAGGCGAGAGCCCCGCGAGTAGAAAAAATATCAGTAAAAATGGTGCGCCCATATTCACCGCGGTCTCGGTATTACCCGCAAGAAAGCCAAACAGCATCGCGGCCGGATGGATCCAGAGAGAAGGCAGATGGACATGGGTCTTCTTTAGAAAATCAATCGATAAAAATAGGCTCATCGCGCCCGCGATCACGAGCAGTAAGAGACGTTGATCAGCATGCTGAAACACCCAGGCGCCACTAAACGCTCCAATGGCCATAAAAACCGGC
>DATHYR010000230.1:0-2074 GCA_035458985.1 Pseudomonadales bacterium
GCGGTACTTTGCTTGTGAAAACAAGGCTGAAACGCCTGACGAGCATTTTGTTTTAGACCCAGCTGATTACGCCAGGGTTGAAGATCTTGGCGAGATTGTGGCAGTTGTGCATAGCCACCCAAAAACCAACCATGCGCCGTCTCAGGCTGACAGAGTGGCGTGCGAAAGGTCGGGCTTGCCCTGGCATGTAGTTAACCCACAAACCCTGGCATGGGGTTACTGCGAGCCTGAAGGTTTTCAACTTGATTACGTTGGCCGTGAATTTGTTTTTGGCATTGTCGATTGCTACACCCTGTGCCGCGATTGGTACAACCGTGAGTTTGGGCTAAATCTTCGTGACTATGACCGCCGCGATCAGTTTTGGCTTCGTGGTGAAAACTTGTATTTAGATAATTTTGCTAGCGAAGGTTTTTATCCGATTGATTTAAAAGATTTGCAATACGGTGACGCAATTTTGATGCAGCTTGGTTCGGACCTGCCAAATCACGCTGCGATCTACCTTGGCAATCAAATGATTTTGCACCATGTACAGGGCCGACTAAGTAGTCGCGACATCTATGGCGGTTATTATTTGAAGAACACCGCCAAGGCTCTGCGGCATGAAAGTCGTTAAGGTCTACGGCGCACTCCGCAAGAAGCTGGGGCAGTGTCGTTTTGAGTTTGAGGCTGAAACGCCTGCGCAGGCGATAAAGGCTTTGTGCGTAAATTTTCCTGGGTTGGATAAATGGCTGCTGGACAGTGAGAAAGATGGGGTTACCTACCGTTTATCTATTGGAAAGGAAAAGATAAACGAAGATAATGCTCAATTGATTGGCTGCCCTTGGAGTCAGCGAGAGGTTTTTAGTATCACGCCAGTGGTTGCAGGTGCGGGCAGTACAGGTGCGCAGATCGGGATTGGCATTGGTTTGATCGCAATTTCTTTTCTGCTGCCAGGTGCTGGCGCTTTTGGTACGCAAGCCTTGTGGGTGACTTCTGCAACAGCAGGATTGGCTGGAACTGGCGCAGCAACCGCTATTGGTACGGCCTTAAGCCTTGCTGGTGCCAGTCTGATTTTGACTGGTGTCGCTCAAGCCATCTCGCCAACTCCCGATTACAGCTCTGCAGGTTTAGAGCGTGGTCCAGAAGCCGCACGGCTTGAGTCATTTAATTTCAGCGGGGTGGTAAATACAAGCCAACAAGGTCTGCCGGTCCCAATAGCGTACGGACGTGTGTTTGTTGGTTCTGCCGTCATCTCCAGCGGCTTGGATGTAGAAAGCTCTGGTAATGGTGGAATAGATCCATCATTCTTGGCACACATGATTCTCATGCGTAAGAGGCAGTAATGACTGGTCGAATTCGTGGTGCTGGTGGCGGCGGTGGCGGCTGTTTTCTTGGCCACACTTATGTGGCGACTCCTGATGGTCGCAAGCGCATTGATGAATTAAAAGTTGGCGATCAAGTTCTTAGTTTTGACGATCAAGGCGCAATACATTCAGCCACGGTTCTTAAGGTCCACGAGCATGAAAACGAAAAGGTTGTTCGTTATCGCCTTTGGGGTGGCGAAAAACTAGATGCAACTCCCAACCACTGGGTACTTAATCAATTCAACGCTTTTGTTGAAATTGGCACCCTTGGGCCTGATGACTGTTTAGTTGACTGGAACAATCACCTTCGCCCGATTGTTGGCAAGGAAGATTTTGGCATTGGCACTGTTTACAACCTGACAGTTGAAGGCCATCACACGTTTATCGCTGACGGGATCCGAGTTCATAATGCCGGTCTTGGCGTAGGTATTGCTGGGGCTGGTGGCGGCGGTGGTGGAGGCGGTAAGGGCGGTGGTGGCGCCTCACAAGGCAGCCCTGTTGAGGCCGATGATTCTCTTAGTTCCATTCAATACGGCAACGTGTTGGATGTTATTTCTGAAGGTGAAATTGATGGCGTAGAAAACGGGGCCAAAGGTGTGTTTTTAGACGGCACACCAGTTCAAAATGCTGACGGCACTGATAACTTTCGTGGTTTTACCATCGTCCAGAATTACGGGACGCAAGGTCAAAATTACATTCAGGGTCCAAATGGAAATATTGAACAGGAAAAT
>DATHYR010000231.1:0-1049 GCA_035458985.1 Pseudomonadales bacterium
GTTCTTCGGATAGGCCAAACCTATCCATGACTAAGCGCACCGCCGCCTCAAGGTCGTACAATCCAGATGCCACCGCTTTAACGATTTCAATCATTCCAGTCAAGCCTCCAACGCTTCCGCGTAGTGCTGCTGTGCTATCCATTGCACCGCCTGCCATAGCTGCGCCTCCGTCAACCTCAGCCAACGCAGGGTTTAACACAAGGTAGTCTTCTTTGGCATATACCTCTAGTATATCCATCTTCGCCTTATTATCTAGTTCGTCGAAGTCCTCATTTTCGCCGCGTGCCCTTTGCAAATAGGTGGCAAAGTTTTGGTGTAGCAATGCGTCAACCTCCGAAATCGTCACACCAACGTTTGCGCGAACCTCTACGGGCGACATATAAAATACGCGGTCAATGTCCATTTGCAGTTCGATATCGGACATCGTGGAATTGTCCGAACCAAAGCGCGTTTCGGTGGCCTCCCAAAGTAAAGCCTTTTGATAGGTAACTGGCAGGCCATTCTTTTTCGCTTCGGCTATCTCCATCGTGATGCTTTCCGGCGTGCGAAAGTTAAAGGTCTTTGGGTGGTATAGTTTTGCCCCTGCAAATTCAGCACCAAACTTCATGTGCCCGATAGCTTCGATTGCGAAGCCCATAAGGCCAAAAAGTTCCCTTGCAAACTGCACCATGAATGTCTGCCACTCCTCCTTTTCAAGTTGCTTCCCCGTTGCCGTTTCCGCCGTTGCCTTGTCCGTTTCAAAAAACATCGAAAACGCTTTTGCGCGGTGCTTTTCAATTCTGCGGTCTAGGTGTTCTAAAATAGCAGGGTCGGGTGAAACAAACTTTAATGGGTCGGTTGGCAGTTCAATTGCAGGCGCGCCCGGTCGTGCATCGCGTGCCAGCACTTCAATTACACCCGTTGGGCCAAGTGACTTTTTGCCGCTGCCCTTGCAAGACGGACAATCGCCGTATTTGCTTTCGATAGGGTTGTAAATTTGCCCGTTGCTGCAGCTATTGCCATTGCCATCGTTAAAATTACACGGGTCAACGACCATGATGCGCACAGGG
>DATHYR010000232.1:0-1008 GCA_035458985.1 Pseudomonadales bacterium
CAGTTCAGATGGATCGTTGAGACGTTTATCCAGTGCTTTAACAAAGTGGATGCCAGGAAGTCCACTGACTCGATTACTGGCTTCAGCGGCTGGGCTGAAGGCCGCAGAGGCGGCCATCATTGCCAGTACATGGCCATTGCCTGTCACACTCTGTTCTTTACGAGCGCGGGTTTGTGCAACCAATTCACGGATACGGGACAATTCGTCAAATCGTACGTCGTGCATCGTGGCATGCATTAATTCATTCATCGCGCGTTGATTGCGGAGCAAAGACTTAGACGACAGCACAAAATACGAAGAGATGGCATTCACGTCGTCGACAGCGCCGCGTACGCTGCTAAAGGCATTGAGACCACCGCAAACGGCGGACTGCCATGCCTGTGTCTCGCGGTAATCCTTGTTGCCCACCCCTAGTTCTGTCAGCGCCTGTGTGTAAAAAGGTAGAATGGCTAGCTCATCATCATTCAGGCTGGGTAGGGGGACAACCAATTGTTGATAGCAAATGCCATTGGTGCCAGCATCATACATATGAATCGGAATATGTTTGCTGCCCACCACGTCACCGTGAATAATACGAATGTCGGCGGGAATATCCTCAAGCGTCACTTTGGGAAGAATGCTGTCATCGTCAACGCTCTCTTGACGCGCTTTGAGTGCATGGCTTTTCGCAATCACAGCTGCTTTGTCTTCATCGGTCATCTGCGACTTCATTGCTGATAACCGTTCGGCCTCAGCGTGTTCCTTGGCCTCTGCCAATGTTGTATCGGGCACCAGGGTCAGACGGACGCGATGTGTGTTGTCGAGCAATAGTCGACGCGCCAACGATTTTATGTAATCCGGGTCTCTTATTGCTTCTCGCAGTTTTGTCAGTGTCTCTTCGATATCAAGTACTGCGAGGATATCGCCATCGTGGGTGGCCGCCGTCAGTGTCTGCAGCATAATTTGCAAACCGTAGGGATAGCCATCACCACCGATCTCTCGTTGGTGAAGTTCCAACTGGTGTAATAC
>DATHYR010000233.1:0-2345 GCA_035458985.1 Pseudomonadales bacterium
CCTTATGATGTGTATGAGTGTCGTTGGATGCTCTCTAATAATACTGTCATCTCCATCATCTTCGGCGGCCGGCGGAACGCTATGGCGCGGGGTTATCGACGGGTCAAAAAGCGCCCATGGGCAGACGCCGCCCATGGGCGGCATTTCTGCCCAGCGAATTTTCCCGCCAAAAAAGTGCCCATGGGCAGCGCCCAGCAAAAGCAAACCGCCACTACCAATACCAATAATAATAAC
This sequence comes from Pseudomonadales bacterium, assembly GCA_035458985.1. Classification (GTDB taxonomy): domain Bacteria; phylum Pseudomonadota; class Gammaproteobacteria; order Pseudomonadales; family JAHEIH01; genus JAHEIH01. Next base: position 235 of record DATHYR010000233.1, read on the forward strand.
CATGACACCGCAATACTTATTGTAGCATCCTCTACAAACACCACCGCATCCGAAAAATATTCAGATCCCTCAGCAAAAATGAGCGCCGCTGCCGATGCCGCTGCGGTGATCAGTACTGCCTCCTGCTCTGAGAAATGATGAGATAAATTTGTTTGGAAACGTTGCACATCGTGTTCGTGTCAACAGCCGATCGTCAAGACGACGAAGCCTTGTTGCGGCCTCAACTGCTCTATAATAGCCGATGGTTCACACAACTGTGTTCTTTGCGGTGAGCAAGTATGTGGGATCTGTCCCGTCGCGAACTACGATAAATCGCTTCTGCCGGAACCCGTTGGGAGAAATGTTATCTACAACGCCAACTAATTAACGAACACGCAAAAAGCAGACTACAACATCGAAATCATGCTGACGCGGGTGGGGAGGCGGCAACGGCAACGAGGGGCGCCCGGCTGGTTGGGAAGAGAACCAATCGTGCCGAGGTTTGAAGGGGACGGAAAGAAACCCATCTTGGCTTACCTATGTGGCAAACGATAGTAATTGTGTAATGTCCGTGTACATGTGGCCTCCATCGCTCTGTGGGGACTAGTAGTGAAACCACCAAGTTGAAAGGGTTTGCAGTGCCGGAGGCTGGGTTGACACAACAAGGCATCGGGCGTCGGTTCCCTGAGATCATTCTGCAGCAACGGCTTCCCAAGCAGCGGAACGGAAACAAGGCTTTGGTAGGTTCTATTGCGGCTAGGCGCGTGGAATACCTCGAAGCCGTTGCTCATGGGAAGGAAGATGAGTTTACGAATGATAATACCAATAGCGATGTCCTCCCATCCATTTCAACATGAAACGGTTTCTCAATGTACTGATGAGCACTGCTTTCAGGCTTCATTTACAGAGCAGCTTGGTCGACGCCTTGATAAGGATGATCTCGATGAGGGTCTCAAGATGAACGAGACGAACTTCAGGTTTTTTCTCCGCGAATGCATCAAAACTGGCAAACGCGGTGTCAATCACTTCATCGTAATTGGTTTTGATCAATGTGCATATTCACACCAATCCGGAGAACTTTTGGAAAAAGGCAGAAAAGAAGTAAAGTACAAGGATATCAGTAGCATTTACAATGGGGCGTTCAAAGCATCAAAGGAATCTGGCACTCATGACAATTTCGGTGATACGGCAGCGGTGGAGGCCAACCCCTGGCTCAATTACCCCATCTGTCTGTTGATTGAGGAACGTGGCGCGAATAGTGATGAATTACGCAGGCAACCTTTAGCTGTGTTCTCTGATTCCACACGCGGCCGTCCGCATTCCAATTCTTCCGCTTCGAGCTGCATCCGTCAGCATCGTGACCGTGGCGGCGGCGAGGGCAGTGGCCGTGAGAAGAAGAAGCAGAAGGTATGGTAGCAGCCAGTGAGGCCAAAGCTTTTGATTGGCGGCATCATTTACAGCGTTTTGCTCGGCTTCCGCCAACCAATCTGTCGACAAGTATAATTGGTGATGTTGGCTGTTGGCTGTAAATTATGATTGGGGGCTTAGAATAATTAATTATTAGAGATTATTATGGTGGCAGTACAATAGTACTATCATCTTTCACGTTGTGTATTTTAAGTGCGAAGAGGGAGGAAACCGGTGGGCAGTCCATGGGCGGTCGATGGTCTCGACCCGCCCAGCGCCCATGCCCACCAACCTTCCCGCCATTATTTTTGCTGGGCATGGGCGCTGGGCGGGGTCAATGTGCGCTCGATAATCCGGCGTCTTATTGTTGACACCCCCTGCCCTTTCAACATCACGACGTCTTCATCACACGCGCGCATCATCCTCTCATGTTCCTCATAAAATACTCCACTGTAACAAAACAACAAAAATGAAGATGAAGCCAACAGAGAACCTATCCCAAGATACCGCCGCCGTGGCCGACTCTCTCTCTGTCATGATACAGAAGGAGCGTGAAGACATGTATACATGCACCGGATACCTCGATCCTCACGAACCAACTATCATCACTGCTGACGATCGCATGAAGGTAGTTGACTGGTGCTACGGCGTAGTTGACCACTGTCAACTCTCAAGAGAGGTTGTTGCTGCAGCGATGGACATGGTCGACAGATACCTCTACACAC
>DATHYR010000234.1:0-4425 GCA_035458985.1 Pseudomonadales bacterium
GCGAGTCGAGACAGTCGCCCCGCGAATGGTAGCTCAGACAGCGAATCACGCTCGATGAACAAAGTTGACAGCCACGCCTTAACCCTGACGTGGGATGTCGACAACATTACCTTCAAGTCGATTACGGGTATTCGTAAAGTCGAAAACCTCAACCAAGGTGATTTGGACGGTATCGATAATTCACAGATCGTCGGTGATTTACCGCTGTTGACCATTGGTGGTTTGCTGTTTAACCAAGTTGTCCCAGATGACATTCCTGCTGGTCCTGTGAATTATGGTATCGGTGCCGCTGAAGAGTTTGGTTTGGCGCTCAACATGATTAATGCCATCGATGCTCGCGGCGCGGCGCCCATTTATAGCAACTATGCGCACATTGACCACGATCAGTTCTCGCAAGAATTCCAGATGGTAGGAACGTCGGATACCTTGGATTACGTATTAGGTCTGTACTTCTATGAGGACGACACCGAATTCCGCAACCACCGTGTAGCGTCTTTCCCATTGGCTACCTCGGATACCTCTTCCTACGACGTGAACAGTGAAGCCTTCTCGGTGTTTGGCCAAGCCACGTGGCGCGCCAGCGAATCAAGCCCATTGTCGGTGACGGCAGGTTTACGTTACACCGAAGAAACTAAGGGAATTACCTATCTTTGGAAAGGCTACAACTCCAACTTCATCAATCGGTACTACGGGGCTAAGTTTACGGGCAATGCAGCTTCATATAACGTCGCTAACAACTATGTCTCCAATGAGGGCGCCGAAAATCTCCCTGAGCGTGCTGGTATCTATGGCCGTGAATTTGAGGAAGATTTCAGTAATGTTTCGGGCAAGTTGACCGTTCAGTATGAAATGAGCGAAGACACTAACGTTTATGCAACGTACTCAACCGGTTACCGCAGTGGTGGTTTCAACGGCGACTTTTTCGATACCGCTAACGATACAGCAGATGCTTTCAGCGAAGAAGAGATCGAAAACGTTGAGTTGGGCTTAAAGTCTACGTTCTGGAATGGTCGTGCACAGTTTAATGCGGCCTTATTTAGCTATGACTACACCAACCTGCAGGTCTCTACCGTTCTTGCCCAGGGCAACTCGGTGACCAGTGCGATTGGTAATGCCGGTTCAACCAGCCGTGAAGGTGGAGAATTGTCATTGTTGGTTAGCCCAATCGATGACATGGTGGTGTCACTTGCCTATACCTTCATCGATGGTACGTTTGACGACTACCCCAGCATTTCCGCCAACGGCAACGTGTTAGAAATGACCGAATTGACCAAGCGTGGTTTAACACCTGATGAGCAAATCAACTTGGGTATTAACTGGACCTTGATGCGCGCCAACAAAGGCCAGTTAGACTGGTCGATAGATGCCGCCTACCAAGGTGAAACCTACCCATTGGTGGCCTCAACCGGTGTTTACAGTGTAAATAACGTGGCAAGTATCCCTGTTTCCTTCGAGCAGTTGCCTAACCAAGAGCGCACATTGGTGAATACTCGCTTCAGCTGGAGCCAAGAGCTGGATAGCGGCGCAGCCTTGACCGTGGCTCTTTGGGGTAAAAACATTACTGATGAAGAATACCGCACGTTTGGTTTCAACTATGGTCCAGCCCTTGGTTTGTCGCTGGCTAACTACGGTGAGCCAAGAACCTACGGTGTAGACTTCTCAATTAGCTACTAATCGATCTCATTAACAAGCCGCCTCCGGGCGGCTTTTTTTTGCCAAAAAAGGACAATACCATGATGCGTTATGTAGGTTTTTGTTTACTTCTTTTGAGTGTTTTAGTTCAGGCTGACGAGCGCGCCATCCCCGCTATGATTAAACCCTTGTATGGAAAATTGGTGCAGGGTGTGTCGCAATGGGGTGATACCGATTGGAGCACCACCGTTGTGCAACAAATGATGATGAAGACAGGCCCCGCGGTTGAGGAATCACTAACATTGAGTCGCATAGAAGCCATCACTGAGGGGGTGTGGATGATTTTTGCCCCCATCGTCAATGTGGTAGTGATTGATACCGCCGAAGGATTGGTGTTGATCGACGCGGGTCACGCGCCGGCGGGGCCTGCCATGGTGAAGTTAATAAGAAGTGTGAGTGACAAACCTATCCACACGGTGGTGTATACCCACGGGCATATCGATCATGCCTTTGGCACTTGGGCTTTGCTGGAGGCCGGCGAACGCCCACAGATTATTGCGACCCAACAGGCGTCAGAGCGAATGCAGCGCTATGTCACCATGCGTGGTCACTATGCTAAGTGGTTACCGCAATCACTCGATCAAATGCCTAAGACCTTAGACGATGTCGTGCTTCCAACGATCACCTTTGAAAAGGAATACCGTTTTCAGGTCGGTGGTGAAGAGATTGTGTTGAGACAGCATCGCGGTGAAACCGAAGGGCACTTATATGCCTGGTTGCCCGAGCGTAAGATTATCGCCGTGGGTGATTTTTGGCAGGGGTTCCTATCTAACGCGGGCAATGGGCGTCGGGAACAGCGCCATATTCAGGACTGGACGCGTGCCCTTCAGGAAATGCGTGATCTTGATGTGGCGTGGATGTTGCCAGCACATGGTCGTCCGGCGATAGGCCAAGCGTCAGTAAGAGAAGAACTAACGGCGATTATCGACGCTTACCAATACGTGATTGACTATACCCTAGACGCTTTGAATAAGGGCTTGGATAAGCATGTCATCGTGGAGCAGTTTACCTGGCCGCCACATTTGGCAAATGATCCGCGTTTGCAGCCTCGTTATAACAGCGCTAGAGATATGGTTAAAGTATTGGTTCGCCAGTATACGGGATGGTGGAATGGTCTTCCCGCCGATTGGTCGCCTGCGCCCATGCACGAGCAAGCCAGTGCCATTGTTGCTCTGGCAGGAGGGCGCGAGGCTATGTTGGAGAAAACGCGTGCGATGCTAAACCATGATCCACGCATGGCCTTGCATTTTGCCCAGTGGGCCCACTTGGCGATGCCAAAAGATGCCGAGGTGAATGACGTGTTTGCTCAGGCACTCTATGCGAAAGGCATGAGTGAGGACGTGACCGGGATGGAAGCGAGTGTGTATATTCAGTCACTGCGCCAGTTAATGGCGCAGTGATTGTTGCTGACTACATGGTATCGGGGCGGAACATGGCATCATGGCCGCCGTCGATAAACAGTACAGAGCCCGCAATAAAGCTGCTGTGAGGCCCCAACAAAAAATCTACCGCATCGGCGATGTCTGCTGGATTGCCAGGGCGACCACAGGGAATAGACGCCACAAATTTACGTATCGCGTCCCCATATTGGGCATCCTCTGTTACGGCTTGTGTCATGGGTGTGTCAATATAGCCTGGTGCGACGGCGTTAATATTAATACCGCGTCTTGCCAGCGCGGGTGTTTGACGGCGCATCCACTTGGCCACCGCTTGTTTACTGCCGCTGTAACAATCGTGCCCGCTAAGCCCTTCGAGGATCGCTGCTATGCTCTGCCAATCATCATTCAACAGATAATCGACCAATTCAGGGCGTTGGCACATGGGGGCAGAGTTTGACGACACCACGACAATACGCGCCCCTGCAGACAGCGCCGGCGACAGCCCGTTGATCACGTCCAGTGTCCCTAAGTAATTGATCGCCAATAATTTGTGTTTATCAGGAAAATGAGAGGCCACCCCTGCACAGGTGATGACACCCTCGATACGCGTGGTGTCGGCAAGCAAGGTTTGCACGGCCAACTGGGTAGCTTCGCGGTCTGATAGATCGACATCGAGGGTACCGCCTTTAATATCGAGAACGTCTACCTGGTGACCTGCATTGATTAAACGTTGTTTAATTTCAGCGCCGATACCGGTAGCGCCTCCTGTCATGACATAACGTGCCATAGTGACTCCTTAAGAATGTCCGATGACTTCTTCGATGGCGCTACCCGGCAGGGCTTGCATGCCACCATCGATTTCCAATATTTTGCCGCTGACAAACTTACTGGCGTCCGAGGCCATGTAGAGTACGCCAAGGGCGATATCCTCTGGCTCACCCATGGTTTGCAAAGGTATCCAGCGAGTTGTGGCGGCGAGCATTTTGGGATCGCTTTTGATAAATGCCGTACTTGGCGTATCAATGGCCCCCGGTGCAACAGCATTGACGCGAATGTGGGGGGCAAGTTCATACGACAGTATTTTGGTCATTTGATTCATGCCTGCCTTGGCCGCGCCGTAGGCGGCAAAGCGCTTATCAACCATCCAGCTTAACGCCGACGACACATTCACAATATTGCCATGTTGGCTGGCTTTCAGCAGAGGTAACAGTAAATGGGTGAGCGTGTAAGCCGAGGTGAGGTTGATATTCAAGGTGTGTTGGAAGCGGGCCATATCGACCGATTTTAATGACCCGTAGCCTTTACCAGGCGCCCCGGCGTTGTTCACAAGAATATCGACCCGGCCAACGTCCTG
>DATHYR010000235.1:0-14902 GCA_035458985.1 Pseudomonadales bacterium
ACCGATGTCACCTGTGCGTGATACGTGGGTACCACCACACAATTCAACTGAGTAACCTTCGCCCATGCTTAACACACGAACAACATCACCGTATTTCTCTCCGAAAAGAGCCGTGGCGCCCCGCTGGCGCGCATCGTCCATATCAGTGACCACTGTCTCAACGCCACTGTTAAGTAGGATTTGCTGATTGACTTCTCGCTCAATCTCGGCCAACTGCTCGCCACTCACACCTTCATAGTGCGAGAAGTCGAAACGCAATTTATCGGCATCCACCAAGGAACCTTTTTGAGCGACGTGGTCTCCTAGCACCTTGCGCAGTGCGGCGTGCAACAAATGGGTAGCCGAGTGGTTGCAACGGATACGCGCGCGAAGGCCATTATCAATGTGTGTCTCCACTTTGTCGCCCACATTGACACTGCCCTGGGTGACGAGCACATGATGAAGATGGTTACTGCCATGCTTGGTGGTATTGCGCACCTCTAAACGGCCATTGCTGGTAATAATGTAACCCGTATCCCCCACTTGGCCACCCGATTCGCCATAAAACGGGGTATTGTCGAGTACCACAATGCCCTGTTGGCCTTCACTGAGACTGTCAGCACTGTCACCACCGGTCAGAATAAAGGTCACATTGGCAACCCCTTTCGTGTCGCTGTAACCGGTGAACGTGGTTGAACCGGGAATATCGATATTGTCGTTGTAATCGACACTAAACGCACCGGCGTCTTGTGAACGTTTACGCTGCTCGGCCATGCAGGCTTCATAGCCCTCAAGGTCGAGGGACAAATCACGCTCGCGCGCAATGTCGTTGGTTAAATCGGTGGGAAAACCATAGGTATCATACAAACGAAATACCACTTCACCAGGAATCACCCTACCCTTAAGGTCGGCTAACGCATCGTTCAAAATCGCCATACCTTTATCAAGCGTTTTGGCAAATTGCTCCTCTTCGGCATGAATGACTTTTTCGATCGCTGCTCGCTGCTGATGCAACTCCGGGTAGGCCTCACCCATCACCTCGGCGAGAGGGGCCACAAGGCTGTGGAAGAAGGGGCCGTTCGCGCCCAGTTTATTGCCGTGGCGTATAGCACGACGCATGATGCGTCGCAATACATAGCCACGCCCCTCATTGCCGGGCAAAACGCCATCAATAATCAAGAACGCACAGGAGCGAATATGGTCAGCAATGACACGCAGCGATTTATCATCACTATCAACGGCACCGGTGGCTCGCTGTGCAGCTGCCAAAAGATGCTGAAATAAATCAATTTCATAGTTGCTGTGAACATGCTGCAACACGGCAGAAATGCGCTCCAGGCCCATGCCCGTGTCCACTGATGGTGCAGGCAGCAAAGCCATATCACCGTTGGCGCTGCGGTTGAATTGCATGAAGACGTTATTCCAAATCTCGATGAAGCGGTCACCATCTTCTTCAGGGCTGCCTGGCGGGCCACCCCAGATATCCGCGCCGTGATCGTAGAAAATTTCTGAACAGGGACCACAAGGGCCAGTATCACCCATGGACCAGAAGTTGTCTGAATTGTATTTCACCCCGCCTTTGTCACCGATACGAATAATTCGGTTCTCGGGCAAACCGACCTTGTCACGCCAAATAGCAAACGCTTCATCGTCTTCGATGTATACCGTCGCTGTTAATTTGTCGGCGGGGATATTTAACCACTCGGGCGAGGTCAAAAACTCCCAGGCATAGAGAATGGCGTCTTCTTTGAAGTAATCGCCAAACGAGAAATTACCCAGCATCTCAAAAAACGTGTGGTGGCGCGCCGTGTAACCCACGTTCTCTAGGTCGTTATGTTTACCCCCTGCGCGTACGCAACGCTGTGACGACACCGCGCGCGTGTAACTTCGCTTATCGGTGCCTAGAAAGACGTCTTTAAACTGCACCATGCCCGCATTGGTAAATAACAAGGTGGGATCGTTACCGGGTACCAACGGTGAACTAGGCACGCGGGTATGGCCTTTCTTTTCGAAGAAGCTCAAGAACGCTTCACGGATTTCTGCGCTGGTCATCACTGCGCTGCTCATTAGCAAACTCCTGTGGATTAAATCATGGTGCCTTCAGCCATGGTTGTGCCACCCATGACGTGAAGATGCAAATGGAATACGGTTTGGCCGCCGCCTTGGCCATTGTTTACAACGAGGCGAAAGCCTTCTCCAATGCCCTGTGCTTGTGCCACTTGACGGGCGACCAACATCAGGTGACCCAATAACGCCTGATCTTCCGGCGTGGCATCCACCAAGCGAGGTATGGGCTTGCGTGGGATCACCAGCATATGGACCGGAGCCTGCGGTTGTATATCGTTTATCACTATGCAGTGGTCATCTTCGTAAACTTTTGGCGCAGGGATATCACCCGCCAGAATCTTGCCAAAAATGGTGTCGCTCATGACTTTCTCCACTGATCTTTTTCTTCACTACTCAACTGGCGAGCTTCACTCTCTAACATCACGGGGATGTCATCCCGAATGGGGTACGCCAATCCACTTGCCACGCAAATGAGCTCGTTGTTGACGGTATCTAATTGCAAAGGCGCCTTACTTACAGGGCACACTAAAATTTGCAGTAATTTTTTGTCCATACGGCTACCTTTTAGGTTGCTTGTCTGGCATAGGACCTACAATTAAGTAAGGATCTATGCGTGTATTGCGCCAATTCATGCGCCAATCCAAGTGAGGACCTGTGGCCCGACCCGTTGCCCCCACTTCACCAATTTTCTCACCCTGCGCAACGCGCTGACCCACCTGGACATCGACTCGGCTCAAGTGGAGCATCGATGATGACACGCCCATGCCATGGTCAATAATAACTGTACCACCAGAGTAAAATAAATCAGGTTCAGCCAACACGATAACACCCCTCGCTGGCGCTGATACTGGGGTTCCCTTGGGCACACCCACATCGACACCAAAGTGTGGCCGTCCGGGCACGCCATTATAGACACGCTGGCTACCAAACACACCTGTTATTGGCCCCTGAGTCGGCCATATAAAAGGCTCAATAAACAACCCCTCGGGGATGCTTTGCGCGCGGGCAGCATTGACCAAGGCCGCCTCGCGGCGAATGCGCTCTTGGTCTTCTTCGCTGGGCGTCACCGTGCGCTGTGGGACACCCTCAACGCGTTGAATTCGATAGTCCTGCGGCGCTACATTGACCGTAGTGGTGGCAATGAGGTCATCATTTCGCAGTAAGGTCAACGTCGCTTCGGCAGCGGCATCGCGCCCAAAACCAAACACAAACAAGCCATCTTGGGCTTGATCGACCGGGGCGCCATCCAACCTTAGCGTCACACCCTGAGGAAGATATCCCCATATCAATCCCCCTTGACGCCACTCGCCGCGCCACTCGGAAATATCTAACTCGGCATGTGCAAAGGGAGTGAGTAGGCACATGAATACAACCATGAGGTTAGCTATTTTCACTGGATGTCTCCTCGTATTCGATTGCGACGATATACCAAGTAAATTGCCCGGCCTCAGTTCGCACCACGATCTCGTCGTCGACTTCATGCTTAATCAGTGCGCGGGCCATGGGGGAATCGACAGAGATATAATCCTTGCGATCAAATATCTCATCGTAGCCCACAATTCTAAAACGCTTTTGTTCACCGACCTCACTTTCGACCGTGACCCAAGCACCAAAAAACACCTTGCCTCGCTGACTGGGATGAAAATCGACGACTTTTAAATTTTCCAGGCTTTTGCGCAAATAACGTACCCGCCGATCAATCTCGCGCAAGCGTCGCTTGTTGTATTGGTAATCGGCATTTTCACTCCGATCCCCCAATGAAGCCGCCCAACTCACCTTGCGGGTAACCTCGGGTCGCTCTTCTCGCCATAGATAATCCAGTTCTTTTTTAAGGGCGTGAAACCCATCGCGCGTGATCAGTGGTGTCGGCATGCCGCTCCGGTGTTAAAAAGTAAACATTATTCCAGTTTCAACTGGCTAAAACCAGATCATTTCAAGGGTTTATCGAGGCGTGGATGCATTTTGTGTCATATCCAAAACCAGCACTGGAGCAAAGACCCCTCTTGACGTAGGCTGTAAGAGTTATGATCTATAAATGAGAACTTGCGATGCCTATGTTTCTTAAACTGTGTTTGTTAGCTAGCCTCTTTGTCAGTCCATTGACTTTCGCCCAAGAGTCCACGCCTCAGTCTCCGCTTGAAAAACCCCTCGTTGAGCGCTACATCCTTGATGAATTAAAAGCACTTCGTTCTGAAATGGCCGCTACCAAAGTAGAGCTAAACCAAAAAATCGTCGATAGAGAACTGCATTCTGTTGATCGCGGTGTTGCTTACGCTACAGACACCATCAGCTACTTTTTCTACCTCATCGCTGGCGCCTCGTCGATCTTGGTATTGGTCGGTTGGTCGTCGTTACGTGAAATCCGTGAACGCGTCCATGCACAGGCCGATGAGAAGATTTCCAGCTTAGTAAAAGTCTATGAAACACGACTTAATGCCATTGAAAAACAATTGACCGACGAAACGCGCAGCATTCAAGAGAACCGTGAAGAAATTGAACGAACGCGAGAAATCCAATCGCTGTGGATGCGCCAAGGCTTGGAGAGTAATCCCAATAGCAAGATTGATATTTACGACAACATTTTAAAACTCAGCCCGCGCAACTCCGATGCACTTGCCTACAAAGCCGATGCAGCATTGGAACTGGGCGAACCGCGCTGGGCAGCCAACCTTGCGCGTCAAGCGCTTAAGAGCGACCCAGACAATAGTTATGCCTATCTACAATTGGCCTGCGCCTATACGGCGTTACATCAGTATGAAGAAGCGATGAAGGCGCTAGAGATCTCTTTACAAAACAACGACTCCATTCGCGAAGACATTCTCAAAGAGGAAGCCTTACACGATTTACACGAGCATCCGCCGTTCCGCTATTTGATGAAATTGGACTAAACATGACCTAATAGTTCCATTAATTCGTCTGGTTTTATACTTTTATAATCGCTGCTATAACCGTAAAATACGCGCCTTGATTAAACCCACCGGAGATGTCAATGGCGCACGCCCCCTACCTCAATGCCCCACTCGCTGAACTGCAAAACAACGATGAGTTCATTGGCCGTCACATTGGCCCCAATGCTAACGATGTGGCTCGCATGCTCGACACCATCGGTGCTCCGTCTATTCAGGCGCTGATTGAACAAACCGTTCCGGCAAGTATTTTGCGTACCGAAGCATTGGATTTGCCGGCGGCAGCCAGCGAACAACAAGCCCTGCGCGAGATCGCCGCTTACGCCAAGCGCAATAAAATTTTTAAAACCTATATCGGTATGGGGTATCACGACACCTACACTCCAAATGTCATATTGCGCAACGTCTTGGAAAATCCAGGTTGGTACACTGCTTACACGCCTTACCAGCCAGAAATTGCTCAGGGACGTTTGGAAGGGTTAATCAATTTCCAACAAATGATCACCGATCTTACCGGCATGGATTTAGCCAACGCTTCGATGCTAGATGAAGCCACGGCGGCAGCAGAAGCCATGGCCATGTGTAAGCGCCAAGTCCGCAAAAATAAAAGTGAACGCTTCTTTGTTGACGCAGCAGCGCATCCTCAAACCATTGCCGTTGTTCAAACTCGCGCCGAACATTTTGGCTTTGAAGTCATCGTCGGTGATCACGGCTTACTCAACGATGGTGATTATTTTGGCGCACTTTTGCAAAACCCAGGCACCAGCGGTGAGGTTAGCGATTTAACCGACGTTATTGCCACTATTCATAGCCACGATGCCCTAGCGGTTGTGGCTACGGATTTAATGAGCTTGGTTATCACAAAATCTCCCGGGGCGATGGGCGCCGATGTGGTGATTGGAACCAACCAGCGCTTCGGTATCCCGATGGGTTTTGGTGGTCCTCACGCCGCCTTCTTTGCGTTTAGAGACGACTACAAACGCTCGGCACCAGGACGCATTATTGGGGTTTCACGAGACAGCCGGGGTAAAACCGCGCTGCGCATGGCCATGCAAACTCGCGAGCAACATATCCGCCGCGAAAAAGCCAATTCGAATATTTGTACCTCGCAGGTTTTGCTCGCGGTGATGAGCTCTTTTTATGCGGTATACCACGGTCCAGATGGCCTCAAGCGTATCGCCCATCGCATTCACCGCTTGGCGTCGTTATTGGCCGATGGTCTTCAACGCGGCGGACGTCAACTGCGCTTCAACAACTTCTTTGACACAGTCTGCGTCGACGTGGGTAACGAACAAGCCAGCATTATGCAGGCGGCTCTGGATGCGCACATTAATTTGCGTGCACTGGGTGACGATGCCATCACTATCAGCTTAAACGAGACCACAGAATACAGCGACGTGGTTGTGTTGTTAGCCTTATTTGGCTGTGAAGCGCCGGCAGCCGATGCTGCTGCAGCCCCAATCAACGCCTTTTTGGATGCGCCGTTGTTACGTCAGGACGACTTTTTGACACATCCAGTCTTTAACAGTTACCACTCAGAGACTGAAATGTTGCGCTACATTAAGCGCCTTGAGTCGCGAGATATTGCCCTTAATCACTCCATGATTCCGCTGGGATCATGCACTATGAAACTCAATGCCACGGCGGAAATGATTCCCGTTACTTGGCCTGAGTTTGGCAAAATTCACCCCTTCGCGCCCATGGAACAAGCGGAAGGCTATCGCCAGATGTTTGAGCAACTGCAAGATTGGTTGGCGGAATGCACCGGCTACGACTTTGTTAGCCTCCAGCCCAATGCAGGATCTCAAGGGGAATACGCCGGTTTAGTGGTCATTAAGAAATACCATCAATCGCGAGGCGAAGGTCACCGCAATATTTGTTTGATCCCCTCTTCTGCACACGGTACCAACCCAGCGTCGGCGAACATGGTGAGCATGAAGGTTGTCGTGGTCGGCTGTGACAAACACGGTAACGTCGACATTGATGATTTGCGCGCCAAAGCTGAATTACACAGCGAAAACCTTGCCGCGTTGATGGTGACCTACCCTTCAACGCACGGGGTGTTTGAATCTCGGATTACCGAAATCTGCGACATTATTCATCAGCACGGTGGCCAGGTGTACATCGATGGCGCCAACATGAACGCGCTTGTCGGCATCGCGGGTCCAGGTAAATTTGGCGGCGATGTGAGCCATCTTAACCTGCATAAAACCTTCTGTATTCCACATGGCGGCGGCGGCCCAGGCATGGGGCCCATTGGCGTACGCGAACACCTTGCGCCATTCTTGGCAAGTCACCCGCTGCAGGATATCCCCAACACGCAGCCGAGCAACGGTACGATCTCTGCGGCGCCCTGGGGTAGTGCCTCAATCCTGCCTATTAGCTGGATGTACATCCGTATGATGGGCTCCGTAGGCATGCGCCAAGCCAGTGAGTATGCGATTCTCAATGCAAACTATATTGCCACACGCCTTGAACCTCACTACCCGATTCTTTACAAGGGCATCAGTGGCACGGTGGCACACGAATGTCTACTGGATTTGCGCCCCATTAAAGAAGCCAGTGGCGTTTCGGAAGAAGACATTGCTAAGCGCTTAAATGACTTCGGTTACCACGCTCCGACGATGTCCTTCCCGGTTGCGGGCACACTAATGATTGAGCCCACGGAAAGTGAATCATTGGCTGAGCTCGATCGCTTCTGTGATGCCATGATCCAAATCCGCAAGGAAATCGCCATGGTGGAAAATGGTCAACTTCCCGCGGATAACAACCCGCTCGTGAATGCACCACATACCAGTGATGACATTATTGGCGATTGGGATCGTCCTTACAGCCGTGAACTTGCTGCCTTCCCTGCGCCTTGGGTTCGCCAAGGTAAAGTGTGGCCCAGTGTCAACCGTATCGATAATGTGTTCGGTGATAGAAACCTGATCTGCTCTTGTCCGACCATGGACGAATATATGTAAACAACAACGGCGCTTAACGGCGCCGTTTTTCATTTTGTGGAAGGCCAGTCATGGATGCATCACCCCGCTTTTTCACCACTAACGCCGGCTACCGCCTTGCCTATCACTACACACCCGGTGCTGAACCCACGGTGGTTTTTTGCCATGGTTACGGCTCAAATATGCGCGGAGATAAAGCAATCGCCATAGAAAATGCTTGCCGGGACTGGGGTATAGGGTGTTTGCGCTTTGACCTAAGTGGCTGCGGCCAATCCGAGGGCGATTTTGCCAGTGCCACGATCACCCGCTGGCGCGATGACGCATTGCAACTGATTGACCATGTGACGACGGGGCCAGTCATCGTAGTTGGCTCCTCCATGGGTGGATGGTTAATGGTGCTCTTGGCATTGGCCCGCCCCCAGCGGGTGACTCAGTGTCTAGGTATAGCGGCAGCCCCTGACATGACAGATTATAAGCTTGCTCACGGCTTGAGTGAGGCACAGCAACGTGTATTGGCGAGCGAGGGTGTCATTGGACTGCACAACGCCGATTTCTCCGATCCACTCCCACTTTTCAAGACCTTACTTGATAGTGGCACTCAGCATAGAGTCTTAGAGGCCAGTATCACGCTACCGATACCATTGACTCTTATCCATGCCAGGGATGACAAAGACGTCCCATGGCAGCGCTCACAAGCGCTGCAGGCGCAGTGGCATGGTGATCAATGCGAATTGGTCCTATTACCCCACGGGGGCCATCGTTTAAGCGACCCTGCCAGCCTCGCGATCATCCTTGAGAGACTGTACAAACTTGTTCACAAAGCATTGCGGAAGACAGATTAATCAAAGATACTTCGGTTATGACAAACGCCCCCACAAACCCCATTACTCTGCACAAAATTACTGTCTCGTACTCCGCCGAAGAAGACCGCTTACGGTTGACCGCTGCCGCGGGAGAAGATCAAACCGTGATCTATTGGATCACGCGACGCATGCTCGGGGTGGTTCTAACGCCGCTCTTCAAATGGCTTGAAGAGCGAGCCGGTCAAGGATTGGGAAATTTAGGGGAAGCTGCTCAACGCAGTAGAGAGGCTCGCCTGGCAATGGCCCACGCCAAAGCACAGGCTCAAATGCACGAGGAAAGCCCTGTCACCGCCCAACCTGATAGTATCGAACACCTGCTTACCTCAGTGGATGTCAGAACAGAGCCCAATCGATTCTTACTATTATTTCCCATGCACGCAGAACAAAAGGGACTCATACCTTTTGAGCAGGACAGTCTGCTGCAATGGCTTAATATTTTGCATCGCATCGCCCAGCAAGCGCAGTGGGATCTACCCCAGTGGCCCAGCTGGTTTATCGAAGGTCAAAGCCCACAAGCGCCCAATAACAAGGCCCTACATTAATTCGACGGCGCCTGCGTTACACTGCAAATATGATTGGCAAAACCACTGCCTGCCTCAGCATAAATATTGAACACAGCATCAATGCCCGCCTGTTTAAGTCGCTCTTCCTCATCAGGGAAATGAGCCACGGCGGCTACTCGACCTTGAAAACCCGCCAGCCTTAACTGCTCCATCGCTTCGACATTTGCCTCGACATTGGGCGTGGCCAGCAGCACTAATTCAACGTGATGATAACTTTCTACTTTTTCCCAAAAATCCGCATCCGCGGGATTACCTTGCATCACACGACGGCCTTGGTTGCGCTGCCGCTCAACGGTCTCGGGATCGTAGTCAAACCCGACGACAGAATCACCGTAGACCTCGATCATCTTGCTATAGGCACCACTTCCCACGCGGCCCATACCAAAAATGGCAACGCGCATACCGGCAAGGTCAATCGCGTTATCCCACGGCAGTTTGACCTCGCGCTGAAACGAGCGCCAGAACGAGGCTCTGGCTTGATAAAGCCTATTTTGATGCGCGTTAAACGGTGACATCACAAGGAATGACATGGCCAAGACAATGGCTAACACCACCAACCAATCCGCGCTTAACCAGCCTTTGTTCACACATACGGCAACGACGATGAGACCAAATTCACTGAAATTAGTCAGGCTCACACTGGCAAGCAAGGCATTTCTTGCGCGTAATTTCGATGCCACCAGCAGCAGAAAAAAGAGCACGATCTTCGCCACTAACAACGGAAGCAAGACCAACGCCACCGAAAGCGCATCCATGCTGAATTGCCCAGATAACCCCACACTGAGGAAGAACCCCACTAAGAAGATATCTTTAAAGCCGAGCATGGACTTAGCAAACTCCGTGGCGCGAGTATGACTGGCAAGTAACATCCCGAAGATGAGCGCACCAAGATCGCCTTTGACACCCACGCTTTCAAACAGGAGTGACCCGCCCAATGACAAGCTGAAACCCAGTAAGAGCAGCAATTCACCATGCCCAACTCGATCCAGCAAGCTGTGGAACCAGCCGCGCATCGGGATGAGCAAAAACAGCAACACCGCCCAGATACTGGGTATGTAGCCTGCACTAAAGGCCAGAAAAACCACGGCGAGCACGTCTTGCATGACCAAAATACCAATGGCGATGCCCCCGTGGATAGATTTCACCTCACCGCGTGCTTCTAGCACCTTCACCACAAACACCGTACTTGAGAAACTTAACGCAAAGGCCACCATCGCGGCTGACTTAGCATCAAGATCACGCACCAGCGGCATACTCATACTGCCAAGTACTAGCAATGCAGCCACCACAACCAGCATAATGAGGCCGGTATTAACAAGGGTCACCGCCCAGATTTCTGGTCGTAGAAGACTTTTAAGCTTAAGCTTTAAACCGATACTAAAGAGCAATAAGGTCACACCGATTTGCGACAGCTGTTCGATCATATCGCCGCCTTGAACACCAATCGCAGACAGAGCAAAACCGCTCACTAAGTAACCAATGAGCGGCGGCAATCCCATCCGACTGGCGGCGAACCCGGTAATAAACGCGAAAATTATCCAACTGATATCGCCCCCTGCATTAATCCATTCAGCCAGCATGAACGTTCATCTCCAGATGTGTGGTGTCATTTTGTTGTCGGGGCAATGTCACGATAAAGACACAGCCCCCTCCCCTTGCAGGCTCAAACATAATGTTGCCACTGTGGTGTTTAGTAATAATAAAGTAGGACACAGACAGACCAAGACCGGTGCCGTTACCAACTTTTTTGGTGGTATAAAACGGCTCGAAAATATGGCGTCGTTGCTCCGCTGGAATACCTGGTCCGTTATCGTGCACTTCGATGGTCGCCGAGGCATCATCGGCATGCACGTTAATCGTAATCAATCGTCGCCCATCAGCAGGCTCAAACCCTTGCAAAGCCTGTTCAGCATTGGTAATTAGGTTAAGCAGCACCTGCTGTATCTCGGTGGCTAAACATTTAACGATGACAGGACTGTCGTCAAAATGCGTGACCAACTTAACCTTATCTCTATTCTTACCTTTAGCGGCACTGTTCTGGCGCGCCAGTACCAGTGTGTTGTTTACCAAGTCACACAGATCCACGTCCTCAAACTCCGAGCTAGAACGCCTCGAGAACGCGAGCATATTTGTCACGATTTCGGTCGCGCGCTCACCTGCGTTACGAATGTCATTGAACATCCGCTGGATATCGCGCTCGTGCAGATACGCCTGTAAAAGCGACAAATCCAAACCCACTTTTTCAGCTGCAGTGAGATTGCCTTTCAATCGACCAAACAAGCGGCGTTCTGCATTTTGGACATTCTGCAACATGGTCGCTAGGGGATTGTTGACCTCATGCGCTGTACCGGCAGCCATCTCGCCCAAAGACATCATCTTCTCATTGTGAATGAGCATTGTCTCAACGGTAGTACGCGTAGTGACATCGTCAATGCGCAGCACGGCTCCTTTCGCGCCACCGCCCAACAGTGGGTAAACAGCCACATCGCAATAAATCCCTTGCCAGCCAATGTTTTCCGCTGAGTTTGGGACGAGGCGAGCGATGGTATCGTGAATGGTCGACCAACTGACAGGCAGATCTGGGCATAACTCGAGTAAATTTTTATCGAGCGCGTGAGATTCGCTAATACCCGTCAATATCTCACTGGCTTTATTCCAATGCGTGACGGTACCGTCAGGCGTGACGGCCACCAACATAGAGGGCATACAGGTTAAAATACTGTCTAATAAATCATTGGCTGATTGAAGACTTCGCGAGGTGTGCTCTTGCAGACGAATTTCATTTTGTAACGCCTGATTAAGCTCATTCAGGCGTCGGGTGCGCTGCACCACCAAAAACTGGAGTTCTTTGCGTGCTTGCTCTAGGTCGTGCTCTGCACGCTGGTGCTTTACACGACTTCGCTGCAACACAAAGGCCAATACCGTCAGTGCCATAACACAGACTATCAAGACATCTGTGAGGAACGTGTGATTGTTCTCAGTCACGGCGGTCTGTGCATTGGCCATGGCCGCGACAGAACAGCAGCTAAAAATGGTTAGGGCAGCCTTCATGGCGTCTCACTTTGTTCTTCTCTAGCAAGAGCATAGCAAAGATTAACTGGGTTGGGTGATGTCAAAAAAATGTGTTGTTGATCAAAATAAAATCACTTTGATGATTAATTATGCAGGCAGAAAAAAAATTCCGCTTTTTTTAAAAAAAAGGTGATTTTACGTTTGACACACATGCGTATTGCTATAGAATACGCGCCATCTGAACGACACGCAGGGTGGTTAGCTCAGCTGGGAGAGCATCTGCCTTACAAGCAGAGGGTCGGCGGTTCGATCCCGTCACCACCCACCAAGTTGAACAGATAAATACGAAGCTGGACTGGTAGTTCAGTTGGTTAGAATACCGGCCTGTCACGCCGGGGGTCGCGGGTTCGAGTCCCGTCCAGTCCGCCACTTCGTATAAAGAAACCGCCATCTGGCGGTTTTTTTTTGCTTATTTATTGGCGAATCAATTGGCTTTTGTCAGTGGAGATAATGATGGAACTGTACAAAGACTTTACCTTTGAAGCCGCACACCACCTGCCCAATGTCCCGGAAGGCCACAAGTGCCGTCGCTTACACGGGCACTCGTTTATGGTGCGTATCCAAGTGTCTGGCCCCGTTGGCGAGCATACTGGCTGGGTGATGGATTTCGCTGAAATAAAAGCGGCCTTCAAGCCGATCTATGATCGCCTTGACCACTACTACCTCAATGACATTGCAGGACTTGAAAACCCTACCAGTGAAAATCTAGCGCGTTGGATATGGCAGGAACTGAAGCCGAGGCTACCCCAACTTCAGATGGTTGAAATTCGTGAGACCTGTACGAGTGGTTGCCGTTATTTTGGCGACCAAAATTAAGCCGACTGGCGAAGTTTGCACATTAGCTCTGCTTCGCCGCGCGACATTCCGCAGCGCTTAACCAAGACATCCGCATCTACGCCTTGCTCGATAAGTCTGGCAGCGTCGCCATAGCTCAGCATGCTCATTTCTTTAAGCGATTGCTGTTCCACTTTGTTCAAGCCACTTAACAATCGCTTTTCTAATGCAGACAAATGCTGGCCTACACCTAGTGTGCCGCGATTAACGGTGGTCACTTGGCGCTTTAAATCACTTAGCTCGCCCTTCAAGCCATCAACTTGACGCTGCACGCGCTTGACCTGCGCAATAGACAAACCCGCAATAAATGCCAATAGCAGGACGGCTGAAGCAGAGCCTGTAATGATTGCAATATCGTATTCCACCATGGTTCAACCTTTTTAAATATCGTCGACTTCAGCCCACTCTTCCTCGGTCAACATCTTATCGATGTCGATCAGGATGAGTAGATCATCATTTTTATTGCACACACCACGGATAAATTTTGCATTTTCTTCACTGCCAACGTTAGGCGCCGTTTCGATTTCTGATTGCTTCAAATACACCACTTCAGCAACAGCATCGACCAAAATACCCACCACGTGCTCATTACTTTCAATAATCACGATACGGGTATTGTTAGTCACCTCGGCGGTAGGGAGACCAAAGCGATCTCGGGTATCAATGACGGTGACCACATTGCCACGCAAATTGATGATACCTAACACGTAGCTTGGTGCGCCCGGCACAGGTGCGATTTCTGAATATCGCAAGACCTCTTGTACCTGCATGACATTGATGCCGTAGACTTCGCCCTCCAAAAAGAACGTCACCCATTGTAAGACGGGATCTTCGATTACTTTTTCAGCTGAACTCGCCATGATTTATCCTCTTTCAGAACGGTGTCAAAAAACCATTCTTGGTAGTAAACAGTGCACACAACGTGCCATCTCTAACTCTTTTGTACGAGCAAATCACTCAACGCCTGCGGATCCATCAGCGCGACCATCTGAGACCTGATCGTACCCGCCAACCATGGTCGCTGTGTCCGGAGGCTGCGCCAGTGCACCTCGGCAGGCTCAAAACGCTTGGCGATGTCGATAGCACTAATGGCAAGTGCCCAGCGTGAGTGCTCAAGCGTCACCAAATAACGATAAGCGCGGCGCTTACTCGCATCTGCCCTTTCTGGCATGACCATCTCAGCCGTATCGACCACATTAAATTGCTGACCCAGGACTGTCGCAGTACCTAAAAAGCAACTTGACTGGCCTGGAATAGCGCTAATGGCATCGTGATCAAGAGGATGTATTGAGCCCAAACTCACCAACGGCAAACCTAAACGTAGCCCTTGAACATCAAACAATAGGCAATCAAATGCGTCATCGGCCCAGATGGGTCTGCCTTTATCACTCCAACTATCGGCCTGGTCTACGTTTTCTTGAACGGCCTCATCGGTTAGCTGAACAACCTCGCTATCGATATGTAATTGGGCGTGCATAGAAACTGCCAGCGCTCGCAACCGCTGCTCTTCAGCCTCGGGGAGGGCTGAGGGTATCACCATCTGCAAACTTCCCAACGGTGCAATATAACGTTCTGGCTCTGGCTCTGGCTCTGGCTCTGGCTCTGGCTCTGGCTCTGGCTCTGGCTCTGGCTCTGGCTCTGGCTCTGGCTCTGGCTCTGGCTCTGGCTCTGGC
>DATHYR010000236.1:0-1047 GCA_035458985.1 Pseudomonadales bacterium
CAATTTGATCTCTCATCTAGAACTTGAAGCGATACTTTTAACGCGATCGGAAGAAGGTATGACTTTGTTTGATCGAAAGGGGCGCATCGACGTGCCCGCACTTGCCCGAGAGGTTTTCGATGTGTCAGGAGCTGGAGACACGGTGATTGCCGTCCTGGCCATGGTTTTATCAAGCGGACAAACGCTTCGAGAGGCTGTCCCTTTAGCCAATAAGGCTGCTGGCATTGTCGTGGGCAAACTTGGCACTGCAGTATGTAGTCGCGAGGAGCTATTCACATGATTATTGTCACGGGAGCTGCTGGATTTATTGGGTCCCAAGTTGTTAAGGCACTCAACCAAAGGGGGGAGAAGGCAATTTTGGCGGTTGACAATTTGACCAAAGGCGATAAGTTTCGCAACCTCGTTTCGCTCGATATTGCCGACTATATGGACAAAACCGAGCTGCTTGGGCGGCTGCAACAATTTGGAAAGCTTGATGCTGTCTTTCATCAAGGCGCATGCTCGGACACCACAGGGTCTGACGGTCGATACATGATGAATAACAATTATAGTTATTCGATTCATCTCTTAGACTTTTGCCAGCAGCAGCGCATCCCGCTTATCTATGCGTCGTCAGCGGCAACCTACGGTAACTCGAGCACCTTTAAGGAAGATCCGCTTTATGAGGCACCACTAAACGTCTACGGTTACTCTAAATTGCTCTTCGACCAGGTGGTAAGACGGCGACTTGGCGCTGCGACCGCCCCGATTGTTGGCCTTCGCTACTTCAACGTCTACGGACCTGGTGAGGCGCACAAAGGGAGGATGGCCTCGGTGTCTTTTCATCATATGCAGCAATGGCAGTCTCAACGCCAGGTAAGACTTTTCGGCGCACACGATGCTTGGGATGCCGGCGAGCAGCAGCGCGATTTCATTGCGGTACAAGATGTAGCGCAAATTAATTGTTGGATGTATGAACATCCTCAGGTCAGTGGCATTTTTAATGTAGGCACTGGCAATGCAGCATCGTTTAACCAACTTGCACAATCAGTCATCAATGCTCATCTC
>DATHYR010000237.1:0-2610 GCA_035458985.1 Pseudomonadales bacterium
GATGAGAGGCATGGAAATACTGACACACCCCGAGCCTGTTACCCCAACCGCTACGTCAAGCGAATAGTCGTTGGCAAAAATGGTAGCTAAGCGTTGCCGAGTATTGGTCAATCCCACACCAAAGCCCTTTTGGCTCTGCGATGGGTTATTCTTGCTTGTCGCCAACTGCTCTGCACTATCTTTTACAGACAAACATAAACGACCATTATCACTCTTGGCAGTTATAAGAATCTCACCGCCCTCTTCAGAAGGAGCAATAGCATATTTAATGGCGTTTTCTACGAGTGGCTGCAAGAGCAACCCAGGAATTTGTGCACGTTCTAATCGATCTTCGATATCAAACACCACATTTAAACGATCTTGAAAGCGCACTTCTTCGATTTTCAAATACAAACCGATGGCATCAAGTTCATCCTGCAAATCCACGAGATGCTCATGGTCCTTGTCGAGGGAATAACGCATGAATTGACTGAGCTTCACCAACATGGCACTGGCCTTATCGTTTTCTTCCGATGCCACCAACGACATGATGGCATTTAACGTGTTGAACAAAAAATGCGGGTTAAGCTGATAGCGGAGCATTTTCAACTTGGCGGTTTGCGCCACTGACTCGGCCTCCATCAATAAACGCCCCTCCTCTTTTCGCGCCAACTCCAATTTGAGGAGCTCAGAGTGCTCCTCTTGAAAGAGGTTAAAATACTTAATGCCAAAATAAAGAGACGTCCAAGCAGCAAACACGAAAATAGACGAAAAATACCAACCGCCAAATTCAGACCACAGCCCCATCTCACCGGTCATCATAATAAATGTTTCAATGCGAATCGCCGACCACACCAACGAGACTATCAAAATCATTAACAACGCTTGGAGCGACCGCCAGACAATGGAATTTTTCCATGCCTCGGTATAAATCCAACGCAATGGCCAGCTGAGTAGCGCCCCGAGCACAGACTGAAAAATATTGTGCGCTATGTAGATAAACGAGGGATCGTTATACCAGAGATTCAAACTAAAAAAACTGATGATCGAGTGACCAGACCAACCCACCAGTTGAAGCAGCCAAAACTGGTAGTTACGGTTGTGCAAGAGTTGACTAATGACTTGATTTAGCAAAGGTATTGTAAACATTATTATTAAAGACTCACGAATGTATAAGCAGACTATACCTTCTCCAAGCACATCACGACAAAAAGATATAAAAATACGTCCAAATGGCACTCCCTTTTTTGAACGTTGATGCCGTGTTCCTCATTTTATGCCAATCCAATGCGGTGGCGCGACAAGGCGAAACCTGACCTCCCCTGCTTTGGGAAGACAGTCTATTTTGAGACGCATTAATTTAGGGGACGGTATATGCAACATTTCGAAGCGAATTTTGATGGCCTGGTTGGCCCAAGCCACAATTACGGCGGCTTGGCGAAAGGCAACATAGCCTCACAAACCAACCAAGATGCCACATCTAACCCGCGCCAAGCCGCCCTACAAGGTCTGTCAAAGATGCTGACACTTCATCGTATGGGCCTTGTACAGGGTGTGCTAGCCCCTCATGCAAGACCTGATATTCACGCATTACGAAAGTTAGGCTTCTCTGGTAACAATCGCGATATTCTGAGCAAGGCCGCACACAAACACCCAGAATTACTCCAAGCGGTCTATTCCGCTTCCAGCATGTGGGTAGCGAATGCCGCCACGGTCTCGCCGCGCGCCCACACCCCAGATAATCGCGTCCATATGACAGTGGCCAACTTAGCTAGCCACCTGCACCGTGCAATTGAACCGCCAACTAGCTACAACATACTTCGCAGTACCTTTAATGACGCTAATCGGTTCACCATTCACCACGAATTGTCGTTCGGGGCGTTAATGGGTGACGAGGGTGCGGCTAATCATACCGTCTTTACGCCAGCTTATGGCGATCCAGGCATTGAGTTTTTTGTCTACGGACAACGTAGTTTGTACAGACAAGGGCCAAAACCAAAACATTTTCCAGCCCGCCAAAGTTTAGAAGCTAGCCAGGCCGTTGCCCGCCAACATGGTCTCGATGAGGATCGCTGCGTATTCGCGCAGCAACTTCCAGAAACCATCGATGCCGGCGTCTTTCACAACGATGTCATTGCCGTAGGAAATCTCACCACTTTGTTCTGTCACGAAAAAGCATTTTTGGATCAATCGTCCGTCATCAACGAGCTTACTGAAAAAATGCATGGCAGGCTCACGGTGATAGAAGTGCCAGACAATGAAGTCTCTGTGGAGACCGCCGTAAAAACCTATATGTTTAACAGCCAATTACTGCAACTCCCTAACGGCAAGCAATTACTGGTCGTGCCCGGAGAATGCGAAGAAAACATGGATACATGGAACTATCTGCAGACGCTTCAAGAAAGTCACTGTGCGATTGATGATGTGCTTGTGGTCGACATAAAACAGAGCATGCGCAACGGCGGCGGCCCCGCCTGCCTTAGACTCCGTGTGCCTATGGATGACGATATTTTGAAAGGCGTTAACCCAGCTTGCTTACTCAACGAGGCCAAATTTTCTGAATTATGTCAGTGGGTTGAGCGACACTATCGAGACCGAGTCAACGCAGACACCCTCAGGGATCCTGACTTT
>DATHYR010000238.1:0-1033 GCA_035458985.1 Pseudomonadales bacterium
TATGTCTCGTGAAGAGTTGGCTGGGGTGATTGCGCATGAACTGGCGCACATCAAACATCGGGACACTCTGATCATGACGATCACAGCGACATTCGCTGGTGCGATCTCGATGCTTGCAAACTTCGCGCTTTTCTTTGGTGGCAACCGCGATCGTCAAATGGGGATCGTGGGAACCTTGGCTATGATGATCTTGGCCCCCTTAGCGGCCAGCCTTGTTCAGATGGCGATCAGCCGAACACGCGAATACGAAGCGGATCGACTTGGTGCCGAAATCTGCGGTAATCCTCTGTGGTTAGCGTCGGCCCTTCGGCGTTTAGAGACCGTGGCGTCGCGTGTGGATAATCATATTGCGGAGCGTAATCCGGCGACGGCCCATATGTTTATCATTAATCCGCTGCACGCGCATGGACACGACAACCTCTTTGCCACCCACCCCAAAACAGCAAACCGAGTAGCGGCGTTAGAAGACATGGCGCGCAATGGCGTGCGCCCTTCTTCATTCGCAATGCCGAGGGTGAGCCGTAAGACAGACAGTGCTGACCGGGGCCCTTGGGGCTGAGAGCTTGGATTATTAACTATAAATTTATTAGAATAGTTACATGTTTTGTGGAAAGATGCTTCATCATCTGTTGTAGCTGTCAATGAAAACAGGAATGTGGATATGGCTGGCGATCAAAATCATTGGGACTCGGTTTACGACGCACGCGGAGAAATCGAGTTAACCTGGTTTGAAGAGACCCCAGAGGTTTCTTTGAAACTGATTGAGACTTTTGCGCCGCCGGCAGCTGATATCATCGACGTGGGAGGCGGGGCCTCTCGGTTGGTTGACACATTGTTGGCACGTGCGATTGGTAAAATTGCCGTCCTCGATTTGTCAAAAAATGCGCTACGAACGTCTCAAGATCGCCTGGGTCGCCTCGGTGAAAATGTAGATTGGATCCAGGCCGATATTACGACGTGGGCGCCGCAAGCTGAATTTGATGTTTGGCATGATCGCGCCGTGTTTCACTTTCTAACGGATGCGTCTCAACGC
>DATHYR010000239.1:0-2291 GCA_035458985.1 Pseudomonadales bacterium
AACGGAAGCCGTCACCTATAAAAATCTAGCCACTCATGATGCCTCTGCTCAGCGTTCCAGATAAATTCGGAGCGGCAGCTTTGCGCCCAATTAAAGTCCAGCAAGCTTATCCAAAAGCAATTCTACGGACGGCTGATGCAATCATGGCACAGCTTTGGATTAGCTTCTCCGAGTGCTAAATCACTCAAGCAGCAAACTTCTAATGTAATTGGCGTATTCAACGCTTAACCTTGTCAAACAGGTCAATAAGCTCGTTAAACTTTTCGCGCTGCTCGGTCAAATCACCAGACGCGATTGCATCAGCAACGCAGCATGATGCATGATCTCTAAGGATTGTACTTTCTACCTTAGCAAGCGCTGCCTTCACAGCTTGCACTTGATGCAGAATATCAATGCAATAGCGGTCATCGACAACCATCTGAGAGATGCCCCGCACCTGACCCTCGATCCTTTTCAAGCGATTAATGGTGCTGCTGCGATCTTTGGCCATAAGCGTAAATACTCTATTGATATACCCTATGGGGGTATTTTATACGTCTGCCATTGAGAAGGATGCAAGCGTAAATGAATACCTCCATAACGCGACGCGGCATATTAGCTGGATTGGGTGCTGGCGCAACTTTGGCAGCCGTCCCTGCATGGGCACAAGGCCACAGCATGCGTAGGCACAATGGACCACCAATCCGAGTCGGTTTTGACGAAGTCAGTGGTGAAGTCATTGACCTTGCGGTGGCCGGGGGTCGACGGAATGTCCAAGGCCGAAGTGGTCATGGTATCGCGGTTAATGGAAGCGTGCCGGGACCGCTTATCCGGCTACGCGAAGGGCAAAATGTCCGTCTTAACGTAACGAACCATCTGAACGAGGACACATCAATTCACTGGCACGGGCTTCTGGTTCCATTTCAATATGATGGTGTTCCAGGAGTTAGTTTTCCTGGAATTAAACCGCACGAGACCTTCACCTATGACTTCCCGATACGGCAGTCTGGCACTTATTGGTATCATAGCCATTCTCATCTGCAGGAACAATCGGGCCATTATGGTCCGCTCATTATTGAACCTGCCGGCGCCGAACCGGTTAGCTATGACCGCGATTATATCCTCTTGTTAAGCGAATTCACACCGCTTCACCCGCACTTCATAATGAGCCGCCTGCGCACTGGTGAGGGCTATTTCAACGACAAACTCTCAAGCTGGACTGACAAATATCCAATGTCAGGTGCTGAAAGACGTATGTGGGCAGAAATGCGCATGCTTCCGACCGACATCGCTGATGTAAGTGCGCCTACATATACCTATCTTGCCAACGGACGTGGCGCAGAGGAAGGCCTGGAATATCTCTTCCGTCGCGGTGAACGCATCCGCCTGCGCGTCATCAATGGCTCCGCCATGACCTTTTTCAATCTGCGTATCCCCGGCTTACCAATGACCGTTATTGCTGCGGATGGGCAGAACGTAAAACCAGTTGAGGTTGATGAACTACAGATTGCAACTGCTGAAACTTATGACATTATCATCGAGCCGGGCAAAGCTGATGCATATGCAATAGTCGCCGAATCTATGGACCGATCAGGTATGGCGCTGGCCATGCTAGCTACCGTCCCCGGTGCGAAAGCAAGCGTACCGCCACTACGGGATGCGCCTTTGCTAACAATGGGCGACATGGGCATGAACCATGGACCTACTGCAAGTGACATGGCTGCAGGGCATGATGGACATGCAGGAATGCATCATGGCGGTGGCGGGGATGCGAATGCCGCTGAGAGCCACAGCATGGATGGCATGAGCATGCGCGATAAATCGCTTTTGCCACCCGATGTCGAAATTGGCCCTGGCCTCGATATGGTATCTATGGCCCCGGTCGATAAAATGGGCGACCCAGGGATAGGGCTGCGGGACGTCAAACATCGCGTGTTAAACTATCGCATGCTGTCAGCGCTTGAGCCCAATCAAGATACACGTGAGCCGTCGAGGTTACTGGAGATCCATCTGACGGGCAACATGGAACGCTATATGTGGTCGTTCGATGGGCGTATGTTTAGTTCAGTTGACGACATTCCAATCCGTTTTGCCTGGAACGAGCGCGTGCGTGTCAAGCTGGTGAACAACACGATGATGGCGCACCCCATTCACCTGCATGGTATGTTCTTCGAACTGGTGAATGGCGAAAGCGCTATGCACCAGCCGCGTAAAAATGTTGTTGTGGTTCAACCAGGCGCAAGTGCCCAGTTTGATTTGACAGCCAATGAGCCGGGGGACTGGGCATTCCATTGTCATCTTCTTTACCACAT
>DATHYR010000240.1:0-1501 GCA_035458985.1 Pseudomonadales bacterium
ACAGGACTTGGAGATAGCGTGGCAGATGTCATGATTGATTTGGAAACACTAGATGTCACGCCCGGATGTGTGATATTGACCATTGGTGCTGTGAAATTTGATCCGCACGGTTCTGGACACACAGCACAATATGATGTGAGACCCAGTGTGGACGAACAGTGTGAGTTGGGCCGTGTGGTCAATGATGACACCATAGCCTGGTGGGCTAGACAAAATGCAGCTGCCAAGGAAGAAGCCTTTACCGAACAAGGCCGTATCGGTTTTTACGATGCCATATTGGGCCTGCAAAAGTTCTGCTGGAACGAGCGTGCGGTATGGGCACACGGATCCTGCTTTGACATCATCATTATTGAAAACGCCATGCGGCAGTTGGGTATCAACATTCCCTGGAACTTTTGGGCAGTGAGAGACACTCGCACACTGTTTGAAGTGGCCAATGTGCGCACAGCCGACGATGGCTTGAGCACCAGTCACCGAGCAGTGGATGATGCTGCTCGTCAGGCGTTGACTGTGCAACGTGCATATCAGCGACTCAAATTAGTTGACCATAGAGTCAATTTATCATAAAATACAGCATACGGGCCTGTAGCTCAGTTGGTTAGAGCAGCGGACTCATAATCCGTTGGTCCCTGGTTCGAGTCCAGGTGGGCCCACCAAATTGAAAGGAAGTGGTATGTTAGGCAGAGGTTTGTTAACTTTAGCAGTGGCAGTTGCAGTGGTAGCATTGGTATTTCACTCAGTTCCAGCAGCCATCACCGCTGGTTTATTAGGTGTCTTTGGCGCCACAGCCAAAGGCTTAGAATAAGGACACATCATGGCCGAAGGTCGCACATCAGAACTAGCAGTGGAAAAGATTGGCAGCAGATACGATTTGGTATTGGCTGCCAGCCAACGAGCACGTGAACTCAGTCGCGGTGATGCCAGTCTCATGGAGAACCATGGGCATCACACTCCCTTGGTACAGGCCATAAGAGAAATTGAAGCTGGCGTAGTGGGCCGAGAGTACATAGTCAAAAGCGAGCGTACACTGTATCAGCGTCCTCGTCAAAGCAATCCCAGAGGAAAATAGTATGACACCGCAGAAACGAACCAAGTTTATCACCAAATGGATAAAAGATTATGCCAAAAAGCACAAGATTGAAAAACTTGTGGTAGGCATTTCGGGCGGCATCGATTCAGCAGTGGTATCCACACTGTGCGCCGAAACTGGCGTAGAAACCATTGTGGTATCCATGCCCATACACCAGCGTCCTGAACAGCACTATCTGTCGGACAATCACGGCAAATGGCTGCAGGGCAAGTACAAAAATGTCACTCACGTTACAGTAGATCTTACCAAGACCTTTGATGCGTTTAAAGACAACTTCAAGATCTTGCCAAACCTGCTGGCCTTGGCCAACAGCCGTAGCCGACTGCGTATGGCCTGCCTGTATCAGATTGCACAAAGCCACTCAGGCATCGTGGTGGGCACAGGCAACAAGGTGGAAGACTTTGGTGTGGG
>DATHYR010000241.1:0-1824 GCA_035458985.1 Pseudomonadales bacterium
AAAATTCCCAGTATGGTTGCTTGTCGTCACTTCGGCGTCCATCCTGCCAACCGGCTCGACGGTGGTCCTTTTGATCGGATTTTACGTCACCACGGTGGCAGCACCAGAATTTGCCGACTACATAATTCGCGCACCAAGGCGGCACAACGACCTGGCGTAATCGGCGCAAGAAGGTTCGATGAAGCCGAGCAACTTTCCGGCGTAGCCAGAGTGCTGCTTATTCAAACTCAGAACGACGTCCACGCAAGACAACTGATGGAGGCTGTTGCACAAATTCCGATAGTTGAAAAAGTTCAGGCTGATCGAATTTGCATTGCACCTTTTTATTCAGAACCCGTTTTCGAGCGAACACCAGAAACCGACGCTTCCAATTCAATTACAGAAACTGACGAGGCGCAAGCCTGGCAGTCGCGCTTACTGACTCAGTTGCCTCAGGCACTTGGATTTGAGCCTGGTGACCCCTCTGTCGTTGTTGGACTGGCCGATACGGGAATCATGGCCAACCACCGGGCATTAACCGCTAATATTCGCAGAGGTTTTGATACGGTCGACCTCAAACCTTCAATGGTCGGCGACCTGCAGTTGGTTGGCGATAACCGAAGTTTTGATGAGCTACCATTTGACGAAGTGGGCCATGGCACCGGGTGTGCCGGAATTCTGCAAGCCAGCGGCGGTTTGCTGCCACCGGGCGGCGCCGGTCGTTGCGGACTCACGCCAGTGCGAGTTTTGGGGGCAGGGCTATCTGCTCAAAAACGAATCGGTATCGGCGCATTATCGAATATCGACGCAGGAATGAAGCGCCTGATCGATCTGAATGTCAAAGTCGTCAACATGAGTTTTGGTACAGCCAAATCCAGCCTGAGCCAATTTTCGCCGCTCCCTCACGAAGAGGTAGTGAAATACGCATTATCGAGAGATGTCATTCTTGTTGCCGCCAGCGGAAACTCGGGAATTGAAGAAGCATATTATCCCGCGGCACACGAAGGTGTAATCGCCGTTGGTGCCGTTGATAATCACGCAAACCCATGCGCATTTAGTACGCGAGGAAACCATGTCGATTTGTGCGCGCCAGGCAAAAAAGTCTGGACCACCGGCATGAATGGATACCAACAAGTCACCGGAACCAGTTTTGCCGCTCCTTTTGTCGCCGGTGTCTGTGCATTAATGGCGGCCCATGCGGCGCGTCGAGCTCTCCCGCTAAATGCATCAATAGCGGCAGATATATTACGTCAATCTGCGCGGCCATTTGCCTCAGCGAATGTTGAAGGTTATGGCAGTGGTGTCGTTGATGCGCTGGCAGCACTGCAATTGTTGTCTCAAACACTAGACAGTCACCACTATTTAGATGGTCAAAATAGCATGCTTGATCAAAGCAATTTGGAAATGACAGGTTAGGCGTTATTGATTTGACTCATCAGTTGAATTGTTTGAGCAAAAAAATTGAATTGAGTATTAGGTTTTAAGAATTGTATTAAGAGCAGATTTTAAGATTTGGTTTTAGGAATAGGTTTTTAAGAAGTAGCGTGAGTGTCACTGGAATTATTTATCACTCATCACACGGCGGAAACCGTTAAAGATAACACTGTTGAAATTTAATGCCTGAGAGGAGGTAACATCATGAACCGCAAAGTGTTAGTTGATCTGGGCGAACGTGACCACCGTGTTCGGATCGAAATGGAAGAAAAGGCGCAAAGCCTGAGGATTATTCGCGATAAACACCCAAGAGTTGGCTTAAGTGCAGAACAAGAACGGCAATTAAAGCGTTATGAGTACTTGCTCGATCATGATGAAGTTATCGATCCTTTCTATCGCGCTGTTGTCGGC
>DATHYR010000242.1:0-42702 GCA_035458985.1 Pseudomonadales bacterium
CCAGTAGCCCATGTGCCGATTGTCATTGTTGCTAGCGTAATAGCAGTAGCCGAGCTAGCGCCCTGCCGATGGTAATAAGCAGTCAGACTACCGCTATTGAAAACTAGCCCAGTCAATCCCGCGCCAGTAGCTACCGATGAATTTTGTATAAAAACATCGACACTCTTCGATGTTGCGCCCGCGACTACTTGCAGTTTTGCCATTAGCTATCCATCCCTCGAAAATATGTCCCTAATCCGTCCATGCGCCGCGGATAAATGATATTGCCGCCACCGCCGCCGCCCGCCGTATAGTCAATGGACAGTGATGACACACCGCCATTGTCATACGCCAGAAACGATGCATTTTCCGTCGTTCCCGTCGATTGACTATCATCTGCCCAGAGGAACAGGATTGTTGACGGATCGTGATTGTCGGCCAACTCCTGAATCAATGTAGTCACATCTGGCACAAACGGGTCTGCAATCGGGGCGTGAGCCGGCGCACTGGCGGTGGACCGTGTGAACGCGTTAAATTCGGCATATGTTGTTGGAGCCGCCGGTGCATCTGCTCGGGCAACGTGTATTTTTTGCAAAATCGTTCCGCCGACTGTTCGGTCAATAGACAATGTTGCGCTATTAATTGTAGCGCCGGACAGACCAGAAATACCCGTGAATCGCTGCCAGGGAAATCGGTACAGAAATGACGCAGATGTGTGATACCCCGCCGTGAACGTATTCCCGGTAATCTCGACCGAACTATTGCCAGTACGCGCGTTGCCATCATCACCGCTGGCTGTTACATCTACATCGATAGTCGGGTCAAACACCAGCGTGCCCGCTGGCATTGCCGACAACTCTGTCACACGTGCGCCTACTAACAGATAGGTTGTCCCAGCGTCCGTATAGATGCGCTTATGTAGACGTATCTCTGTATCGGGTACACCGTCAATCCATGCGAAGTCAATCGGCATAAGGCCGAGTAATTCGTCAGTGGCATCACG
Source organism: Pseudomonadales bacterium (assembly GCA_035458985.1). GTDB lineage: Bacteria > Pseudomonadota > Gammaproteobacteria > Pseudomonadales > JAHEIH01 > JAHEIH01. The sequence continues at coordinate 983 of DATHYR010000242.1, forward strand.
AATCTCGATGGGAATATCGTCGTCATCATCGAAATCGCCGGCTATCGATTGTTCGATACCATTTTTGACCCACTTGGGAACATCGGAGTGGTCAAGCTCAAATACAAATCCGAAAAATGTTTCGGCAGCAGGCGTAACGGGGGGGGCGTTGGCCGTAATCCATGCCCGCCCCGCCTGATTAATTGTGATGAACTCCTTTAGTCCAGCGCCACGGACACGCCAGTTGATGTCAAGATCACCGCCCCCCGGCGTGGACCAAATACGGCCCCACGTTGCCAGCGACGACGCTGGAAGAGAGGAGCCATCCGGTAACGATATTGGTTCGACTTGACTAGTCAGGCGAGTGCGAACGTAGGCCGGCGCCCCGCCAACATCCTGCCAAGACCGCGTGGGCCAATGCATATAGCCCACGCGAAGCAAACGGAACTGTAACCAGTGCGCACCGGCTTTTCCACCGAAGCCTATCCAGCCATCGGTCTGTTTGTTTCCAGGCTGACCGATAGCATAATGCCAGTCAGCCGCGGTCACACGCCAGCCATCAAGAGCGGCGTTGTTGACACGCACCGGCGTCGCGTCGATGGGATCGTTGATCTCTCCATGATGCAACGCACCGATGCCGGCATATAGCTGGCGCTTTGCCGGATCGACGGTGTCCTGATATGTCTTGGTGCGCTTCGTGCGCGCTGCGGTAAGTTCAGACCATGCCATTGATTATTTGTAATCTTCCCAGCTAGCCGCCCCGATGGAAACTTTTGATACGGCCGCGATCATCTGTTCGGCAAAATACCGACGTGCGTTTAGCGGCATCGGCGCTAAGTCATTCGGGAACGTATGTGAGTGAGCATACGTATGCTCACCACCAACACCATCGACCCATTCCATTTCCAGATCGAACGTGTACCGATCTAGCGGTGTTTTATTGCCCGTTTCAACAAAATTCGAGATCGTTATATTTGTCACTGTAGACATTGTGTTTTCCTTACCCTAATAGAAATCGACTCATCTTGCTACGTGGTGCAACGGATGGCCCGTCACCCATACCCCGCGACGCGGCAGCCGGTGGAGTAGTCGGCTCCGACAAATATTTAATAATCGTCTGAAATGCAGCAACCGCGATGGTGGCATAAAGATATCCACTGCCCTCGCCGCCCGCGCTAAAGTATTCGATTCCCGCCCCAGCCGCCGCGATCAGCCCTACGGTGATTACATTCCAAACTGCTCCTGGCATGTGAATATTGCTCACGTTGTTACTCCTCCTGCCCGCTATAGGCAATCTGATCTTACTGTGAATTCGACGTAATACTGTAAAAGATTTCCACCCGTAACTGATTGTGTACTGGTAATCAGCCTGTATCGTGCTGGCGGCAATTGAGGAACTCGCCAGAGAGATTGGCGGCCAAACGTTCCGGCTTCCTCTTGTGGCACCCTAATCTGTTCGGTATAGATAGTGCCATCTGCGACGAACAATCTACCCGTATCTAAATTTCTCACGTTGCGCGTAACATCCATCAATAATCCGCCGCGTTCATATGTAATGGTCAGTGGCCACATGAGTATGTCGCCAGGGCACACGTCTGGATTATCGGCATCGACGATTAGATCGCTATCATTGATCGATACCGGCACGGCGGCGGCCTCGGCTAACTGTTCCGCCCAATTTCTGACCGTCAATACTGCCAGAACAATAACGGCCAGTGTAAAGATTGCGATCAACAGACGTGCAAGCATGGCACTATTCAATAAACGCGGCATTCGCATAACTAGCAATTTTCCATGACCTCGAAATCAACGTAATACTGCAAAAGTTTGTTGTCTACAGCAGTGACCGTGTGCACGTTGGTTGTGCTCACAATTACACGATAACGACCAGGCTCCAACGAGGGCACGAGCCAATTTGTTATCGAAACATCAGTCCCCATTTTTACAATGGGGACTGATGCTTTTTGTTCGTAATCAATAGCAACATCTTGATCTACATTCGCTATATTACGAATCACCTCCATCAGCATCGGTGCGTCATGGTAAGTCAACTCCAACGACCAAACTAGTATATCGCCCGGGCAAACAGTCGGATTCTCGGCAGTGACAACCGGTGTATTGATGGTGATTAGTTCCATTTGCCCAGCAATGCGATCTTGCAAGTCCTGCACGATCAACGCCGTATAAAGTGCAATTCCGATCACAATGATGATAACAACCAGGATAAAAATATATAGAAAAATTTTACCGTCATAGTAGGGTATTCCGGCACGTGGTTTCACAGTGGTATTCTCAGCACGATCAAATTCAAAATCCCTAATATAACAAGAACGGCCATGACAGCAGTTAAAAAGTAGATCCAGAATAGCATTGTTTGGATCTGTTTGCGCAATTCCGACAATTGCTTAAGAATATCGATCTGTTGGCGCAATAGTCCTGGAGTAATACCGTCGCCATAGATATATCGTTCCAGATCACGTAAACGATTCTGAGCACTTTCGTGCACCTGTGGTCTAGTTGGTGCCTGATGCCTGTCGTCACCGAATTGATTATTGTACACGTTGATCGGAGACTGATCACGGCCGGTATAATCTCGACCTACACGCGCATCGCCTCCAACGACGCCACCACCCTCTGTATCAATATTTCCACCTACTGACATTAGTATCAATGCCATCAGCGGGAAATCCGGATATGCCCACACTGATTTATATTCCTCTGTATAGGGGCGGGCATAAGAATTACTGAGCGACGACGGCCACGCCAAACTAAACTACAAATACTGTTCTGGTAATTTTATCTACTCATCCATCCCCAAATCGCTACTGCTAGCAAACTCTGGTGCCGACTCCCACAACGCGCGTTCCAAGTGCTTTACACGAAAATTAGCGCCCGTATATAATCGATGCCAAAAATAACAGGCTGTCAGGGATGAACCGGTTATCGTGCCAAGCAGAAAGCCTAAGAAAAGTTCCACGGATTCCCTTTCGTTCCCGGCGGCGGGAACAAGCTATTTGTATTCCACCAAATTCCCCGCAGCCAGCCATCCTGCAAGGAATCCAAGAGGATCGACACGAGCGTTTCCATGCGCCGAATAATTAGGCATATAGCGACCGGAGTCAGTCATTTTTCTAATTTCAAAATGCAGATGTGGCGCGCTACTATTGCCCGTGTCACCCGTATAGCCGAGCAACTGCCCACGGCGAACGCTGTTTCCAGTCTTTACCAATCGTTCACTAAGATGTCCATAAAATGCACATATCTTTAGTTCTGGATGATACGTGCGAACGTATTCGCCATAACTCGTTGGTTCTACATCCGACCATGCAACAATCCCATCATACGGAGCGAAGATCGGCGTTCCAGTCACGCGCGAAATATCAAGCCCTTCGTGGGCATAGGTGCCGAATTTATTTGTGTAGATATCTCCATAATGACCGCTGATACGATCCATTTTGGGCCATACGATTGTTTTCACTTCTTCCTCCGGTGGTTCGATAGGTGGCAGCGGTGTTACCGGAACTGGCCACGGTGTTGGCCAGGTGGTTGCATGTTTGCGTGCGAGGATGGCCTCATGTGCCATTGCCGTATCATCCATTGCCCAATCCGCAGACGCCATGTCGGTCGTAAATGGCATCACGGCGAATACATTAGGATGGCATTTGTCAGCATAGCGCCAAAGCTGCTCCGCGTATGTTTCAGGTGAAACATTGCCGATCCAGCCAACCGACTGCCCCGGAGCCGGTTTGCCTCCAACTTCTTTTGTCAATCCGCACTCGCCAATAATGATCGGGACCGACATGGGGCAGGCCCAGTGGCGATGTGCGTGCCATCCCCATTTTTCACCGTTTGGCGCTTCATACCAGCTATCATCAGGATCGTTGCGCCAGTACTCATGTAAGCAGAGAAAATGATTACCGCGATTGATTACATCTTCCAACGGCAAGAAGTTATCCCAAAGCGGCTTGGTGTTTTTGACGGTGGCCGTATCGCTATTTCGTGGCCAGCCTACGGACAAATTTAGCGCAAGTCCACGCAACCCATAGGAGCGAAGATCCTCAAGGAATGCCATAGTATAAGCGACAACGCCCCGCTCTTGTTCAGCATTGTGGACAAATGGCTCATTGATACCACAGACAGCGGCGCGGCTCATATCAATGCCGTTGAATCGACCTGCCTGCAACTTATCAAGCCACTCACGCGCATGGCGCTTCCCTGTGCCAACGGGATCGGCCACCATGTCCGCCTTTTGCTCGGATAGGGGATGATCACGAATGACCAGAACGGACCGCGGCGAGCGATCTAGATAACTCTGTGCCTCGTTTAGCCGATTGATGTCAAGGGTTACAGCCTTAATCGCGCCAGCGCCTAATCCCCGCATATATGCATGGTCGCCAGCGCGGTTGCTGCCAGGTATCCAGTGGACCCCCATCCGGTGGCTAGGGAATCCGGTGGTCGGCGGTGGGTCTATCGGCGGCTGGTCTATCGGTGGGGCATAACTATCTAGGTATGCAGCCATCTGCGGTTGCCATGCCTCAAGACGCGCAATCGTTGCATCAAGTGGGGCGCCGCGCAGATACGCCATAAAGCGCGAACGCCATTGCTCCAAATTGAATACCGTCGTGTCAATCATATTGCGGTCCGTCCGGGTACTCCGCGCTGATTTCCCGCGCCCATGTTTCCAAATCTGCGACACGTTCCCCTAAGTCGCTGTCAACTGGCGGCGGAACAATGATGCTGCTTTTTTCGCGAAAAACTACGTCAAATGACACGTGACGATTAAATGGTAATCCGATTCCATAAACGATATCACTGATCGGAGCGTTGAAGCCGCCAACGTGTAGCGCCAGCGGTCCCAACTTAGGCGGCGTGTAACCATTCGTAATAATATGGACATTATTGGGGTTGCCGGGAAGCCCTGAATTTTCAAACGGTGGCTGTGAACCTGGCCAAGTCAACCGAACTTGGTCGCCTGTGCTAATTCCATTAGCGTCCACCACCGTACAAGCGGCGATGGTTTGCCCGCCCGCCTCGTATTCGTCGCGCAGTCGAACACGATAGACCTCGTATTTAGCATTCTCAATTTTTGTAATACCTAATTCAACGCCGACAACTTTCCCGTTCTGGTCGACCTTGAATGCCTGGCAATTTGCGTCTAGCATAGTTTTCTTGTCCTCTTCTTCTTTATATTCCGCAGCGTAAGCAATTAGCATTCTGACCCGACGTGACCAGCCTGCCCCAAAGATCGGCCAGCCATCGAGCCGCTTGTACCAAGCCAACCGCCAATCCATAATAGCATTAAAATTTAATCCAACCTCGGCAATAGCCTGATCGGAGCGCCCAACGCCCCCATTGACGGCTAAATCAAACACGGCCAGATTGACCGGCCAGGGCATTGAGCCAGCGCCAGAGGGGAGCCAGTACCATGTATAGTATATAGTAGCAACAGTGGCATCCGATATATTGCGTAGAGCATCCTTAGTCGGATCCGGTTGTCCGTTTGCCCGCTGCCATCGGGTATATGTGCCTAGCGTGATGCCCTTCATCGTAGCGCCGCCGGGATCGGCAGGATTATCTGACCACCCACCCTCCTGACTCAGTGTAAATGACAGGCATCGCTCCCAATTAGTCATCCGTTGGCACCCCATCAATCTGATATCCGCCTGCACTAACTACCGCTGCTGCCAATATTGCAGTAGCCGCTCTATCTGCCAACGGCGTCGTGTGAAATACCGCCGTCGTTCGCGCTCGCCTATTCCACACCGCCAGTGCCAAGCGAATAGCCTCCGCCGGATCGTCATGATGCTGGCTATCAGTCATGATACCGCACTCGCACTCGATCCATGACGCGTTCGGATTTAACGTATCCGGCCATTGTGCAATGGCCGGCTTTGCTCCACAAAATGGACACGACATCGGCTGAGTATCAGTTACATTTTGCAATGAGTATCACCCAATAAAAACTGTATTTACTGCCAGGATCGTCTACGTATGCCACGCCAACGGAATCCTGCGCACGAAAAAAGCCATTCTGCCCAAGCAAATGATCGGCGTGCTTTGGCGATCCCGATAACACCCGCCATGCCACAACAACGTCGGAAGTTCCAGCAATCAATGATTCAATGTTGTTGCCATTGATTGCATATTCAATCGGCAATGTGCACCCAGCCGACCGCGCTACGGCATTCGGGCAGACGCCGCTAGGATCGCAATGAGACCAGTATCCCAGACGAGCCAACGATTCGCCCCGCAACTGTGCGGCCCGTATCAACGCCGGTGAGCAAACCAGTACCGTTCGCTCTTGTCGGCTATCGCTAATCATCAGGCGAACAAATTCCCTCGCATGTGTAGTAGCATAGCATGATGGGACAGGCGTCGCTGCAACAGGGAAAAATAGCAACGGAATGTAAATATGCCTGACAATAATATCAGATGGCATCGGCGGCGGCAATGGCGAAAACGGTTGGCTAGCAGGTGCGCAGCCGGTAATTAATAGAGCAGCAATGATAATCAGCCATTGCATCTTGTAAACTGTCATGTTCGTTGTATTTTGCTCATCTGGATCTCTTCCTGGAAGCTCCGTTCGATCTCATCGCAATAGATAGCGGCGTCATCCAACGACCAGAATTGCCCCATTCTGCTATCTAGCGCTAAGCGTGCCAATGTCCGAATGCAACCAGCGCGCACGCCTGCGCTAGTTGATGGCATTGGTTGGATTGAATGAATCGTATATTGTGGCATCAGACACGATGATAGCATTAAAGAGAATGCCAGTACATAACTGGCTAGCATTTTGTCACCAATCGAAAAAGAGCATCAATCACCTATCCACGTTTCGAGTTCCTCAATGATCGGCAACAATCGCGTTAGCGCCTGGCGCAGCTCCTCGATGTCAGCCTCCAACGCAGCAATGCGCGTTTCGTGGCTATCGATACTCAGCGGTGGAATCGGCTTACGCCAACCGGATAATACTGTAGTTTGTGTCTCTGACATTCTGTCAATTTCCATTTTGTCACCAATCGAAAAAAGCGCAACAGGCACACGGTTGTCGTGTCCCATTGCGCTCATCATCACATGGCCTCGCAGGTATTCAGTTTTTCAGATCGTAGGTCCGCTTTGACTCAATCTTCACCGCACCCCGTTCCGGCGCCGCGTTGATCGTCAGTTGGAAATTATCGCCTGCATTGATCAACGCCAGTAACTCTTTGTGGAGTTGCTCCAGTATCCTTCGCAACAACTCATCTTTGTCCAACATCAGCAGCCCGTTGTTACAAAAAACGCCACCACTAGCAACGAGTGCAAAGCGATGGCGTGGTGATCTTAACGTTGCCTTTAGCTAGTCTATCACACGCGCGCGCGTATGTCAACCGACACAAAGTGAGACGGCAGCCAACCTTAAAGATTTGCGACTTTTGATATTTGCGTATTGACTTATTGTGCGTTCGGGTGTATAATAAGAACACAGGCAAGAAAATGAAAGAAAAGCAAAAAGGATACGAATCATGGAAATCACAGAAATTTTTGACACACTAGCAAACAAAGGATTTCAGGCAAACGCGACCTACCCCAATATTGAAGTGAGTCTCCACAATCGCAAACCATCGACTATGGAAGTGTGGGTAGCACTAAATTGCCAGATTGATTATAGCCGACTCAGCAGCAATGCCGAATGTGTTTTGGTGAAAACTTAACAACTAAGGGCCGGGAAACCGGCCCACACGAAAGGAACGAATCATGAGCAATATCAGAGTGACAGTGACATGTGAGGGTCAAACATGGGATGCAAATGTTGAGGACGGTTGGAGTAAAGAGCGGATTGCTTTGTTCATCGTCAACAGCATCGACGAGATTGAACGCGGCGATGAATTTAGTGTAGTAATGACAAGCGGGCTAGCGATCAACGCTAAACGAAACGCTTGTAACCACAACGTTAAAGGCTGCATATTAAATCACGGCATTACAATATTTTAGCCGCTTAACTCCAAGCCCCCCATCACTAAAGTAAATCAACCAAGGGCCGGGCGACCGGCCCACACGAAAGGAACGAATCATGTTGGAAAGCAACAGAAAACTATTAGATAGTATCCTTATCTTGCCATTATCGCAAGTGTCTGCAATCTGCAATGCACCCGATGACGAAGGCGCTTATGACTTCCTCGGCTAGCTGTATGATAGCCTAGTTACGAGTGAAGAAAATCACGCTGATGATATCGAATCACAGGATGACGTAATCGATCTACTGTTGGCAATGGCGACCAACTACGAACCAAGCGATGCAACCAACGCATACCAAGATCGCCTAGAGAGACGCCGCGACTACTACGAAAGCATGGCCGCCAAACGCCAAGCTGAGAGTAATGACGAATGGGCGCAATCCCGCCGCATGGGTGACGCAATCCCATTTGGTCAACCGATCCTGGTTGGTCACCACAGTGAAAGCGAGACCGACGATACCGAGATCGCATCTGGAACAAATTGGGGCAAGCCGTCAAGCTGGCCGATACTGCAAAATATCACGCCGCCCGCGTGGGCAACGGTGGCATCAGTGGAGACGACCCGAACAAAGTAATCAAGCTACGCTGCAAGATGGCGCAAGCGCAGCACTTGCAGGAACGGATGAAGGCGGCCAACAAAGTCGCCAAGAGTAAGCGCAAGAATTATACCGATGAGGAGAAGATCGCAGACTTGCAGGAGATGGGTTTCAGCCACGCTGATGCCGTCGCTTTACTGACACCCAAGTATGGCCGATTCTATGGATTCGAGTCTTACCAACTGAGCAACAATAGTGCAGAGATCCGCCGCATTGCAGACCGCATTGCCGAGGAAGAGGCCAACCAAGCCGCTGCCAATACGCCGGACGCCACATATACGATGCCAAACGGCGATGATGTGACGATTGTGTTTGACGCCGATGATAACCGCATCCGCTTGTACTTCCCCGGCAAGCCAAACGAATCGGTGCGCAGTATTGTCAAACGCAATGGGTTCAACTGGTCACCGTACAACAAGGAATGGCAACGCAAGATGACGGTCAACGCTAGACGCTCAGTGCAATACCTGGTAAAAGAATTAGGCATGATCGAAGCGTAATCGAACCGAGCCGGGACTTCCACCGGCTCATATCCACAAAGGGAACGTCATGTACAAACTAATCATTTTCGACGCAGACGGAACACTCTGCGACAGATATACGGGTGAACTGTTGCCCGGTGTCTTTGATAAGCTCGGAGAAACACAAATGTCGAAGGTTGCCATCGCCACCAATCAAGGCGGTGTCGGTCTACGGCATTGGATGGAGTCGGCTGGGTTTGGTGAGCCGGAAAGATATCCAACTGAAGCTGAGGTTCGGTCCAAATACTTTGCCGTGGCCACTCAAGTCGAAGCGGCGCGGATGGTATATATGGATGATGTGTTAGTCTACTTCGCATTCGCGTACCAGAGCAAAATCAGCGGAAAATGGGCATTTGTACCAGAAGGCTGTGAATATCGGCTAGCGTGGTCACACTCCTGGCGGAAGCCCAATCCTGGTATGTTAATTTCGGCAATGGAAGATGTTGGCGTCGCTGCCAATGATACGCTATTTGTCGGAGACAGTGACGAAGATCGCCAAGCAGCCGAGGCAGCCGGCTGCGATTTCATGGAAGCAGAGGAATTTTTTTCATGGGAATAATCACAACACAACAGGCTGCCGAACTGGTAGCCGATGACGCCAGCACCGCCGCCAAAGCGCGGCGCAGCATACAGAAGGCGTGCGCAAACGGAAGTGTCCCCGGGGCGGTCCGCCCCGGCCGGGAATGGCACCTCGACGAAAAGAAGTTCCTCGAATGGTGGGCGCGTCGCCCAGTGCCAGGGCGACGGTGGCCAGCAGCCCATGTTCGTAAATGGCCGAAGCGGAATAATCGCCAACCTTAAATTTATGCGACTTTCTTAAATTGGCCTATTTTACCTATTGACTTATTGTGCGTTCGGGCGTATAATAAGGACAGGAAAGACAGCGAAGGACTAGCGAAAAGGATAGAACAATGAGAAACTACAAAAAACTTGAAAACTTGAAAACCCGCGCAGGGAACGTTGCCTCGAATGTTGAAATATTCGAGGCACAGGGCAACGCAGAGGAGCTTGTCAGCGCGCTGGAACAGCAGCGCCTGTATCTCCTCAACGAGTTCGTTCGGGTGTATAATAAGGAAAAGGACGGGCACGTTGCCCGTCTTGACAATGGAACCATATTTATCAGTTAACTACACACCCCATCACGCGAGTGGTGCGGCGGGGTGTGTAGTTAATCAACAATCAATGGAAGGAATCGAATCATGGAACTAAAAGTAGCGAGACAAGTTCTAACGGAACTGGGGAACAGAATTACTCACATCACCATCGAAAAAATGCCAGAAGATGCCGGACGAAACTGGCATCCCGAAATGGCAGATGAGTTCAACACAGAACTCAATGCCATCGAAGAACAAATTGACGCACTACGATGCAAGTTGTATGACTTGCAGGCATAAACCAAAGGGGAAAACATGTTCGTTATTTTGAAGTCAAAAACCAACTACTACACAACGTATCCAAAAGACAGCGATAACGTCTGTTTTGCTTCCTGGATCTATCTTCAATGTGACGGGTGTCACAACTGGAGCCACGACCGCACGCTTTAGTATCAGCGTGAAAGGGAAGCGACGATAGACCGCTGCTTTCGATAATGTTATTTTGGCTTGTCATGACTAACACACTTCGTCGGTAGAACTCGGATGTTTAATGTTAGTCGATAGGGCCACAGGATGGGTGCGCACCCGTGGGTATCGTGACCAAAATAACGTAGCTTGCGCTTAATCTGTGCTTCCAACTATCTCCACCAAACGTCTAGATCATCGTTTGGTAGCATCTACGGAAGCTCTGCCTTCAACAACGCCTGCACGAACACCTCGCGCGTGCTTTTCGCCAAACACACATTGCACACGTCGCCGGTGCCACATTCGCACGTGTCCGCGGCTATGGCGTCCAGTGTGACATATAGTCTCATTGTCGCATCAGCTAGCCAATCATGCGACATCGCTTCTATTCGCTGGGCCAGGCTTAAATGTTCGGTCATTATCATGGATCTTTCCCCTGTCTGTTCATTCGTCCCCAAAAATAAAATCCGTGTGCAGCCACAATCACGACCGCCGCCACTAGCCACAAAAGCGCAGCGTATAGTAGCCATCCGGCTGTCTATTGATTGTCATCATCTATTCCCCCATCGAATTCCCCCCAGCCCGCCAGCATCGTCACTGCTCAGTTGCTCGGCAGCGATACCGAGACGGGTTAAAATACAAACCAACTACCTATACGACTTAGCCATATCAAACCCAAAGGGGCCAAAGGCGCTAAACATAACGCCATTGCCTTTCTGCCAATAGGATCCAACTCAAGACCCCACGCCCACAAAAAGCCGAAATATGCTGGAAATAGAAAGCTGACGAACGCATAAAAAAAGGCAATCGAACCTTCGTTGGCTATATTGTACTCAGACACGTATGCTATATACCCCAACGATCCTCCCAGAGCTAGCCCTACCAGCAACTTGACGATCACAGCAACAGATCGGACATGCTTCCTAGTGATCATCATAACGGGATCGTGTTCAATCATGAATTGATCGAACTCATCTCGCATGGCATCAGTAAACATGCCGTGAAAGCTAACTGACTTCTTACTTGGATTCGCCATATTGGTTAATTGCCAACTATGCCTAGCCCCCAACGTTATCCACCATTTTTCTTCATAGTTTGCGTTGCGTGTATCTGACTCGCTCAAGATAACCATTCTCAGAGTGTTGCCAGCTTGAATCATTGATTGCACCCATAAACTCTTTGGCGTGTTGACCCGCTCCTCTAAGTGCTGGGCTAATCTCTGCGCTGGATTTATTGTTTGTCCGATGTATCGAATGCGATCACGTTCATCCATTAACCCATAAATATATACAGTTTTCATTTGGCGACTTCCTTTCACGGAAATAAAAAACCCGTTTATCCTGGTTGCGAAGTCGCCAAACCGTGCATCAGGATAAACGGGCAAAAACACTATATTCGATCTATCTGACTAATGCAACTGTGCTACGGTTTGGCCTATGTAGTATACCACGAATTAGCTTAATTCGCCACTTAGAAACGCATCGGATTGTCCATTTACTTTTACCAATTGCTGCTTGCCCTCACCGTGCAAATCAAGTACAGATAATCGAACAAGCTCATCTCGGTAATTTCGTGCAGTGCTCTTTGATACATCAAGCTCCTCACCTACTTTCGCCAGTGGTAGAGACGGGTTTGCACGATACAATTCTACCATCTGCACTTGCTTGGTGTACTTATCGTTTTGCGCTATCGGATGATTGTTGACCGACCGATTAATCGACCGATTAATCGATACACCGGCCACCTTTCGTTCTTTTATTCGGATGGAAACCGCAGCCCGCTCCCGTTCAATTTCAACATCCTGCATAAGCTTTAATTCGTAGGCGCGTACCTCAGCTTCGTGTTTCCGATTCTCAAATTCCTGTTCAATATCGCGGATGCGTTGCCGGCGCTGCCGTTCCATCTCTGCATCTTCCTCTTCTCGCCTCTGTCTTCGCTGTATTGCATCGACGCGTGTTTTTTCCTGTTCCGCCGTTGCCCGTTGCGCTATCCACTGATTGATTGATACCGCTTCCATGATGGCAAAAAGCACCTCAGCGAACGGGATGCCATACCCGAACGCGTATGCCTCCAGTGCTTCGACGCCGGTTGCGCTGGTGTCAACATAGACATTGTACTGAATCGATCCGGACACGAACGCCACAAAAAAAGACACTACCCAGAACAATGCTGACCATCTACGATCCTTAGTAAGCGCCGCAGCCAGCGTTGCCAACGGAACCAATACAGCTACCCCGGTCGATACCAATGGTGAATTCCACCCCGCATGATGGGCTATTGCCCGATTATTGATAACAGAGATCGACGCCACGGACAGCATGACGATAACTGCCGGAATCGCCTTAATCACAAGCGGGTACGAATGCTCAGCGCTGCCACCGTCTAACCGTTGAACCACCCACTGAGGGAACATCACAAGTAAGCGGTTTAACATGCGCGCCCATGATTGCCCTACTGTTAACTTCGTCTCAATCTCGATTTGATATCCCGTTTTCGCTTCCATGATTCCATTTCCTAATTGTATTTGTATGACATTACCGCCCATGCTTTTTGTCATGACACGCATCGCATACCGTTCGCAGGTCCAGAAATTCACCGACGCCCCAGCCCCTGCCCTTGTTTGCATACGTCGTGTGATGCACCTCCAATGGCCAGCGACTTCTGCAGTAAGCACACGACCAGCCGTCCCACCACAAACGCATATTGCGCAGAATGAACCACCGCGGGCCGTATAAGTATAGGCTGTACTGCACTTTATAGTGTGGATTGACACCGGTAATAGATTGCGCTAGGCCAACCAATTGCGTATAAAAAAACCGTTTCAATAATGTGTTTAGCATTGACAATCCTGCTTTGTGCAAAGTGTGCGAGACTGTGCGAAATGGTGTGCGAGACTGTGCGAACGGTGTGCGAAACCCCTGTTTTCGAGTGTGCGCACACTCGCTCACACCTACCGCACCCCCAAAAATGGTATCTATGTCCGTTTTTTGTGCGAGATTACGCGTCCACGCCATGCATTGCCACATAGGACGCATACACACGCGCCTCTTTCGTCGTGTTCATTCTTGAACCGTTGTGGTCATAATAAATACGCCGAAACATGCTTTGATTGAATAATGTGGGGTCTGTGCTGTAGGCAAAATCCAACTTTGCCAACAGGTCATCACCCAGCGCATTGACCAGATCAAAATCAATCTGGTCAGCCGCGTCGATGTCGTCAACCTCGGATGCTTGCCCCAATCGATAATGTGACTGCACACCATCCCATTTTGCGCCAACATCTTTGACGAACTTCTGGACCTTAGCGCGATAATCCTTATTGCGTGAATCAGCCACGAACGTCGATTGCACTCGAACGTACTTTCCCCGCTCGTATACCATTGCCGCGCCTTTGCCCGGCAACTTGTGGGCGTCACAGTCATCGGCACCTGAAGCAAAACCGGCTTCCTGTTTGCTGGCTACAGCCCCGACCCAGTAAAGTGGAATCTGCGTGTGGATACTGCGCGGGAAAAACAGATTGACGCCACGCTGCGAACCCCAAAACATCGAGATCCCCCACGCTCGTCCCTTCTGCCCAATGCGCACAAGCGCCTTTTCTAGTTCGTCGCCCTCCTGCACTTGCAACAGATCCCCAAGCTCGTCACCGACGATTAGGATGCGCCGGTTCTGTGCGGCCGAATCCTTTTTTGCCACCCGTCGATCCATCTCTGCGACGATTTTGATAATGGCGTCTTTTGCTTCCACAGCGTCGGTAATGACATCGCAGGCCAAGTGCGGCAAGCCGTCAACTTGAAAATCGATAGCCTTCGGGTCAATGCAGATGATTGACAATTCGGCAGGTGACGTGCAAGCGGCAGCCGTCAACATGGCCGATAGGATTGTTTGCGTCTTGCCACTTCCGGAAGCGCCGAACGCAGCCAACGAAAACGCGTTCGGATCGGCTAATGAACCACTGTGAATTACCTGGCCATCGGCGCGGGATTCTACTCCAATCATGTATCGCCCCGGCTTAATCTTGCCGGATAGATAGTTTTGCCACAGTGATGCAAGCCAGATCGTGGGTGCGTCGGTGCGGTCAATCTCGATGCGCGCCGGTCGAGATAACACGCGGAGATTGACCTGATTGCCCAGCTTGCGCGCAATGGCATCCTCCATTGATTCTTCAGCCTTGATCAGCTTGTCGAGCACGCAGCCATCATTCTCGAAATCAATATAGGCAATGTACATATTTGGTAGCACTAGCGCCGATTTGCGGTTCAATTTGAAGCATGGAACGCTCATTCCATCGGACAGCGTAGCGTTGCCGCCGCGCGCTTGCACCATGCCATCAAGCACGCGGAACAGTTCAACCGGCCAGCCGTCAGTTAATGCCTCTTGAGTGTCTAGATTGAAAGCCTCAACCGCCCACTCTTCAACATAGTGACGCAGGAAATCGACCACTGTTGGAGCGCTGACCGCATTCCAGCCGGCACGCTTGCGTAAAATGTTTTGCGCCATGCCCCATGCCCAACTGCCCACCGTCGGCTTTTGTGTCACCCGATATGTACCCGATCCGTAAAGCGCAAAACGCGCCAACTTTGTTACCATTTCCATAATTGATTAATCCCGATTGCAGCCATAACCCACGACAGAACCACCGCGCCAAAGCTCAATCACACGGTCGACAGGACATCCCGCTCCCGTCGCCTCAGTAGACGACTCATACCCGATGCTCTGCGGCTCCGCAATGTATACCGGCTGTGCGTAGCTGCCACTGTTGACTGCGGTTGTAATGGTGTCATTCGCCCACCACGACCCCCACCAAAACGGAACTGAACACACAAAAGCAAACACTGCAATGCCGATAACAAATCGCACCAACCCAGCGCTAACGCGTCCCATCAGCGTGGAAGCTACACCAGCCGTATCCGCTTCTGGATCCGCTGCGATCTGTTCGTAGACGATCTTTTGCTCCTCCATTAGCCCCCCTTGCAGGTGTAAACCATCCGCGACCCCAACGTCGCATCAGGCAAAAATGATACCAACAACTGGCCAGCGCAATCGGGCACCTCGGCGCGTGGCCGGTTCTGCCCGTCACCGGGGGAAGCATCAAATAATTTTGTCGCCGTAACCATATCAAGCGTGTTTGATTGCGTTTGATATTCGGTAGCCGTGGCCGGAGACCATGCGCCGTCAATCTCCCATGCATTAGCGTTCGGCCCCATCTGTGGGCCGTTCCAACGTTCGTAGCCGCCGCCAGTGTGCGTGCCGGCCATGCCGCCGATCAGACCGAGTAAGCCAGGCTGCGACAATGGCGATCCAGTTCGGTAGATTTGCCCCGGTTCCAATGTGATAGGCTGCGGAGCATATCCACCCAACCCGGCGATCAGACCGGTACTGAGTAAAGTCAAAGCGATATATCTAAGCATGTTCCAAGAGTCCTTTCAGATATGCGGCCACTTCCTCACGATAGTAGGCCAGCGCTACAATTACAATGTCGTCAATCGGATTGCCGGGAATCAGGTCAATCGGCCAAATCCAGTACGCAATCACAATTGCCCAAAGCATCCAAGGTTTCATGATCTTCCTATCCCATCATAGCCACCAGCGCTACCAATGACAGCGCAATGATACCGACCACCACCACGGCGGCGATCAAAAATTGAGACATGATTGCACTGATTACCATCAACACGCAGATTGTCGCAGCGCCAATTACACCAACAGCAACAGACAATCCATACCATGCCGCTGTTGGCATCTGTGCGAGCGCCATCAGCCATCCGCCCGCACCATCAATATTCACATGGTATGTGATATGCCGCACTTCATCTCGTGGCTGCACTGGTGGCATAATCTCGACTGTCGAACGCTGTTGAATTTGGTTCATTTGCTCACCACCGGCATCCACACGAGGAATAATTCTGGCTCCGGTGTCACAACCGGCGTAGACGTCGGAATCGGCAGCAATGTCACAGTAAAGACCGGCGTTGGTGACGGCGTAAACGGATTCAGCGTCGGAGCGCTCGGCACCGGCATATCAGTAGCCGACCATGACGTGCTGCTCATGGTCGGGAACCCCTGCGCCTGCGCCTGGCCGGGCATCGCACCGATAAAAACAGCCAACACGATCAGTAAAATTGCCAGGACAGCCACGAGCGCCCACTCCTGTCGGCTATGCGTGCGATTCGTTCGTTCGTTCCAGCTAGTCATGATTATACTCCTCCCCTGTCGGCAAACCTTCAAGTGTACGCCATTCAATCCAAAGATTTTTAAGAAATTCTTTGATCATTTTGCGAATGGCTCGATTGTGAATGTGGCCATCATTGAACTTAGTTACGCCATTCTCTACAATTTTTTCGGGGTGTAATTCCCGCTGCCGAATCTTCTCAGAATAATATATGTCGGAATAGTATGGCGTCTGCTGATTAATAAAGCCCAGAGTGGCCATAATATAGAGTGTTGATTTTAACTTTTTATTATATGGCAATACATAGCCATTGATTCCACGGTCGCGCACGGTCACAAGCTTCCAGCCTTCTTTTTGCTCAGTTTCGATTTCGTTAATTACGCTATCTTCACCGGTGCCCTGCTTAACTTTCCCACGGATCGGAGCTATAACTTTTCCGTCATCTTCATAGTATTTATATAGACCGTAGCCAGCGTAACGCCAGAGCTTGGCAACACTGTCGAATTTCTCTATGTCATCAATCAGGGCCAGTACCTTGGCAGCTTGCGATCCTGCGCCAAGCCCTTTGATGCTCGTTATCCAATCCCAGACCGGCACAGTAGTCCCCTGATAGATCATTATCTTCCGCGCCACTTCTAATGTTTCGTCAAGGTGAAATGTCTGGTAAGTTTTCTTGCCAACGATCACAGAGCCTTCCAGCATGGACCGCTCATAGATGGCGTCAAGGTTGCTCTTTCCTTTTTCTATCGAATCAATGCGCAGATTATGCCGCTGCCGCATCAGCATCAACTCTTCCCAAAATAGATAAGCCTGCCACAACTGGGAATTCTTACGTGGGTTTGGAGCCGGTCGTCGGTCGGTCATTGTGTGTATACTCTCTTTCTTTGCATAGTCTACATGGGTTGCATAATGCATATGGCACTACTGTTTGTTACATGCCCACCGTGGGTTACATGTTCTGTTTGGCACTACTGTTTGTTGCATAATCGCACTGGGTTACATGTCACGCTTGGCACTACTGTTTGTTGCATTTACTACCTAATCTACATCTCTGCATATCTCATTTGGGTTACATTCGATAATTGGCACTACTGTTTGTTGCATGATTGGAGTGGGTTACATAAATTTCGTGGCACTAGAATCAACTAATTTCTTTCACGATCTCATCAATAGCCGCTTTCAATTCATCTGCCACACGCTGCACTCCGCCGGGATCGGTTACCGCGATAACAGCAAGACGATCACGAATACGGCCCACAACGTTTGTCATCAAATAAGTTCGCGCCCGCTTTGCCGCAACCGGTGTATTGTAATCGACTACAGTCGTCTCAGGCTCCAGCGCTGCCACGGTGCTGTCGTAAGTTTTCATCTCGCCATCTTCGTCGGTTGTCGTAGTGGCAACGTAGCGCGGAACGGTTGTCTCGTGTTGGTTTTTTCCTAGTTTTACCGTCACGCGCTGCCGCGACCGATAGCGAGCGATGTGTAATGCCATTCCCGTGAGATTACTCATTTTGTTACTGGGCAACGATGCATCTGTCACTTCGCCCAATTCGCGGCCCACGATCAAGAGTGCCGCCAACTCGCCACTCTTGATCGCGCTCTCACGCATCAAGTCAATGGCATCATCAATATTTCTAGGCCGATCTTTGCTGGCATTGTATGTATCTACCCAGTCGCTTACGTCATAACTAATTCGCATAAAATAAAACCCGTACCTTTCATGATACGGGTTGCGCTCTGATCATATACGCTATATACTAGCGCGAGATCAACGGCGCAACCCGTTCGATTTAGCCGCCGGCACGATTCTCACATCGTGCCGGCGGCGATTCTATTTAGAATCAACGATTAGCCATAGCGATAACCATCATTATATTGCAGTACCTTGACAGTTGCGGCTTTTGGTATACTAAGGCGCGGCACGTCTGCCACACGCGCTTCCCTGCTACTACCTGCCGTGACACGCCCGATGTGTGTACCGGCCCATTTACCTTTTGGAATATCTATGCGCACAACATCGCCAGTGGCGAACCCATTAGCGCGCTTGCGCTTATCTTTCGCTTTGGCAATAGGGAAGCCGTATTTGTTGACCCGCGTCGCTTGCCGTCCACCCCTGCCCACAGCATTGATGCTCAATGGCTTTAATGAAAGGGGGACATAGACGCTTGCTCCGCTTTCACCAACACACGCAGCATCAATCCAATGTGCTTTGGGGTAGCCTTGCCGAATACGATTGAACTTTGTTCTGCCACCGGATCCAAACTCGACAGGCAAGCCGGTGCACTGCAACATTTCGTATATTTTCCAACGAATGATATTGACAGCGGCGGCATCCTTGAGAGGCTCCTTTGCCAGCGCTTGCACGCTAGGGTGCCCAAACTCCGCTGCTGTCTGCGAACCCTTTCGTTGATTGCAACTATTGCAAGCCAGTGTCAAGTTCGCTACCCGATTGCTACCGCCGCGTGACTTCGGGGTGATGTGTTCAATCTCTAGCGGACAATCCTTCGCTTTACAGTAGGCACATTTATGGTCGAACTTCTCCAACAGGTACTCGCGCACTTCGTACCCAGCCAACTCGCCCTGCTGATATTCGACGCCTGATATTTCCGCGTTTTCCATTAACTGCATATCGAAACGCACGACTTCGGTAGCCAATGATGAGATCGGACATAGGTTGAAAAGCTTGATAAACCAAGCTTCCATATTTTTGAGGCGCGAGCGAATTGACGGTGCCACCCATCCGGCTGGTCGTGCGGATGTTGCGGCGATGCCCGCTGAGAACTTGGGGCGTCTATAGCGCGTATTACGGTTTCGTCTACCCCGCCGGATTGCTTTCCGCTTCAGTAGCGATACCGTAATCATGTAGCCCTTATGGCTCAACTCCGCCCCCCACACCACCACCGGCCCCTCTTTGTCATTTCTGACAATAGCGATACCAGTCGTCTTGGAGCCTGGGTCAAATTTCAGCACAAACTCAGGGGAAGGGCCAGCGGATATTTGATCGTTCATAATCAGCGTGAAAGGGTGCATTCGATAGACAGCGGCGCGACCAGCATCCAACAACTTACGCGCTCGTTCTGGCTTACATGGTGATAAGGGCTTCTTGTCGTGATTCAAAACAAAAACGTGCTGCATAAAAAATCCTTTTCTAGAGCGAGCATCACAGCGCCGGTTGCCCTGGCTGTGATGCTCGCATGTGCGGAGTAAACCGCTTCACTAGGTAATGGTCTCCTCGACAATGATAGATGTGGTTTCGATAGACAGATCACTGGTAGTCATCCCTATGACCTCGCTTAAACCTGTCCCGTGATAATCCCGACTGGAGAAGCATCGGGCACCACCTATACATTCACACCTATCGTAGCCCCAAGGGGCTGAGTCTGGTTTCATAAAACGCGCCTGGGTTGATCGCAAGGGATGATCGCAATTTCTTGCGAGCATCCCCTATCTGGTACAATCGCCTTTTAAAGCGATACAGCTGCTCGAATCACGATCAACCCAGGCGAGGGATTGAAACATTGTCGCTTACACCGTCCAGGATAGCGCAATAATCGCTCGAATCACGATCAACCCAGGCGAGGGATTGAAACCATCGCTGCCACTCCCATTTTACATTTTTTGCCACGCTCGAATCACGATCAACCCAGGCGAGGGATTGAAACGTTGCATCCAGCGCATTCCAGCGCGCCAGTATCGATGCTCGAATCACGATCAACCCAGGCGAGGGATTGAAACAGGTATATTAGCGATGATCTCCCCGGTCTCTACATTGCTCGAATCACGATCAACCCAGGCGAGGGATTGAAACACAACACTCGATTTCATAGCTCGAATCACGATCAACTCAGGCAAGGGATTGAAACGGATATTTCACAGCTCCACCCCTTCCTCGTCAAATCCGCCAACGTCATCACACCCCGCAGCCCGCGCCGCTTCAATCGTCGCCAATTTCTCAATCCTCGGCATAAGCAGCGCTCGTATATCCTCTACCCGTTCCGCTGTCCGCTGCGTCACATCCTCAATGCGCCCAGTCGACTGCACAATCTCACGGATACCCGACTCTTTCGTATTACGACCATTGCGCCGCCGTTCGTCATCAGAAATCAATCTACCAATGATGGCAGATGGTGGCAACTCTTCATAGATATCGACCAACTCGCCAAGCTGACCGCGTAGGTATGGCGTGATTGCCGTATACCACTCTAAAGCCTCACGGATGATCGTTGCTACCCGTTCGCCTCTCTCAGTGGCAATCTCTTCCAGCGCTACTTTCTGGTGGTCTTCAAGGTATACCGTCGTGATCTTTTTCATTTTTGTCCGGTGAATATATATATGTCGCAATGGCATATATGTTGTTACAGAATATGCAATCGATTGTATCATACCGTTCACCCCTTGTCAATTCCCAATATTTTTCCGCCTACACGAGACGGGTGTAGAACGCCATAGAACACAACCTTAAATTTTTGCGCCGTGCGCGCCGCTGTTGCGTAATTCGCAGCAACGACGTGATATGCTGAAGCTCGCTGAAACAATTTTCCAACTCTGCGATACACTAGATAGAGAGCGTTGACCCCCCTCTTTTATATGAAATAAAGACGAAAAACCTATTTTTACCCAACCTTAAAGATTTGCGACTTTCTATTTTGCCTATTGACTTATTGTGCGTTCGGGTGTATAATAAGGACAGGCAGAGACAACCAAGTCGAGTCACTAGAAAATCAGGAGATAGACATTATGATGGATATGTTTGGAGTCATGCGAGAAAAGAAAGCCCTTGAAGCCCTTGGCCCGATCCAAGGGCCCCAAGAAACACAAATGGAACGAGAATCACGTGAGCTGCGCACATCAATGAAGGAAAACGCACCACTCACGCAAGAAGAAGTCGATGCACTATGGCGAGGCGCGGCTGACAGCCTGCCGAGAGACTACAATTAGAGTTCCAAGCCCTCTCCATCAATCCGTTAGCGGAGGCGACGGATACGTCAATCCAGATAGCCACATTGTAACAGAACTGCAATATGGTGGAATGCAACAGTTTATCGATGCAGCCGTAAAAGCCAACTAAGGACGAAACGCCATCCCCCGATGGCGTCACCGGATACGGGTCCGGTCTGATGAGTCCAAATTACAAAGAAGGAAATTTACCATGAAAAAGTACAATGGAACGACCAGATACGACGACAATGCAGGCTACGGAGTATTACCATCTGGAACAAGAGTACAGTTTCCTGATGGCACGAACGGGGGTGTTGTTCAAGGATACACGAACGAAAAATCCCTTGTAACCTTCCCCGCTGGTAATGGGACAGTTAATCAAGACGTGTACGACAATAAAATACTGTTTGTCGAAGAATAACTCCAAGCCTCCCCCATCACGCGGGTGGTGGGGTGGGGTGTGTAGTTAATTAATCGTAATGAAGGGAGCTATAATGGGACCTGATGAGAAAATTCTCCAAACAGTAGCGCGGTTGCGGGCAGACGGGGAATTGCCCCCCGCAACACCAGCAACAGAGACGGAACTAAACTTCATCCGATGGACACCGGAGGAAGAGACGGAACTAGAGACGTACTACGAAATGACAGAAGACGAATTACAAGCGTACTTTGATACGCAAGAAAAGTACGGCTTGTAATACCACACTGCCTCCCCATTTATTTGGGGGGCAGCACAATCAACCATCAATCAACGAAAGGAATGAAGCATGAGTGCAGCATCAGAATTAATCGAACGACTGGAACGCGAAACAGGCCATGTTATCGCCGCCAACGATGGCGATAACATGGCTATGGCAGGTGTCATCGGCGCAATGTCTCGCATGTTAGGACAATCGCCAACCAGTTACACAGAACGCGATGACGTTGCCGCGGGTCTACTCATCGGGCACCAAATGTCACCGGCTGGGCAGCGTGAACGCGAAAGCAAGGAGATGTTAGCCAACCTGATTATCGGCGGCATGTCGCCCGATACAATCAAGGATCTGGTGGGGTAACCCATCTGCCCTACACCAAACCATACAAAAAGCCGCGATTATCGTCGCGGCTTTTTGTATTCCAGCGGTCGGCCATGAGAGGCATAGTCGACCGCCGCACAAAGAAGAGAGCGCCACCGAGTCCCCCGAACCGGCCATGATCGACGCTCCCGGCTACACACCAGGAATGATGCGCACCGGGATGGGTCGACTAAGAGACTACGAAATCACCATTGGGTGCCGTTGTTTTTGACAATCGCCGCTTGTCGCACTCCGCTAGATATTTCATAAATTTTTCAACGGATGACCACATTGGATCGTCAACATAATCGATCTCCTGTGCTCGTCCGCGGTTTCCCTGCATATCGTACAGGCTGCTTGTTGGTTCTAATCGCTTACCCTTCACCGTCCCCCCAATCTGTTATCTCGCACCACACCAACACGGCCACCAAGAGCACGAGCAGCAAAATTGTATCAAAGTCTATGTATGCATTGATTTTCCTTCAATAGACATGACCATCTCACCTTGGGGCTAGAATCAACAATTACACCATTAATATTTGACCTGTATAATCTGTTCGTCCCAACCCTGGACTTAGATCTATCTCGTATTCTTGCCTTTGACGTGTATTCTGCTGTCCAGTTCGCTGCCTTGTATATTGTGCCAAGATGTACGGCTGTGTCTTGGTAAGATATACATTTCTCATGTTCCGGCGCATTGTTGTTGAACCACTTGACCATAAGTGATAAAAAACGACTAGCAGTATACTTAGGCGCATCGGCGGCGCACGCCATACGGCGCAATTCAATCCAGTGGCCTGGCAACATGCGCGCGCTTGGATTGTTCCAAAGTGCTACGGCAAACGTTACACCATCAAGTGACATCTTGAATGCGTATTTCCACGGAGCATTTTGTACTACTGGAAGCCTAGAATGCCACAATCTCACAAGGCTAACAGCATGAGATTTACTACAAACTTCTAACGCCAAATGCCTTGCTCGTAAGTTTTCCGGTATAGTGTATGGGTCTTTTACTGTCAATGGCAATTCTACCCTGCAATATAAATCAAAACCGCTATACTGATTCACTTTACCTTCTTTCCATCAAGGTCCATACAGCCACTCAATTACCAATACGGTCGCCATCGCCACGCACAGCGCCAGCACGAACGTGCAGTAATAATCGGCGAAGATGGCTATGATTGTCTCAATCATGCTCTACCGCCCCACAGCCACGCCACAAACAAAACTTCAATAACGCCAACCATCGCCACTAGTCCGTAAAATAGTAGCAGTATCCCCATTCGTCTAATCATCACGCCCGCCCTTCCCCACATAGAGCGCACGCAGGAAAAGAAACGTGCATAATCCTGACAACACCAGCAGCCAACCAATCAACGCCATAATTCAGATCCTAACCCGGCACAACGCCGGAATAATTAATGCACGAATCCCGCCACGATGGACCAGGCCACCGCCACGAATAGCGATAACGACAGCAATGCCAGGAACGTACCGCGATAATGCGTCACGATTCAATCTCGCCGATTAACATCGGAGGCGAAAGCACGCAATCGCCGAATACGAAAAAATGATGTTCAACGCCGCCGCGATCTGCGAACACCTCAAACACTCCGCGACTGTGAAGCCGTCGCGCTTCAACGGTTTTGTACTGGACAATATGCAGGCCACACCCAACGAAATCCCGCAACGGAATATCGGCGCAGGCGATCATCAGTCGACTGTTGTGGAGATAGTCGACTGATGTGAACTCAGGTAGTTCTTTAAGCATTTTTCAGCATTCCTCGCATCCGCCGTACTTTGGCGAATCGCTTTAGTGCCACACCGAGGATCTTGACGTACTCATCACCGAACGCCGTCGCAAGCTTCGCAGCCACTTCGCTAGGCGGATCGTTCTCGTCAATGGTGACGGATCTGTGCTTGAATGCGTGGTTGAACGGCGCAACGGTTACGCTGCCGTCCGGTTTATGGCTCACGATTCACTTTCCAATGCGAATAGTGGCAAATCGTCGTGATTTGCCGTCTCGACTTTGCGCGCCAGTCCGCTCACGCTCCGGTGCGTTTTGTCGATGCGCCTACGAGCGAGCTCCAAGTTGTGGGCGTCTTGTTCAATGCCCACAAAGGCGAATCCCAATTCACGAGCAGCAACGCCGGTGGAACCACTGCCCATGAACGGGTCAAGGATCGTGCCACCGGGAGGGCAAATTAATTTACATAAATAGCTCATCAACTCGCGGCTTTTTACAGTTGGATGATCGTTGTCAACCTCACCATCTGATGATCGGTCGGAGCGCGAAGCCTTCGCACAAAAGAAATAGCGGGCCGCGCTGCCGGTGTCGCCATAGTTCATAATGGCACTACTTCGATCTGGCGAGCCGGTGCAAACAAAGCCATCTGTTTTACGCGGCGATCCTCCTACTGTAAACTTATTAGAATTTGTCGTCACCGGAAAACCCGCCAACACTTCATCGCTGCCATCGTGGATAAGGTTCGCGGGCCAGCGCCCAGACGGTTCCCCGTTCAGCGCTGCGCTATTCTGCCCGCCGCTGCTATTCTTCCATCCATTATCACCTGGCTTGTTATTACGTGCCATCTTCGCCCCGTCGCTAATGGGCACACGGCAAGCATCAATGTTTAAGCCACCGGTGCCCCACTCCAACACGTTGGCAGCGATAGTGCTATCGATAGGCTTGCGGGCTAGTATCCACTCTTCAACCGCCGGCTTAAGTGCTGAGCCCCAACCGGCCCACTGTTGCGCTTCGGGCGTGGCCGGTGCGGTGATGGCTGTTTGCCCCCATGAATGATTATTCGTTATGCCGCCAGTATATTCCCCGTTGCTTGGCCTATCAAATCCATCGTATACACCCCTGCTATCATAATTCCCAATCACCTCCCGCTCTGCCCCGCGAATCTTGTCGATGGCTTCAAGTCTTAGAGTATCTACCGTGTATGAGATTAGGCTTTCCGCCGTGGATTCCGTAATAGTGACACTGATGGCAGACACAAAGTCCGTTTGTTGGCTCGTGCCTAAACTCAGGAAAGTCTTTGACTGGCTTAATATGATGCGCTTCAAGTCGTCTGTCAGTGCCGCACATAGCGCATTTGTATGCGCCGGTTTCGATGACTTGCTTTTTCCAAGCCAAATCTTCAGGGCTTCTACGCCCCTGAGATTGTCCGCCGTTCTTTCTTTTAGCGATTCCCTGACATTGCATTGAACAATACCAGTGTTTATAAATCTGGCTTGGCCGTTTCTCGGTTGGCTTTCCGCAAATTTCACAAGGTCGGGTTTCTCTTTTCCGCCTGCATTCATGGGAGCAATAATTACCTCCGTTCCGGATCGCGTGTGAGGGACTTCGCTGAAATTCAATTCCGCAATTATCGCACTTGCAATCGACTTTTCTTGACTGGCTGGCAGCGCTGCACTCACGTGAACAAAATCGCTTTTTGGCGTATTCATTCCAGTTTCGATTTGGTTCTTTGGTAATGTCAGTTCCGCATATTTCGCACTTCTTGAGTATTTTTTCCATTCATTTATTATACTCATTTTGTCGAAATTGTCAATTGCCTTGCACATGTAAAGCCACTTGTTTTTCTCCTGTGAATCTATCATTTTTGACACGTCCGCAGACTTAGGAAATCCCGAACCGAACAAGTGGTAAACGGTATCCCTGATTTCCCAACCAGCCAACCGCAACCCGAACTTCGTCAGGTCGCTGCTCCGTGGTAACGCCCACGTCAAGCTATGCGCGCCGGGCTTGGCAACCCGTAACGCTTCGCTGGCCCAGTCGACCGTGAACAGCAAAAAGCCTGCTTCCCACGCTTGCAACGTTCCCGCTGCTTGCAACAGTTCCAGCGCCGGGGCCACCATGCGCCCGCGATCTGTCTTGGCTCCGTGGCCGGTGAGATTATCCCAATTCCTTGACATAAAATTTATCCCGGCAGGCGGGTCGGTGGCTATAGCATCTTTGGAGTTCGCATCCATGCTAGCCATCACCTCAATGCAATCGCCCTCGTACAACGTGTAGTCGCTCACGCCGTCACCGCTTCTCGCACAGGCATAACGTCATATACATCGCCGCCCGTCACTCTGATCAATTTCACGAATTTGTCTGCCCCAGGCTGATGCCCCAACTCCCAATTTTTTAGCGTCGATACAGGCACGCCAACACGTCGTGCCAACTCAGCCTTCGACACGTCATGCTCTGCAATGTATCGTTCGATTACTTCTTTTACGTCCATCCCCACTCCCTTCCGAATACTTATTCAATGATACAATCACCATAGCATACTTTCCTGCACACGTCAACCATATTTGGTTGTATACGCCGAATAGTCACATAAATTTAAGGTAGCGTAGAACCTTAAATTTATCGCCTTTTTGCAAAAATCAACCATATTTGGTTGACAATAGGCAGGAAATAGATTATACTGTATAGGCACCACGGAAATAAAAATGTCCGACCTGCGCAGACAGATCGGACGGCACAACGGAGAAGTATGACGGAAAGGATTATAGCATGAGTGATTACCCGACCGCAAATAGCACAAGTCACGCCAGACTAGCGGCCATTGCAGCGCTTGACACAGCGCCGGTCACGTTCGACGATCATCGGTGCGACGCCGCCAGCGAGTACTGGCGGTTATCGAATCAGGGTTACAGCACCGCCATTTTTGCTGATGGCGGTGAGGATGTACCGGCCGACAACAAGCCGCATATTGTTACATTTAGAAAGCAGTGGAGTGAGAAGCCGCAGATTGTTACATTCCAGGCCGGGCAGAAAGTGTTGGTGCGCAAGTCTCGCCGTTCCTGTGGATTCCGTATCAAGGGGAGAGTCGTAAAAGTCAACGCCAAAACCATCACTGTGGCATTGCAGGGATGGAACAAATTAACGCAAACCCCGATGACGGTTGAGAAGCGGTTTCAACCACAATATATAGAGATTGGGGGTTGGGAATGAACTACACATTTATTGATATCAGTCGACGATCCATTGACGAACAATGTCAATGGCAGAGAGTCGATGAGAACAAGGTGGAACACTGTCAGAAGTACGCCGAAACCAACGAATGGGTTGACGGTGACACCGGTTACATTTACGTTTTCGACGTGTGGGGACGTGATGAGATAATCGACTTGATGGACGATGACAAAGCGCCTGATGTGTTCTACGGATGGCTCTATAGTATCATCGCTGACATGCACGATGATGATACTATGCTCACGCTATGGGATATAGTAATTGGCAAGTGGGATGCTGAATTGGGTGCAAAGTATTTAGGACGCGTCAACATGGATAAAGCGCTGCTGCTACTTGATGCAGTGGCGTGTACATGCGACACCACATGTAGACCGGATTGCCTTGGGGAATGCGGATGCCAAAAATGCCATAATCAATACATGGATTCTCTATCAACTGCGTAACTGTATTTAGTGTCAAACGAGCAACGACATTTGTCGGTAGTTTATCCAGAAAGGTTGGTGATAGCAATGAAACAATACCCGTATCTCAGTGATCGCATCAAGACGCAAGCAGGAGGCTTGTGTGCACTATGTGGCCATCCTATGGCGAATATGAAATTAATTATTGAGATCAACGTAATGAGAGGTGACGATGATGTTGTCAAAGTGCATCGGGCGTGTGTATACCGGAAAAATAGCGCGACGATTTTGGCTGCGCTGGCTGAAAACGGGATAATCAGCAGAGTGATTACCCCATAAACGAGCAACGCCCGATCATATAAATGATCGGGCGTCTGGGAAAAGAAACTGGCTCATGAAGGCCATAAGGAAAGGATAGCACGAATCATGGAAAACGTCAAGCAACGTAAAATCAAACCCCGTCCCATCGTGCGCAGTGGGGCTGTATGCGATCCGCTGTGGGCTCTGTGGGTAAAACACGGATCGCCCACAGCGTCCACAGCGGACTATGTACCGTTTCAGAATACCGAAAGTTACAAGTATGCGCCGATTGAATGGCGTGACGAATGGAATGGAGAATAGATTATGACAAACACAATTACGAAACACCAATCAGTAATTACTAGCCTGGACGATTTGCAGCGAGTGGCAAAAATCTATGCCGCATCAGGATATTTTGATGCCAAAGGCGATAGCGCACAAGCTATTGCCCAAATTGCCACCAAAATTATGGCTGGGCAGGAGTTAGGCTATGGACCATTTACGAGTGCAAATGGAATACAGGTTATCCAAGGCCGTCCAGCGTTGTCGGCCAATCTAATGGCGGCAGCCATTAAAGGCCACCCACATTACAACTACAAAGTTCGTGAAATGACTGATGCCAATGTCAGCCTTGAATTTTTCTATGATGACGAAAGTTTGGGCCTTAGTCCATTTAGTATTGCTGATGCACGTCGCGCTGGAACTAAGAACTTAGATAAATTCCCACGCAATATGTTGTTTGCCCGTGCCATCTCCAACGGTGTCAAATGGTATTGCCCCGACGTATTTTCGGGCAATGCCGTCTACACGCCTGAGGAGCTTGGCGCAAACGTAGATGAGGAGGGAGAGTATATATCAATGCAGCAGCACCTCCATGATACGCCAGCTAACCCCGACAAAACCATTAAACCTACACCAGAAACGCCACCAACAAATGATGACGTAGACAAGAATGATGCGACAGCCGATGAATCTGCCATCATTGCGCAATGGATGGCAGCGGACAACAAGGCGAAAGCGGCTCAGGAATGGGCCGTCGAAATTGGTGCGCAGCCAAATGAACACGCAGCCCGCAATAGCATGAAAAAGATTGTCGATACAAACCATGAGGGAAAATTCACAAATGCGAATATGGAGGAAGTGTTAACAGAATACTACTTTCGCCAACAAGAAAAGTTGGCGGCGGTTCCTGATGATGTTCCGGTAGATGATGCCGAACCCATCGAAGCGTAACCAAATGGCGCGTCAGCAATGGCGCGCCTTAACCATTCACAGAAAGAGATACCATGTATCAACAGATAACACTCATCGGTAATTTAGGCACAGATCCGGAGCTTCGCTTTACCCCCAGTGGCGTACCGGTGGCTAGTTTTAGCCTAGCAGTCAATCGCTCATGGACGGGACAAGATGGACAGAAACAGGACAAAACGACATGGTTCCGGATCTCTGTCTGGCAGAAACAGGCCGAATCCGTAGCGCAGTATCTCGCCAAGGGCCGTCAGGTATTAGTCATTGGCGAAATGGAGGATGCCCGCGCTTTTACCGACAAAGACGGCAACCAACGCGCATCGCTCGAAGTTCGGGCGCAGAGCGTGAAATTCCTGGGGCAGAAGGGCGACACCCAACACGCCAATGACGCGGCCAGCCTAGATCGCGCTGTTGAGACTAGCGAAGATCTCCCTTTTTGATCGGAGACAATCATGCTTAAAACATACACACCACGTCCGCCAACCGAAACCAGACGACTATACAGAGCGATCTACCTGCTGCGCTGTCAGTTGGTAGCTATGCAGGAACGCGACAAGGATCGCGATCTCATGATGGAATGCTACGAAGTGGCAATGTCAGAATTACGCGCCGAGAATAAGCGATTGCGCCAGAGCCTTGCGCAATACAGCGCAACATGTAAAGCACTAGGAATCCAATCACCAGGAGGGGAATAATCGTGGGCATATATACAGTTTACCTGCTAGACGATGAAGTCTGGATTATTGCCGACACAGACACAACGGGTCTAAGACTTTATGTCGCAGGGCATAGAGAGCAACCGCGACTGGTCACCGTTGCAATGTATAAGAGAAACGAAGTTCCACAAGAAGTTCTAGAATGGTTCAAAGGTGAATAGGTATGCAACAAACAGAAACGCAATCAATTGAATGGACCGTCTCCACTGATGAGGAATCACGGTGGCTTGTAACGCTTGGCGAACTATGGCAGGCCCGCACCCAAACCGGTTGGCAGTTCGTCACAGAATTGCGCGATGGTATTGACAAGTTCAGCAAGCGCAGAGATCGAGCGCAGCTTTACGAACTTGTGGCCAATCAAACAGGCCTGGCCATCAAAACACTGATGAACTATGTTAGCCTGTCACGCAACCCAAACAGCGCTATGGCCCGCGAGCTTGGGCTTGACATTGCACACGCCGAAGCCGTGCTAGGCCTGGAATACGACGAAGCGCAAGCGCTACTCACGCAGGCCGCCGAAACATCACTAAGTGCCAACGCCATCGGTGCCATCGTTCGCGAATCGCGCCAAGCCCGTACTGCTTCGCCCGTTCCCGCCGTCGGGAATGAAACCAATCAACGATCAATCAACGACGATATGCATGACGTTCCATTTGATACAAGCAAGCCCAACGTCCTGTATGACGACGATTACGACACCGAAGCCGACAACCTAGCAGGCAGCGCTACAGCCTATGACTATGGCGACGATGAGGACGGCTACACGTACACAGGCCCAGAGATGCTGTCATTGATTCAGCGCGCCACGAATCGCCTACGCGATACACCGATGTGGGATGAGCAGCGCACCGTCAATGAATGGTTGGCGATGTTGGCACGGCACACGTACTAACGAAAGGATGATCATGTTGCCAAGTGGAGCAGTACACACGGATTACAGTATTAAATGCTACGAATGCGAGAATCTACTCCGTGCAATAGATGGAAAGGATATCGCAGAGATTCACACCAACAGCGAC
The DNA here is from genome assembly GCA_035458985.1 of Pseudomonadales bacterium. Classification (GTDB taxonomy): domain Bacteria; phylum Pseudomonadota; class Gammaproteobacteria; order Pseudomonadales; family JAHEIH01; genus JAHEIH01. The sequence continues at coordinate 32,457 of DATHYR010000242.1, forward strand.
GGCGAGGATGTATGTTGGGCTTGTTGTGATATATGTGACGACGAAAATAGTTGGGACAATGGTGAACATATCGCCTGGAGCGGAGGAGATCAAACCCCCGCGCCGTGGGAGGAGGAAGGGTAGCAATCAGGCGAAATAGAAGAGCATGGCAAAGGTGGGATCTTGACGATCCCACCTTTTTTGTGCCCGTTGCTATTCGACAAATTGACATATATAGTATACAATATAGCCATGACCGAAAAATATACACAGTTGCGCATTCGGCGCACAACACTAAACAATTTGAGGATGATCTACGCGCTTACAGGCGAAAGTATGATCGCGGTGGCTGAACGCCTCGCCGAGCAAGAATTACAGCGCTTGGCAGACGTGAAGCCAACAGAGACGGTGCAGGTTTTGGGGCGGGTTAACCGGGTGGAAGGGGAAGAGTAGGAATGCAAACAATTGATATTGGTAAAATCACAATAAAGTCACACCAACGCGCTATACGCCCGGCAAAGGTAGCATACATCGCAAACAAAATAAAGCTGAGTGGCTATAACGTATCATACCCTATCACCATCACGAAGGATGGTGAACTTGTCGATGGTGGCCACCGCATTGAGGCATGTAAGGAAGCTGGCATATTCCAAATACCGTATATTGTTAAACCAGACGATATATCGTCGGAATACCACGCGATCAGATGCAATGACGATGGAGCGGATACTGAACCGTATGATGTGTTCGACTACGCAGAACTCTGTTGGACTCTCAACGAAGTCGATAAGATGACCGGCGATGATATTGCTAGTCGCTTGGGCTGGGGTAGTAAGCAGAAAGTGGACCAGTACAAAACGATCAAAGACACCTTGCATGTTGCAGCTTGGCGCATAGTGCGTTCTCTGTCAACAAAGAATCAACCATTGGTTGACGGAGACGAAAAATCAGTTGTTGACCAAAAGTCAACAACTGTTGACTGGAAGGAATCCCACTTCCGCGCATTCCTCAAGCACCTCCCCTGCCCTAATGGCGACCGCAATATCATGCGCCACCAACTTCGGGCGCTACGTGAGATCATGGACGGCAAAAAGATTACTGCTGCTACATGCGAGAAGTCAGCACAGAAGCACGCTTGGTATGCCACCCTATCGCGCCTTATGAATGACGGGCTTGTCGCTGAGGTCGGGCTACGTGAACGCGTTCGCCTGTATAAGAATATCCAAAATGGTGTATTCGGCAAAGAGGAGGCTGATAAAAACTTGGAGATATTCAATCGGGCGCTAACGGCGCTAAATGAAGACGCGATGAAGGTGCAACTGTACCACGCCGACACCCTGCGCATCCTGCCGCAATTAGACGACAAGTCAATTAACTTAGTAGTCACAGATCCGCCATACAATACCACCGATCATGAGTGGGACCAGTACGGAACCAGCGATCAGTTTATCGGATGGATGCAAGAATGGACCACCTTATTAAAGCCAAAATTGAAGGATGACTATCACCTGTTTATATTTTGTGACCCTGACTATATGGCTGATATCGAGATCATGCTTAAGTCTAACGGATGGCCGATCAAATCGCGTATTATCTGGGAGTATCGCAACTTAGTAAAGGGGCGCGACGTTACCGACAAGTTCATTGAGAATTACCAAGTTTGCTTCCACTGTGGCTCGCACGCATTAAACTGGCCAGATGACTGGGACGATAGACGATTCATGGTGCAACGCCACGCAACGCCACAAACCAACTTTACAGAGGGGAGGCATCACCCAACAGCGAAGCCGCTAAGTCTAATCAAGCTCATGGTAGAGTTAGGGAGTAAGCCGGGCGATCTGGTCTTGGATACATTCGCTGGCGGTGGAACAACTGGCGAAGCCTGCAAAGTAGTAGGCCAACGCCGGTGTATGCTAATCGAGCGAGATGATCACTACTGCAAGGCAATCGAAGCTAGACTGAAGATTAAGAGGATTGAGCATGAATAATGGTATCACAAGAATTAACATTGTAGGCAACTTGGGCGGCAATGGAGCCTACAGGTTTAAGCAGTCACAAGACCGCCAACCAGCGGCAAACAGACTGTATAGGGAGATATTCACAAAGCTGGGAATGGAACTACTGGCGGGCGACGCCGTGATGGATGTAGGCATTGATGAATACGAAGCTGGGTATGATAAGTTCTTGGGCATAGATGTTATTTTAACATTTGCCGACGGTCAAGAGGCCACGCTGCAAGAAAAGTTCTTATTTACACCATATCAGACTGTAACGGTAGAGTATATGCAAAACAACCTAACCCAAGAACACGGCGATTGGTTCAATATGAAGTGCGACTACTACTTCGTTGGGTACGATAGAATACGTGAGAATGACTTCCAAGAGTATATTCTGCTCAATTGGCCAATGGTAAAATCACTTAGTCAACAGGGACGTATAGACTGGGGTTTGAATACCAATAAAAAAGATGGAGCACGGGCGAGCTTTAGGTATGCGAACTTCTGGCAATTCCCCGCGGATTGCGTAATGGACTCACGTTACACTATCCCCGACTAGCTAGGGAAGCCCGCAGGGGGGCATATACGCCACAGCGCGCAGCCGACTTTACGCCTGGCGCTGTGGCCACCTAGCTATAACACATTGGAGATTAGAAAATGGCGGAAAGAGTATACGAACGGACGCCTTATTGGAAAAATAATCCGTACACATGCCCCATCCTGATGTTGATTCAGGGCTGGATCTTCTGGCGCAAGTGGCATTTCTCAGATCACTCTGGATGGCGCCTGCTGGAAAAACCAAGAGTAATCGACCGCTGCCGATTTCCGGTATGGATGATCAAAGCCGAACATAAATTTTGGCGCGGGTACATGGGGATTCTTGTGGCAAAAAAATATGGCTACTATGGAAGATGGGGGGGGATAGGTGGGCAAGAGCGACAATAGTCCACAGCGCCAGCGGACGCAAAAAGGTAGGATCGTCAAGATCCCACCTTGTGTCCGCTGTAATTAGCCTAGCCTTCGCCTGGTGCATCCGTTATCATCGACTGATAGGTTACATCCGGCATACCCTCACGAGCAAAAAAGGCGATTGCCTTTTCAACATCACGGAGGTTGACGTTTGAGGTTCCAGTCAAAAATCGATCAACGGTTCGTGCATCCAAGCGCATCCCCTGCGCCAACTCTTTGCGCTTATACGTTTTGCGCTTCTGCGTCTCCAACCGTTTGACCGTTGGAAATATCGAAAATTCTAACATAGCAAAATCCCTTTCTGTGTAAACCTGCAACAAATAATGCAACTAACGCACATATTATGCATGTATTGCATAATATGTGCAATAATGGGACTTGACTTTTAGTGCGAATGGGCTTATACTGGATTGCATAGAGTAGCAAAGAACTTATCGCTAGTATCTTGGCAGTGAACGCGATAAGCGAAGTGGCGCAAGAATCGAATAAACTCTATCTGAACCTGTTCAGATCCGTACGGTTAACCTGGCAACTGCCAATTTAGCCGGACCGCACAGACTTGCGCCTGTGTTGTTAACCGTTACGGATTTGCACAGGTTTATTTTTTACCCAAAATTCGCCGCCACCATCGCACCCCAATCCGAAAGGCGCACAATGAAAAAGAAGACAGCAGCATCCCGTAAGCGATCCACGAAAGGGGCAACGTGTCCGAACTGTGGCAGCACTAACACCGTCAGCCACGACGATGGCAGCATTAGCCGTTGCTTTACTTGTAACAAGACGTGGAAATGATATGGACACAGCTAATCGACTTTATCGCTTCACTAGCAGCACCGGACGCGTCAACCACGGCATTGTAACCGAGTTCGTTGGCAATGGCGTCTACGTACTCTTCGACTCATTCGACGTAAAGGAGCGAATTACACTGCCCGCCCGATACGCCTATACTTCGCTGACACCCAACCCATACGCAGATAACGCAGCCGCCAAACGTGAATTATTGCCGCTAACAGGTACGCAACCGTGGCATGATAGCCAAGTCGCCACCGTTGCAGCGATCCTGGTGGCCGGCCGGTTTGGTGAGTGGTGGCCGGTACATGGTACTGAACTCATGGCTGCAATGTACAAGCGCAGTAAATATAAATAGAGTATTTATAACGAAAGGGAATGAATCATGGAACCAAAGATCGACTTTACAAAAGCAACGACAAGTCCACACATGCAGCAACGGGCGACGTATGACGAGACGGGTATCAGTACTAAGTGGATGGTGCAAATAATCCATCCCGACCTACCTAGCGATCTGTTTCTTGGCGGCGATGGTGGGCATTACGAGTTTGACACAATAGAGGAGGCAAGGGAGAGGGGTACTGAGTGGGAAGCGAAGCAAAAGGGAGAGTCAACGAAAGGGAATGAATCATGGACACCGACAACAAAGTGAGATTCACGGCGCAAATTTGGCTACACTGGGATAGCGATGCTGGTGTGCCATGCGAATATACTATCGCCATTATCAGTGGAAATAATATCCCACTCGACTTGACGAATTGGATGCAATCGCACGGGGCAGAAGTCGATTGGCTGATTAACGGCGACGTGCCCGTCGAATGCTGGGTTACTGTGCAGGTGGAAGCCGACTGGGAATCATTCAACGACGACTACGGGGCCGGCATGACCGTCTCGGATGATTGGTGGAATCTTGAGTGTACCGGATTCTTCGACCCGATGTTAGACGAAACGAAATTTGTATCATTCATGGAAGCTAACGGAGCCGAGATCATCAAGGTTGTCGGTGACGAGGCATTGCGCCCCGTCCCGTTTTAATGTAGTATGCACCACCAACCGGTAAGGGTAGCGCCGTTCGACTCGGCACACCGGTTCACGCAGTACCGCAGCCCACAACGCAGCCACACCGCGGAGTACATTGGCACTCCGCTAGACGTTTACACCCCGTACCGAACAACAAAACGATTGGCTCTTGACAAATGGTTGTAATGGTGGTACTATTAAAACCATGAAAAACGCAAATACGACACTCAAACTTTATGAATCGACACGGAAGAATTTACGACTTCTGGCCGCATTGCAAGATCGTACTATGATGGAGGTAGCCGAAGAGCTCGTAGCCAACGCTTTGGAGGAAGCCGAGCAGAAACGGAAAAAGAAATCGGATGATCTGAAATTACAGGAGCACTTCGACAAACAAGCTATTTAACGGAACATAAATCATGGAAATATGGACACAAATCGAACAAGAGTTTAATTGCAATCACGCTCGCTGCGAGCCTGTACGCTTTATAAAAAGCAACGGTGCTGTGTGCGTCCGTATTCAATGTCTTGATTGCGGAGAAAGTCAGGGTGAAAAAAAGAAGGCTAACTACAATATAACCGAATTATCAAATTGGAATGAGGAACTCAAGAAACAATCTCGCGACAAGCGACGACAACGTGCGCAGGAATTGCACAATCAGCAATTCCTGCAGCGCGAACAGTTACTGCAACACGAACAGTTACTGGAAACCGTAGAATGGTGGAAATCTTACTCTCAGTACCTACAGACAACGGAGTGGCATACGATCAGAAGGTTGGTACTTGACAGAGACAGTCACATCTGTCAAGCTTGTTTGCGTAATAAAGCCGCTCATGTACACCACCTGTCATATACCCTATACAATCAGATTGGCCGCTCTGCTGCTTTTGAGCTTGTCGCTATTTGTCGCCCATGCCATGAAAAAATTCATCCACACATGTCACACGCGCAGGATCTCGAAATTTATCACAACCCCTATTTAGAAAAGGTGACGCTGGTAACAACATGAGTAAAACACATAAAGCAGCTATCTGGTATGCGCGCCACGGATGGTACGTTGTACCATTACATGCACCGATGTTCGATAATGGTAACCTATCGGGATGCACATGCGAACTATGGAGGCGGCGAGCCGTCAAGGGATATAATTGTACAACGCCAGGTAAGCATCCAATCCTGAGTGAATGGGAAACCAAAGCATCGACCGATCTGGATATAATTGCTGATTGGTGGCGTCGATTCCCCTGGGCCAATGTCGGTATTGCTACAGGCAAATCTGGCATTCTTGCATTTGATATCGACTCATACAAAGATACATACAATAGCGATAACATGCTAACAAACGACGATGAGCAAACCGTCACAAACCTAAGTGGCAGCGGCGGCTCACACCTGCTTTACAAAATAAACACTGATGATGACTACGGTAACGCAAAAGGGACGCTGCCGGACGGAATAGATATCCGTTGCAAGGGTGGCCAAATCGTTGTGCCTCCGTCGATACATTCAACGGGTAAGCGTTACCAGTGGGAGGTGGGATATGGACCGCACGAAATCAATGCAATCCCATTGCCACGGGCAATTCGTGACATACTTGACGCACAAAAAAACCATATTATTCAGCAGGTAACATTCGGTGACGACGTAACACCACCGAATGTTGACCACCTACATATCCGATCTGATATCGTAAAACTTATTCACGAACCGCCGGAACGCGGTGGACGTTCTGAGGCTGATCAATCTGTCATCACTGCGTTAGTTTTCGCCGGTGCAACCAATGAAGAGATCAAAGCAATTTTCGAATACTATCCTATTGGTCGACAGGGCAAGTTTGCTGAGAAGGGTACACATGCGTTGCGGTACTTACTTGCCAGTATCGCACATGCACGTAGCTGGGTTCAGTTGCGCAGGGAAGAGACAGCGGACAAAAATACGGCGAATTTCTTTGTAGCGATGGCGGGGTAAAATGGCAAGAGGACGAATGCTAAACCAAAAAATATCCGAAGATATCGAGTTTAATGAGATGAGCATAGAAGCACAATTTCTATTCATGCGCACGGTTCCATTCCTGGATCGAGATGGATTGATTAATGGTCATCCGTCCCTGCTGTTCGGGAAAGTAATCCCATTGCTACCAGAACTGCTGCCAAGAATCCCATCGCTTGTTGCCGAATGGATCGCCACTGGATTAGTCGAACAGTACATGGATGGGAAAATAACCGTTTTGTTTTTCTCAGGCTTCGCACAAAACCAAAGCGGTATGCGCTATGATCGTGAGGCGGAAAGCGACTTCGCACCGCCACCAGGATATTCACGCTGTAATACCGGTCTAGAAGCCACTGGTACGTCAACCAGTTTTGACGTACCAGATCTGACAGACTCCGCCGAAGAATCAGGCGTACAGGAAGATACCGAAACGAAAGAAACCCAATCGCGCGAACAAGGTCCGGACCTTAACCGGACCTTAACCGGACCAGCTCCGGACGAAATCCCCTATAAGATTAAGATTAATAATAAGATTAATAATAAAACAACTACTGCGCCGGCGGAGCCGGTTGTAGTTGATTGTAGTTTTGTTTTTAGTCTTTGGGAAAATAACATGCCAGGAACCCTGACGCCGGTCATCGCCGAAGAGATTGGCGATTTGGTTGATACCTATGGTGCAATTGAAGTTGATACGGCGATTCGTCTAGCGGTCAAAGCGAATAAGCGCAATGTTCGCTATGTGCGCGGTATTCTTGTGAAGCGTGCAGAAGGTGACGACAATAAACGTTTGCCGGACATGGGTACCGCAGTTCCACTGGTTGGCGTGTCCGGTGAACTTGGTTTTAGTCTTGATGCAATGAGGGGGCCAATGTGAGTGTAAATGTATCCGAAGTTTTGGGGTTGGTTAACCATAGTGCTGAAATTGACGTTCTGGCTGGTATGCTCGGAAGTGACGAATTAGCGTTGGCGCTTGTGCAGCAACTACAAGATTCGGAGTTCTACGAACCACGTAGACGTGTTGTGTTTGCCGCTGTTCGTAGCTTGTTGCTTGGAATTGAACCCATCAATCAGGAAAACATTTTATCCGAATGCCGCCGAGTTGCTGCCGATATATACCCAAAACAAAGCATTACAATCGATGAACGATTTTTGCATTCACTCAAAGGCAATCCCGATTCAGCTATTCGTTCAGCTATTACGGTACATAGATCAGCATGGCTGCGCAGAGCTGGCGACTATGCGGCGTGGCTAACCAAGAATCTACAGATGAACCCTGACCCTAATATTTTTTACACCGAAGCACAGGAGCAGTGGCAAATGTTGGCACCACCCAAAAGAGGCGGCGCAACGCTTTATGGATGGGAAACCGTAGGACATGCAAAGGATACGACTGAAAAAAGATTACATGAAAAAACAGAAGGGACATTACGGCGATTTGACTGGCCTACGCAATGGAAGCAGTGGAATGACTGGGTAAGACCTTTACGGGCCGGCATTGTCGGTGTACTTGCTGCTCCCGATGGGGTAGGTAAATCCACTTACCTAGAATGGATTGCTGAACATTGGGCGCAGCGTGGCAATAAAACGGTACTTGTACATTTAGAGGATGATCACGATTATAAACTAGACCGCAGGAAGTCTCGTTGGTCCGGTGTACCATTAGCCGCCATTGAAGACGCTGAGACTACTCCTGAGCAAGATCGAGCCATTGCGGAAGGTGAACGCAGGATCTCCGAGTGGGCAGATAATTTACACTACACGCACATGCCAAGCGCGAGTATGTCCGATCTGTTGGCCGAGTTGCAAAAGCTTATTGATGAAAAAGAGTGTGATTGCGTAGTCTTGGATTATATTGATAAGTGCGAAGCCGATAGACGACAACTGCAACTGTATGGCAATAATCAGTATTCACGCGAAGGCGACGACATGAACCGATTCAAGAATTTTTGCGAAAAGAATAAGATTCCTGGATTTACGGCGACGCAGGGCAATAAATCAATGCAAGATCAACATAAGGTACAAACACGTCAGGCCATAGACGGAAGTGGAAAAAAGTCACAACGCGCTCAATTGGTGATTATCGTTACACGCCCGATTGTTGAGCCAGGGGGCTTAATTGACAACGGAACGAAGATCGCTGAGGAGGGTGACTATTCACCATTTGCTACAGTGCGTATCGATAAGCAGAACCGTGGCGTTACTCGAACGTTTCATCAGGTGTTCATTGGGGATTGCTATCGGATTAGTGACCCGCCGAAAGGATGGAGCATGAAGCAAGTAATTTAGATGCGCACCAGGACAAAAACGCCAACATGCCCGATGAAATTATGACCTGGGCGCAGCGCTAGCGTGATTGACGGGAAAGTTAACGAAGTTGTGGATAGATTGAAAGGAAAAGAATCATGAGCAATACCGAGAAGCGACCGCTGGCACAGGTGGAACAAATCGCACTCAGTCTATGTGAGAAATTAGCACCTGCGTGCGAACGAATAGAACTGGCGGGTAGCATTCGCCGCAGGCAACCAATGGTCGGTGATATCGAAATTATCGCGGCGCCGCGGCTTCTGTACGACCTGCTAGGCGAACCGATGAACGTGAGCGAAGTTGACACATTATTGGCATTGTGGCCGATTGCGCTTGTAAAAAATGGTCAGAAATATAAAAAGTTTTTATTTACCGGCTCTGCCGGAAACGAATATCAGGTTGATCTATTCCTGCAACCAGATCCGGCGACGTGGGGAATCAATTATATGATTCGCACCGGCAGCGCTGATTTTAGTAGGCGCATGGTTACACCGCGCAGGCATGGCGGCATGATGCCTGATCACCTACGTGTCAAAGATGCGCGTGTCTGGAATGGTGATGAACCACTAGCTACACCGGAAGAAACCGACGTGTTCGAGCTATGGGGTATGACGTTTGTAGACCCGGAGAAGCGATCATGAGCGAACAGGAAATCAGACAAGCTGCCATAGACGCCTTATCGCGTTTCAGCGTGGCAACGTTTCTGTATAAATTTACGGTCACACGACACCGGGCCGATTTTGGGGCAGTTCACGCAAAAAATATTCAAGATTGCGAGTGGTTCCTCGTTTACGAAATTCATGACGGGAAATTGGAATGGACGAGTGTTGACGTGGCTGGCTTTGGGGAGAATGAGGAAATTGGATTATGAAAGCGATAACACTTTGGCAACCGTGGGCATCCATGATCGCTATCGGATGCAAAACGCATGAGACTAGATCATGGAGTACGTTTCACCGCGGTCCTATCGCAATTCATGCTGCAAAGCGTTTTTACGAAGATGAATTAATATTCGCTCGCGGAGTAATTAGAGCCCACAAACCTATACAGGACGCGATGCGTAAGCACGGCATGTCCTGTTTAGCTGATTTCCCATTAGGTGCAATCGTGGCCGTTGTGGATATCGTTGATATTATTCCTAGCGAAAAAATCGACAGTACGGATGCAATTAATTATAAATTGGGGGATTTTACACCAG
>DATHYR010000243.1:0-2114 GCA_035458985.1 Pseudomonadales bacterium
CCACAACATGAGGTCACTCAATCAAAGGTACCGTGATGTAGCCATCATCCCGAAGCGCAACTGCATTCGGTGACAATTCGATTGGTGTCTTGTTGCCGACAGCAATAAGCTCATCAAACAGCGGTATCGTATACTTCAGTACAAACTGTTCTCGTTGCTCAGCGTTCCAGTCCATATGCGTAACAAGTGCATAAACTGTACCTGCGATGTAAGTAGCTGCATCTGCAAGTATGTATTCGAACGTGCATCTATCGTGCAGCGAATACATAGCAACACGGCACAGTCCGTTTGCAAAACCCATCCAAATATGGGACTGCATCTCAACATTTAGAGGCGGATCGCTGGCATCAAAACGCGGTAACATCTTGATAACTTCAAGCATGTTGTCGAAAGTTATCTCATGCAACGCTTCAAACCTCTCCGCGAGGTTATCGTTATTCAACATTCTACATGCGTACGGAAGGAATACGTTCTTGGCCCAATTAGCCAAAATAAGGTAGCGTTGTTTGGTGATCTCAATATCACCACGTGTGCCAATTGGATCAAACAACCGGGGCCCGATCACATCACCACGCGAAACATCTGACCCCAACACGTCGTTAATGCAGCCAATACACACCCCGCGAATGACACAACATACGCATTCTGGATGATCATTCCACTCCAACCCCGCATACGCACTGACAGCTGTCATCCAGCATCCACCAGTTTTTGGATCACCTTGCCCAAGTACCAACTTAATTGGTTTCTGGTCCAGCATTTTGAAAGCATCAAATGACATCGAAAAACCTTTCTTAATTACGGTGCATCACCAACGACAACATAACATCACAAAACCCCCACCAAGCCGATAGACCAGGTGGGGTAAAGTTTAGAAGCGTTGCACGGCACAATCGAGATCACGCTCCGAACATGACAACTCAATTGGGGTCTTGCTGCCGATAGCGACCATCTGGTCGAAAACCGGCATCACGTTCTGCACGATCCAATCCTCCATATTCTCTGGCTTTTTTATGCCACCGCCAGCTCCAAGACACGTCTCGTATGCGGTACCTACGTGCCCTGCAGCCCTATAGAGACTCTCTACTCTGCAACTGGCGTACTCATTGCCCGTACCTGCGATATAGCAAGCAGCCTTATGCAAGCATAAGGCTACGTACGTTGCATCACTTTGCATAGGCGTATACGGCAGCTGATCCAGCGTGCGCCACACAGCATGTAAAGTGATCACCGTGTCCACCGTACAACCGGGGAAACTGGGTGACTCTGGAAACCTCGTGAAATCGTAATAGTAGTCCAGGTGGTTCACCTTCACAGCTATCGGCAGACACATACGCACACAGGCATTTAGTAGCATCACTGCACGCAGCTCCATGGCTTCCAAAGAACCACGTGTGCCGATCGGGTCAAACAACCGCGGGCCAATAACACGCCCACGTGCAGCGTCAGACGGTAAAAGATCATTTATCAGTATGCAGAAATTCCTGATGACAGGACAGACGCACTCTGGATGATCAGTCCATTGCTCCCCAGCATACCTGCTGATGGCCGACATCCAACAACCACCAGTCTTTGGATGCCCTGCCCCCTTCACTAGCGCTATTGGTCCAGCGTCAAGCCACTTATAGACATCAAATGCACTCATGATATATCATTCCTTTTTTTAACTATCACACACGCTGAACGGCACAGTTCAATTCACGCTCATCACATGAAAGTTCGATTGGAGTCTTGTTGCCGATCGCAAGCAACTGATCAAGGACCGGCATCATGTTCTGCATGATCCAGGCCTCCTTATCAGAAGCTGATACACAGGTATCGAGACACATCGCGTATGCAACACATACGTTGACTGCAGCCGTACATAAGTATTCATCACTGCAATCGAAAAACCCGAGATTATTACCAGCATCGTACAGATTCAAAGCTACATTCTTCGCAAATGCCTGCAGCGGGCTGTACGTCGGCCTACACAGGCTATTCGACATATCGTGGAGAATCATCCATTTAGCCATCGTGAAGACTCCACCACTGAAAAACTTCCGAAGTCCCTCAAGATCGCAATTGTCGGGCAGACTGACCGCATACAAAGCCATCGGTAGGCACTTACGCAC
>DATHYR010000244.1:0-1101 GCA_035458985.1 Pseudomonadales bacterium
ATACGAAATTGTGTGGGCAGCTGCAGGCCACCCTCACGCGGTGTATCCAACAACATTCGCAGAACTAGTCGCCTGCACAGGAGCACAACCAATGGTTGTAGGCGATTAATGATTGTTGCTTACTTCTGGACAATTAAGCCAATGCGTTTGGCCAATGCCATCTTTGCCATGGGCTTTGATAGATTCTTTTTGATGGCAGATAAAAATGTTTCTTTTCATAAATCTTTAGGCACTGGCAAGGGCGAAACCTTTACGCCTAGCGATGCCAATGCGTTGCAGTGGGGTCTAGTTGCCGTTGTTGAAGATATTCAAAAGTTTGATTCATCATCTGTCGTGAAGCGGTGGCGCAAGGGTTCAGTCTCTGAATTCCGCGCAGTGTTAGATCCAATTTCTTCTCATGGCAAGTGGGCTGGTAAAGAGCCATTTGTTGGGGCTATTAAAGATTGGGATGGACAGGTTGCGGCGATTACTCGTGCGCGCATTAAATGGAGCCAGAACTTTAGATTCTGGAGATCGGTGCCACCTGTGACGATTTCATTGAAAGCGGCACCAGGTTTGGTTGCAGCGATTGGTATTGGTGAAGCCCCAATAGGCCTGCAGGGTACTTTTTCATTGTGGGAGTCTGCTGCTGCGATTAGAGAGTTTGCATATAAGGGTGCGGCCCATCAAAAGGCGATTGCAGATACATCTGCCTATAACTGGTATTCAGAGGAGCTTTTTGCTCGTTTTGCTGTGCGTGAACTCCGCGGATCTTTGCAGTAACTGTCTTATATAAATGGAATAAGGCAGACTTAACCTATGTCCATCCGCCATTACACACCTCGCCGTAGGGCCAGAGGTGGCGCATCTCCGCTGCTGATCAAGGTGATGGGCGTTGCACTTGGCTTAACAATTTTGATGCAGATCGCATATCCGCTGGTCGATGGTTCTGCCTTGCAATTCATCACCATCGCATCTGTCTATTTGGCGGCACTTGCAATGTTTTTGCATGGAGTTGCAGCTTTTGGTGCGCGCTATGGCTGGACACTCCTTGCCATCACACTTCCATTTGGTTACTTCATTGAACAAATAGGAGTGGCAACTAGTTGGCCCTTCGGTGAG
>DATHYR010000245.1:0-1220 GCA_035458985.1 Pseudomonadales bacterium
CGAGTTGGTCTCGTCAATGAATAATTGCGGAGCAAAGATCAACGATGCGGGATGGCGTATAGTGCGCCGCAGATCCGCGGGGGATGTGTCTGCCGCGATAGCTCTGGCCATGGTGACCCATCAGCTTCTCAAGCCGGTATCGAAACCTGCCATTTTTGCGTAGATTGTCCGTATTGTGTGGTATCCTATAACCTATGGCATTTTGGGATCGCTTCCTCATTCAAGCACCTAAACAATCTTCTGAGGTTAAGGCTCAATATGCCCCTGTCATCATGGGTGATGATTTTGGGTATTTCAATACTCAACTACTTACAAAAGTTTCCCGTGATGTAGCAATGTCATTACCGGCGATTATTAGATGCCGTAACCTTATCGCTGGAACTATTGGTTCAATCCCATTGCATCTGTATCGCAAGTCGAATGACCAGCGAATTGGATCTCCAAAATGGTTAGATCAACCTTCAATTCATCAGCCTCGATCCGTCACACTTGCATACACGGTTGATAGCCTTCTCTTTTACGGAGTTGCATATTGGCAGGTTGTTGAGCAATTTCAGGATGATGGCAGACCAGCTCGATTCAACTGGATTGCACCAACTCGCGTAACACAGCAAGTATCGCCAGACAATCAATTTGTTACACAGTATTACATTGATGGTGCGCCTGTACCCATGGACGGAATTGGCTCACTTATTACATTTCAAGGTTTAAGCGAAGGTATCCTCAACACCGGCGCAACAATTATTCAACAAGCGTATCGAGTGCAGAAAGCTGCTTACGATGCAGCTACATCTCCGACACCTACCGGAATTATTAAAAACACCGGAGCAGATTTAAGCGAAAACGAAGTAGCCGCGCTGCTCGCACAATGGAAGAGCGCACGTCAGCGAGGCACTACGGCATACCTAACGAGCACTCTTGACTACATGCCGTCACAATTCAGCCCGAAAGACATGGGCTATGTGGACTTGATCCAAAACCTTACTACACAGATTGCAAGACTTTGCAACATCCCGGCCTATTATTTGTCAGCTGACGAAAACAACAGCATGACTTATGCCAACGTACAAGATGAGCGTAAGCAATTGATTGCTTTGGCTCTCCAGCCATACATCACGGCGATTGAGACACGCCTCAGCATGGATGACATGACAAACACGCAAAACTATGTCCGGTTTGCCATTGATGACACATTTTTACGAGCAGACACCATGGCTCGA
>DATHYR010000246.1:0-2478 GCA_035458985.1 Pseudomonadales bacterium
TCACGATGCGTGGCTTCGACCTGGAGGGTGAGGCTAGTGATGGGCTGACGTACGACCAGCTCACAGTGGATGCACTAGCAGGCGATGACCAGCTCTATGCCGGTCTGATTCCAAATTCTACCGTGCTAACCGGTAATGATGTTCTGGGTGCGATTACCGTGAGTAACCTGGTGCTTGCGGGTGGTGCCGGTAACGACCGTCTCGTTGGCACCCGTTTCGCCGATGTACTGATATCCGGAGAGGGTAGTGACACGGTTACGGGTAATGCAGGCGAAGATACATTTATTGAAATCGATATTGATGGCATTGCTGACACCGATACACTAATCGAACAACGAGACCTTAATTTTAGTCTTTCCGACAACAGCCTGGTTATATCCGGTTCTGAGCCGGCACCAACCAATGAAAATCCGAATGCAGTTATATCGGTCAACGAGAATGAATCCGCCGTGGGGATATTTGAGCTGTTTGAACTGTTTGGTGGCGCTCACGCCAACCGTTTTACCATCAACGACTTCACCAAGTCTGCACGGTTTGATGGAACAGAGGGCGGTGACACTTATGAACTAACCCTCTCAGGTCCGATCATGAACATGTCAGAGACTTTTGTCGTTGACAGCGGCACCAGTGGTACTGATACGGTCAAGATATGGGGCAGTACAATCGCTGATACCTTGCACCTGGATGCCGATACATCCATGCAGCAGGTTGATTTTACGTCAACAACAGCCAGCGATACCTTTAAGCTCGAATACCATGGGCAAAAAACCGTTAATCTGACGAAATCATCTACCGAGGCACAGGTAAAGGCAGCGCTGGAGAACCTGTCTACCATTGCAGCGGGTTCCATTCAGGTCACTCGCGATACGGATGCAAAAATCAATCCGGTAACTACCAACACTTCATGGCATATCAAGTTCTTACCGGGTTATGGCACCGATGTTAATCCGGAAGGGGCGTTTTTCCATATTACCAGTAGTGACGACCTCGTAGCCTTTGCACATCCTGAGCGCGCCATGGTAACGCGTATTGATCCCGATGCCGTCAGTGGCCTGGGTGGCAGTGGACTCGATCTCGATGCGATGTTCGAGCAACCAGCCAACCAGACCCAGATGTTCAGCATGCAGGATGGTGCAACCGGTACTTTCAAACTCAGCTATAACGGCAGTGCATTTACGGCAGCCAACCTGAGCAAGACCGGGGACACTAACACCGCGATAGCCGCGGATCGCCTGGCCATCAAGACCGCGCTGGAATCAACCGTTAGCGGACTTAAGGTCGATGTAAACGGTAGCGGCACCAAGCGTGACCCGTGGAGGGTAAAGATTCTCGACGGTGCAAAGGATGCCAACGGCAATTATTTCGCCTTTGAAGTCAACAATGACAATGCCACCAAACCGCTTGACCAGGCGGATGCTGCCGCCACGGTTAAGCCATCCGCATCACTGGCTCAGTTAGCCGATTACCAGCGGGTTTATTACGACTTTTCAGCTGAAAACGTTGAGATTCATGGTGGGCGTGGCGATGATGTCTTTATCGCTGACGACAGCATGGCGGCTATGTTTGTGTATGGTGACCAGGGTGCTGATACATTCATGATTGGTCGTGTACTGGAAACCAAGGCTGTACGCCTGGACACCAATGAAAATGGCGTCATTGATATCAATGACGAACTGATTGACGTCGTTGACGGGCTGGATGGCATTACCGCCGGTGTTAGTTTTAACGCCTATTTCTACGGAGGAGCGGGTGATGACTATTTCGAAGTCAATCACAATGTCGGAGAACTTTCTCTGTTTGGTGAAAGTGGAGACGATACCTTCTTCCTGAAAGCATTACTGCAGGAAACAACCAACAATAAGGCTGAGGAGATCGATGGCGGTGAAATTACTGCGGGCGCCGGTGATGAGAATAACTTTGTCAGTGAAAATGACAGCGATACCCTGATCAACTACGTTGAAAACAACCGGGTAGAAATTTTCGGTGGCAGCGGTTTTGATACGGTGGTGGTTGCCGGCACCCAGATCGGCGATGAATTCTATATCTTTACCGATAACGACAACCAACAGTACCTGTTTGGTGCAGGCCTCAAGCTGGAAAATATTAACGGCATTGAACGCCTTGCCTTGCTCACGGGTGCCGGCGATGACACGGTCTATCTCTATGGGTTGGTGGACGAGCTGAGCCTGTTGCTCAACATGGGTTCAGGCGATGACCGGCTAATCGTGGGTGGACCAGAGGAAACCTTTAATGTGGTATATCCGGCCGCCAGTGCGGTATACACCGTTGAACACGCACTACTGGTAGATCAGTTCAAGACCTCAGAGCTAATATACAATGACGTTGTATTCTCGCGCCGTGATACAGGTCCCACCATCACGCAAACGAACGTCAATGCTTTTGAAGAATTTTATAAGAAGTGGATCAGTGCCGATGTTGATCCAGCCCAGATCAAAATCAATGATAAGCACTGGGAAC
>DATHYR010000247.1:0-3040 GCA_035458985.1 Pseudomonadales bacterium
GGTAACACCATCATCAAATCTTGCTGTGTAAGACAGCACCAATACGTCACCAGCACGCAGATAATCAAAAGCCTCATTTGCGCTAGTGAACGTCCATTCAATCCGTGAGGTATCTTGGCTGTCATTGAGCGCTGTAGCAGAAGCAAACGTTAGCCAAGCGAGTTCCGCTGTGGTTAATGCTGAAGCGGCTTGATCATTCAGCTTTTTGGTACCTTCCGCCACAGACACGTCAACCGTTTGTGCCACATCGAGATCGCTAACGGTTAATGCGCCGTTCACTGATAGCGCACTGTTAGTTTCTTCAAGGGTCGCGGTATCACTTCCCGCACTATACGCTGTGATAACGGTAGAATCGTTTACACCCATCACATTGACGGTCAAGGTTTGGCTTGCGCTAGCGCCTTGGCTATCGGTAACACTCACGCTGAACTGTTCGCTCACGGTCCCTGTGGCAGCTTCAATGGCGGCACCACTCGGGGCATACAGGTAGGCGCCCGTGGATGAGTTCAGGTAAAGGGTGCCATAACGGCCAGCTTTGCTGACGTCATAGCCATTACGGCTGCTGTCAGCAGTGTGACCAAAGATCGCAAACAACTCCGTATCATCGTTATCAACATCACTATCTACCAAGGTATCGGTAGCATTCGTAAATGTGTCGTCACCGTCGGTATCCGTAAAGCTTATCGCCGTTGGAGCCGTGAGGGTCGGCGCATCGTTGGTGCCATTGATGGTGACAGTAATGACCTGTGTCGTACCATCTGTAGCCGTAAACGTATGGGTATCGGTGACACTATCGCCCGCATCCAAGTTTTGGACGGCTGATTGGTTGAGTGTATATGTCCATGTGCCCGAGCTCAGGCTGAAGTTGCCGTAACTATTGTCACCCACAGTCGATGCCACATCGGCAAAGCTTGGGCTGTCAGCCGCATCACGATCACTAATCGCGAGGCTGCCCGTCACGCTAGTGGTATCACCCACATTACCTTCGTTAACCGAACCCGTTAACTGGCCAGTTACTTCAGGTGTATCGTTAGCCGCCACCAACGTCACGGTGAAGGTTTGCTGTGAGGTGGTAGTGCCGTCGTTAACGGTTAGGTCAAAAGTCTGCGAGGTATTACTCGACAATCCGTTGATAGCGGCTGTGTTGGGAACAAAACGATAAGCGCCACTGGTACTGTTAACAAACATCACCCCGTAGGCTGACGTTTTGCTGACATCAAAGCCCGCCAATGCGACTGCCGTGGGGTCAGCCTCGAAAATGCCGAACGTTTGACTATCAGCAGTATCTTTATCGGTACTTTGCAACGTTCCAGATGCCGCCACAAAGCTGTCATTCGCGGCGGTATCGGTATACGTCACACCGCTTCGACTCAAGGCCAATGTTGGCGCATCGTTAGTGCCAGTAATGGTAACTGTCACCGTTTCGCTATCTGATAATGCCGTACCTGCATCGTCCGTCACTTTGATGCTGTAAACCGCAATCAGGGTTTCACCAGCCGCAAGATAGTCAAATGCTTCACTGTCCGAGTTAAACGTCCAGCTCATGGTCGCTTGTTGCTGGGTGTTATCAAGAATCTCAATAGGCGTAACACTCAACATTGCCAATAGTTCAGCGTCGCTTGGTTTAGCGGGATTGGAGTTACTTCCCGTACCAGTATCACTTGAAACGAGCGATACCGAGGCATTAACCACATCGGTGGTATCAAGATCCCTAACGGTCAATGTGCCATTACCATTTAAAGTGGTATCGGTTTCGTTAAGATCCAACGTGTCTGGGCCATTAGTAATGACCGGACCGTCGTTGGTACCGGTGATGGTTATTTTGACGGTAGTGGTATCAGTCAATCCGCCATCATCCGTCTCTAATGTATAGGTCAGAACTAGAGTTTCACCGTCTGCTAGGTAATCAAATGTCTCACTACCCGAGTTAAAATTCCAAGCGATGGTTTCTCCAGCACTCGCGTCTGCCACAGAACTTGGGGTTAACGTCAACATTGCTTCAAGCTCAGACTGTGTCGGCGCATCGCTATCAGCAGGGAAAATCGTTCCCGAGGCCACCAGTGTTGATGACACTGTCACGGTTTGAGAGGTATCGCTATCGGTAACGGTCAAGTTACCCGAAGCAGTCAACGCATTATTGGTTTCCGATAGTAAGGCAACATCGTCACCGTCTCTAATAAAGGGTGCTGTGCTAGCGCCAGTAATATTGATAGTAACAGTTTGTAAACTAGATTGATTTGTCGCGCTGTCGGTGGCTCTAATGTTATAGGTAAGAACAAAAGACTCACCATCAGCCAGAGAGCTTAAGTCTTCACCACCGCTATTGAAGCTCCACGTCAAATCGCCAGATGTTGCGTTATTGGCAATAACATCGCCCGCATCAACACTCAACATCGCCAGTAATGTGGCATTGTCGATAGTGGGGGTTACTGGAGTACCCGAAGCTACAACATCAACTACCTCAACAATGACGGTGTCGGTGGTATCAATATCTGACACACTTAATGTGCCAGTCCTGCTCAGCACTGTCGTACCGTCTTCTTGCAGATTCGCACTAACAGCATCGCCACTTTCGACACTAATCACCGGCGCTTCATTACTAGCTGACGTAATGTTCACAGTGAGTGTTTGGCTTGCTGAAGAACCGCTACCGTCGTTAACCGTCACAGTAAACTCTTCGCTAGTTGCTGCAGTTAAGGCATTAATGGCACCTGCATTGGCGGTAAAGGTGTAGGCACCGCTCGAAGTGTTGAGACTCAATACTCCGTAGGTACCTGTTTTGGTGACGGTCGTGGCTGATACCGCTGTCCCGCCCGAAATCCCATAGATGTATGTCGTGCCAGAATCTGGATCTGATCCAACAAGGGTACCTGTAGCCACGGTAAAGGTATCTACGGCGGCAGTATCTTCAAAGGTAATGTCGCTGGGAGCTGATAAACTCACCGCATCGTTAACTTCTATCATTTTAATGGTTTTGCTAACGCTAGCCGACGTGCTATCGGCCGCTACTGCAGTGATCGTTAAGCTAACTGTTTGCTGA
>DATHYR010000248.1:0-1598 GCA_035458985.1 Pseudomonadales bacterium
GCGCCTTAGGTAAAATTATCGAGAATGGCCACCTAGACCGTGGTTTCAAACCAGTTTACTGGTCGGTGGTTGGCGCCTCAGCTCTGGCAGAAGCCGAAGTGGAATATCAAGATAAAACCTCATATTCAATTTACGTAAAATACCCGGTGGTTGATCAGGCGCAGATCTGTCAATTGATGGAAGCCAATGGCGAAGGTGAGTTTAAGGTGGTGATCTGGACGACCACCCCGTGGACCCTTCCATCGAGCCAAGCGGTGAGTGTCAACGCCAATCTTGACTATGTGCTTTTGCAAGGACCGGGGGAGCGTCTATTGGTAGCCGCTGAGTTGGCAGAAGCCGTTCAGAAGGCGGGAAATTTTGAGGCCGATGTGGTCGGCCGTTGCCGCGGCAGTGCCTTGGAAGGTGCGTTACTCAATCATCCATTCTATTCACGTGAATTGCCTATTTTATTGGGTGATCATGTCACGGTTGACGCCGGTACTGGTTGCGTACATACAGCGCCCGACCACGGCGTAGAGGATTTTAACGTAGGCATGAAATATGGCCTGAATACGCTCAATTATGTGGATGAAAATGGTAATTACCGTGATATTGTCGAAATCTTTGCTGGCGATCACGTCTACAAGGTAGATGACAAAATTGTAGCCTTGCTGGAAGAGCATGGTGTGCTGTTGGCGCAAAGCAAATTTGTGCACAGCTATCCACACTGCTGGCGAACCAAAACCCCGTTGATTTACCGCGCTACGCCGCAGTGGTTCGTTTCAATGAGCAAAAACGGCTTATTGGACGATGTTAAAGCCTCCGTAAAAGGGGTGCGTTGGGTGCCTGGTTGGGGGCAAGCACGCATTGAGGCCATGCTCGAATCTACCCCAGACTGGTGTATTTCTCGGCAAAGAACGTGGGGTGCACCGATTACGTTATTTGTTCATAAAGACACCCAAGAATTACACCCTAACACCTCTGCGCTGATTGAGCAGGTCGCCTTGCGGGTAGAAAAGGACGGTATGGATGCTTGGTATGATCTTGATGCCCGTGAACTCCTTGGTGATGAGGCTGAACATTACAGCAAGGTAACCGATACCCTTGACGTGTGGTTTGACTCGGGTGTCACCCATGAGGCGGTGTTGCAGCGTCGAGACTATTTGCGTTATCCGGCTGATCTCTATTTGGAAGGGTCTGATCAACACCGTGGGTGGTTCCAGTCGTCGCTTAAAACTGCCATTGCCATTAACGGTAATGCGCCCTACAAAACCGTACTGACGCACGGCTTTACCGTCGATGGTGAAGGTCGCAAAATGTCCAAGTCGATTGGTAACACGATCTCACCCCAAACCGTTGTGAACAACTTGGGAGCGGATGTGCTGCGTCTTTGGGTGGCAGCGACGGATTTCTCTGGTGAAATGAGTGTTTCAGACGAAATCTTGAATCGTTCAGCCGACTCGTATCGCCGTATCCGTAATACGGCCCGTTTTTTACTGTCAAACCTCAATGGCTTCAATCCCGCCACAGACGCGGTAGCCTTTGAAGAGATGGTGGCGCTTGATCAGTGGGCAGTTGATCGAGCCGCGCAATTGCAAGCTGAAATTATCGACGCTTAT